>JBFMFT010000181.1:0-9589 GCA_040751925.1 Chloroflexota bacterium
GGCCAGAACCCGGCCGCGTATCCGGTACGTGCCGGCCGCTGTCACCGTGAAGCAATAGCTGACCTTGTGCAGTTCATTGGGGGCATCTACCTCATTGCCCGTGCCGTTGGGGACGTGAATGTATTGCCCGCCACTGGCGGCCGGGTCATTCCCAATCACAAAGTCACCGACCAGGGAGCCAACTTCAGCTTCCTGGCCCGCGCTGCTGCACGTGGTTTGTAGGGTGAGTTCGAGTTTGTCCAGGCGCGTGCCATCCTCGCGCCAGTATACGTCTACCAGGTAGTCGCCTGGTTCGAGCAGCCACTCCACCGGGTCGGCCAAGCCGCGGTCGCTGACGTAATCTTCCGTGTAGGCTGCCGCTTCGACCGTATCCCACAGGTATCCGGCCGCCGGATTGCCGCCCAACTTCACCCAAAACGAGTTATCCAGGCTGGTCTCGGCGTAGACCCACCCCTTGAGGCGGTAGAGTCCGGCCGTGTTGACGGTGAAGCAATAGGTGGCCTTGTTGTTTTCGTCCGGGGCTTCCTGACTATTACCCGTGCCAGGTGGAATGTGAATATACTGTCCCCCACTAGCCGCCCCGTCGTCCACCGCCACAAACGACCCCACCCATTGGCCGGCCTCAGCCTCCTGCGCCTGGCTGGAACAAGGGAGCGTTTGTAATTCTAATTCCAGCTTGTCCAGGCGCGTGTCATCCTCGCGCCAATAGATGTCTACTGTATGGTCGCCTATGGCTAGAAACACCTCGACCGGGTCAATTCCGGCGCGGCTGTTGACGTAATCCTCCTCGTAGCCAACCGTTACCAGGGTGTCCCACAGGTAGCCTTCAGTGGGCGCGCCATCTACTTTGACGAAGAAGGAGTTGTCGTTGGTGGCGGCGGCGTAGACGGTACCATTGAGGCGATACGTGCCGGCCGTCGTCACCGTGAAGCAGAGGGTGGCTTTGTGCGCTTCGTCGGGGGCGTTTAGGCTATTGCCGTTGCCGGCCGGTACGTGGATGTATTGGCCGTTGCTGGCGGCCGTGTCGTTGCTGACGGCAAAAATGTCGGTCAGCACAGCGTTCTCGGCCTCCTGTATCAGTCCGGCGCAGGTCAGGGTGGCCGTGGTGGTCAGGCGGTATTTCTTGACATAGGCTTGCGGCCGGGAGTTGCCCGGCTGCGGCGATTGCGAGGTGTCGGCCACCTGGATGCAGACTTCCCAGGCCCCGGCCTGGGTGGGTGAGCCGGTCAGATGCCCATCTGCGCCCAGGCTGAGGCCGGCCGGCAGCGACCCCGTACAATTGCCGGTATCCAGAAAAACACTCCAGACGTATTGGCCGTTGCCGCCCCGCGCGTAGAACTGGAAGTCGTAGGGCTGGTTCAGGGTGGCCCCTGGCAGGTCAATCGTCTGCGGATCGGGCAGGCTATCGTCGAGGATGACTACACCAGGCGATAGCTGGCTCAAGTCGGCGGCCAGGTTGGCCAGCACCGTCGCATAAGCCGGGTTGGCGTGTTGGCTATTCAGTTCGTAGGGGTCGGCCGTCAGGTCATACAGTTCTCGTTCGCCGGCGGCGTATTCGATGTACTTCCAGTTGTCGGCCGTGCGGATGCCGGTCCAACTGGGCAAGTCAGGCGCGCTTTCGCCGCCGTCGCTGAACCGTTCCAATAGAAGGGAGTCGCGCCAGGGTAGGCTAGGGTCATTGAGCAGAGGCAGCAAGCTATCCCCATCACTGCCGATGGGTGTCACCTGGGCCAGTTCCAGGATGGTTGGTCCCAGGTCCAGGTTGAGCGACACCAGAGCATCCTCCAGGTGGGGCGCAACGCCATCCTTACGGATGACCAGGGGTACCCGAATGGATTCTTCGTAGGGAGTGAATTTACCTTCTAGCTTATGTTCGCCCCACAGATAACCATTGTCCGAGGCAAAGATGATGACCGTGTTGGAGAGCAGGTTCTTTTGTTCCAGGGTGTCCAGAATGGCCGCCACGGCTTCATCCACCGCTCGTAGGCTACGCAACTGATCCTGGTGGAAGGCGTCGTCGGCCCCAGGCGTCCAGGTTGGACCGTTGTTCTGCACATGGAGTGGTTTGTCAGTCAGGTCGTCGTCCGGCAATTCTCCCCAACCCCGTTCCTGGTAGATGACGTCGGTAAACAGGGCGGCGTGGCGGGCGGCCGGGGTGGCCGGGTCGTGGGGGGCTTCCAGGCTCAGGTATAAAAAGAAGGGGGCGGCGCAGGACTGGCCGGGACAAGTGGTGTTGATGAAGTCGAGGGCGCGGTCTCGTTCATAGTCGGTCAGGTAGGTACCATCCGTGATCGCCTGGATAATGCCGGTGCCGGGGCCTTCGGCCGTGCTGCTGCCCACCACAAATTCCAATGAGGCCAGCCAGTCTTCTTGAATGTACGAGCCGTAGAAACTATCCCACCCCGGCGGCACGTACCCCTCACCTGTCCCTTCGTCCACCAGGGCCGTGTAGCCGTTCAGGTATTTGCCGATGAGGGCAGTCTGGTAGCCCTGTTGTTGCAGCAGGGTGGCGATGGTGGTCGTGTCAGTAAACTGCTGCACCGAGCCGTTGGGCAGCCGGTTGGAGAGGACGTTGGTGTGGTGGGAATGAAAGCCGCCGGAGAGGAGGCTGGCTCGCGCCGGGCAGCAGGCCGGGTTGGTGGAGAGGGCGTTGGTGAAGAGAACGCCATTGGCGATCAGTTCACTCTCCACCACCGGCATCGGCCGGTCTGGCGCGGGGAGTTGGCAGATGGCGCTCATACCGTATTGGTTGGCGCAAAGGGTATCCCACCGCTGGTCGTCGGTGAGGATGACAATGACGTTGGGCAGCCCATCGGCCGCCAAGGGCGCGGGCTGCGCCCACTGGTTCTGGCTAAAAAAGGTGAATAGGAACAGGCACAAGACGAGGCATAGCGCAAGGCGTTTTTTCACGGCCGGGACCCTCCTGCGAGAAAGTGATTTTGGGCTTGAAAAGCGCGATGTCTAGCGCAGCAACGCCACTACTATAGCGGCAAAGGCCAGATTTTTCTAGGAGTTTTAAGAAATATGAGGTTTTTCCTTAACGCCGTCTCTGTAGAAACCAGGTTTTTGCGGGAAATGACGATGGTTATCCAGGGAAAGACCTGGTTTCTGGCTGAGTAATTACGTACTGGTAATTGCGCGGCAACCTGATTGGCTGGACAATAGAGGCTATGAACCGTTACTTCATTACGATTGCCGGCAACATCGGGGTCGGCAAAAGCACCTTGACCACGCTCCTGGCCGAAGAACTGGGCTGGGAGCCGTATTTTGAGGCGGTGGAAGAAAACCCCTACCTGGCCGATTTCTACCAGGACATGGCCCGCTGGAGTTTTCATTCGCAGGTCTTCTTTCTCTCCCGTCGTTTGCAGCAGCACCACCAATTGCTGCAACGGCCGCACTCCGTCATCCAGGATCGCAGCGTCTACGAGGACGCGGAGATTTTTGCCCGCAACCTCTACCGCCAGGGTCACCTGGGCGAGCGGGACTGGCAGAACTACCTCGACCTATACCGGACACTGTGCGTCTTACTCCGGCCGCCCCATCTGGTCGTCTACCTGCGCGCCTCTGTGCCGACGCTACTCCGGCGCATCGCCAGTCGCGGCCGGGGCTACGAGCAATCCATCGCCCCCACCTACCTGGCCCAACTCAATGAACTCTACGACGATTGGGCCGCCTGCTTCACCCTCTGCCCAGTCCTGACCGTTGACACCGATAACCTGGACTACGTTCATCGTGACGCCGACCTGGGCAAAATCACCCAGAAAATCCAGGACCGACTGCATGGCAAGGATTATCTGGCTTTGACAGCGGAGACCTGATCTCTTACAATAACTACAGGAGATTTGCCAATGGCTGTCTTGACCCAAGCGCGACCGTCATTAGCTAACCAATGGCCCAAGCAGGGAGAGTGGACCTACGAGGATTGGGCCGCCTCTTCGCTGCTCCGACTGGTGTGCGCTTGCCTCAACAGCCCGTACCCCTTCTGCCGGATATCGTTCTCGTGTTGGCCGCCCATCTGAACATCATTGGTAGCCACTACATTGAGGGTGTCCCAGACCTGGTGGTGGAAATTCTCTCTCCTGGTAACTGGCTCTTTGACCGCTACGATAAGTTTCTGTTGTACCAGGCGGCCGGTGTGCCGGAGTATTGGATCGTAGATTATCGGACCGAGACAGTAGAAATTTATATCTGGGAGAAAGGCGAGTATGTTTTACAAGTGGGCAGGCTGGAAGGGGATGATACGGCCGTTTCGCAGGTGTTGCCGGGTTTCCAGGTGGAAGTGTCTGCCATTTTCCAGGGCCTCTAGCTCGAATAGCGACGTTGCAACCACTTCTCCCAGGTGATACGGCCGCTCTTGTTCTGCGGCGCGGTGTTGAGGCCCTGGCGGACGGCCGCGCCAAAGCCGCCAGGGAGATAACCTGGTAAGATCAGGCGACGCAGGTGACGGGCTTTCAGCCAGGGGCGAACCAAATCAGCCAGCCGGCGCACTTGTGGCCCACCCACGTCGGGCAGGCGGCCCTGTGGCCCGGCCGCCACCCTCTCCACCAGCATCGCTGCCACTTCCCCTTCGTCAATGGGCTGGAACTGCATCGCCCCATCGAGAAACGTAACCAGTGGCAGGCGAGTGAAGCGCCCCAGCAAGCTGTCAATCAGGTTGTGGAACTGAGTCGTTCGCAGGATCGAGTAGGGAACACCGGCTTGCTCGATGACCTTCTCGGCCGCCAGCTTGTGGCGGTAATAGTTGAGCGGCACACGGTCAATGCCCACAATGGAGATGTAGACCAGGTGGCTGACCCCGGCCGCCCGCGCCTGCTCTAGTAAGCGGCCGGTTCCTTCCACGTCCACCTGCTTGGTCTGCTGGAAGGGGTTGCTGGCGGCGTGGACAATCGTTCCCACCCCGGTCACCGCTTCGGCCAGGCCCGCGCCCGTCAGCAGGTCAGCCTGCGCCCACTCCACGTTGGCGGCGTCCAGTTGCCGCCGGGCCGGGCCACGACTCATCGGCCGCACTGGATAGCCGGCCCGCGCCAGGCGAGCAACCACTTCGCGGCCGAGAACTCCCGTGCCGCCTGTCACCAAAACAACCTGGGCATTTGACATCATTTCGGTACTCTCCTGTCTTCTCTTTCACTATCCTTGCACTTTTTGGGATACGCCACTGTAGAGACGTTCCGCCGGAACGTCTCTACGCCAGAGGAAAATGTAAAAAGTGTAAACATGGTGTCTTTATAGAAGTCAAGGGCAATAGCCCATTGGTCACGTTTCCAGCGAAAGCCCTTGAATCTAGCCAATTTTACAGTAAAGTAGGCCCGGTACGATACATGGAAGTAAGGGAAAAAGATGGCTCATAAAGGCAAGAACGCCCCGGCCGCCTACGTGGGTGTACGCCACGAGATCGAACTGCTGCGCGCCCTGAACCTGGCCGCCGCCTCCTTGCAACGCTCCTCACTCTCCGAGGAAGCTGTTTTCCAGGCCGTGCGGGAACACATCGCTGCTCTGGGTTTGCGGGGCGGTCTGATGTTGCGCGACGAGAGCGATCAACGCCTGGTCGTGCGGGCCCTGTCGTTACAGAGCGCTGTCCTGGAACGTCTGGAACAACTGACCGCTCTCCACGTCGAGGGATTTCAATTTGCCATTGACCAGGTTAGCGTATACCAGGAGGCCGTGCGGCAGGGAAAGACCATTTTCGTGCCAGACTCGTCTTACGTGACCAGGGAACTGATTCCCCGGCCGGCGCGCCGTTTTGTTCGCCCCATCCTGAATGTTCTGGGGACTGTCCCAGCTATCTTCGCGCCCATCTACATTGGCGGCCGGGTACAAGGTGTGCTGAACGTGGCGGGCGAGAGACTGGTGGAGGGGGACACACCCTTTATCGAGGCCTTCGCCAATCACATTGCTATTGCCCTGGAAAATGCCCGGTTATTTGCCCGGCTCGGTTTGTCCGATGAAATTCTGCAACGGGTCAATTCATTGGTTCTGGTGGCCGACCAGAATGGCGATTTGGTGTACATTAGTCCATCCGCGCAGACGATCCTGGGTTATCAGGTGGATGAACTGCTGGGCGACAAGTGGTGGCAACTAACGTTTGCGGACGAGGCTGAAGCCGCCAAGCAAAAGGCGACAGTAGCCGCCTACGCGCGCGGTGAAGCTCCACTGCCCGATGTACCCTACGAGCGCCCGGTTCGCCATAAAAACGGCGAGTGGCGGTGGATTGCCTGGCACGATGCCCGCGGGCCGGCCAACCAGCTCGTCGGGATCGGCCACGACCTCACCGAGCGCGTGCAAAGTGAGCGGGTTCAGGCGGCCCTCTACCAGATTGCCTCGGTGGCCAGTTCTGACATTAGCCTGGACAGCCTTTACCGGGAAATACACAAGATTATCGGTACCTTGATGCCGGCCGGCAACTTCTTCATCGCTCTATACGACCCGCAAACCAACGTCATCACGACTCCCTATTTTGTGGACGAGTTCGACCCGCAGCCGGCCACCTTACCTCCATGGGGCAAGTCCCTCACGAACTACGTGATTCGCACTGGCGAGCCGCTCTTGTTGAATGAAGCAGAACACCAGGCACTCATCCGCCAGGGGGAAGTGGAAATGCTGGGAACACCTTCACCCATCTGGTTAGGTGTACCTTTACAAGTTTCGGGCCAGACCATCGGCGCAGTAGTTGTCCAGCATTATCGTGACGCCAACGCCTACTCGGCGAGGGAGAAGCAAGTTCTCACCTTCGTCTCCGACCAGATTGCCATAGCCATGCAGAGGAAGCAAGCGGAGCAAGCGCTGCGGCAGGCCGAAGCGGAACTACGTCTGGTCTTCAACTCTGCGCCCAATTACTTTTGGAGCGCCGCGGTAGACCCGGCCGGCCAGTTGACCTACCGCTATTATTCGCCAGTTGTTGAACGGATAACCGGCCGGCCGCCAGCGTTTTACATGGTTGGCCGCGAACGATGGTTAAGCACGATTCATCCCGAAGATCGCCCTGAGCTAGAGAAGGCAGCCTCCCTCGCCATGTCCGGCACAGAGGAGGAGATAGCCCGTGAATACAGAATAATCTTGCCCGACGGCCAAACTGTGCGTTGGTTACATGACCACGTCAATGCGCGTAGGTCGGATGATGACTCTGTTTACTTATACGGCGTCGTTTCTGACATTACGGAGCGCAGACAGGTCGAGGAATCTCTGAAGACGCGGGAGCGACAACAGGCGGTCGTGGCGGAGTTGGGCCAGCGAGCGTTAATCGAGGGCAACCTGACTAGCCTGATGGAACAGGCGGTGGCGGCCGTCGCCGATACGTTGCGGGTGGAGTATTGTAAGGTGCTGGAACTTCTGCCGGGGAACAAGGCTTTGCGATTGCGGGCTGGGGTTGGCTGGCGGCCGGGTCTGGTTGGGCAGGCCGTCGTAGACGCTGGCTTGAGTTCCCAGGCTGGCTACACCCTGCACATTGGCGGGCCGGTTATTGTAGAGGACTTGCCGCAAGAGAGCCGTTTTAGCGGCCCCCCTCTACTCCGTGAACACAACGTTCGAGGTGGCCTGAGTGTCATTATCCACGGTCAGGAACGGCCGTTCGGGGTGCTGGGGGCCCATTCGACGCGGCCGCTCTCCTTTTCCAGAGACGACGTTCACTTCCTGCAAAGTGTCGCTAACGTGCTGGCGACGGCCATCGAGCGGCAGAGAACGGAGGAGGCATTGCGTCACGCGCAGAAAGTGGAAAGCCTGGGTCTACTAGCGGGTGGGGTGGCCCACGATTTTAATAATCTACTGGTGGCTATGCTAGGGCAGGCGACGCTGGCCCTCAGCCAATTGCCGCCAGGCATACCCGCATGGGCCAGTGTGGAAAAGGTCGTCATGGCCGCCGAGCGGGCGGCCGACCTGACTCGCCAACTGCTGGCTTATTCGGGGCGCGGCCAGTTCCAGACGAGGCTAATTGACTTGAACACCTTTATCCAACGGCACTTACCTCTCCTGGAAGTCGCCGTGCCTAAGAATGTTCAGTTGCAGGCCGATCTGGCGCCGGCCATGCCGTTGATCGAGGCTGACGTGGGCCAGATTCAGCAAGTCGTGATGAATCTGGTCTTGAACGCGGCCGAAGCGATTGGCGAACGGCCGGGCCACGTTTGCCTGCGGACAGCCGTGCGGCTGAACGGTTCAACACCGGCGTCCATAGCGGAAATCAGCAACGGGGCGGAGCCTGTGCCTGAGCGTATTGCCCAGGTTATCGTGGCCCCGGCCGCCCCCGGCCGCCACGTTACCCTGGAGGTTCGGGATGATGGATCGGGGATGGACGCCGACACGTTATCCCGGATATTCGATCCGTTCTTCACCACCAAGTTTACCGGCCGAGGCTTGGGTCTGGCTGCTGTTTTGGGTGTGGTGCGCGGACACAAGGGCGGCCTGGAAGTGGACACCCAGGTGGGGCGAGGCACAACTTTTAGAATAGTCTTACCAGCCAGTCTTACGGAAGCCAGCCCGGACGAGGCTGGGCCGGTACCAGAGGCGCGGGAAATAGCCGTCCCTGATCATAGCCGGCCGCTGATCCTGGTGATTGACGATGAAGAGCCGGTGCGGGAGGCAGTGACCGATATTCTGGCGATGGAGGAGGTGGACGTACTCTCGGCCGCCAACGGCCCACAAGGTCTTGAGCTTTTCCGCCAACGACAGACCGACATCCAACTCGTCCTGCTGGACCTCTCGATGCCCGGCATGAGCGGTGAGGAAACGTTTGTGGAGCTGCGTCGAATAGATCCCCAGGTGCGGGTGTTGCTCTCCTCCGGCTACAGCCAGATGGAGGCGCGGCGGCGATTCAGCAGCCAGGAGCCAGCGGGCTTTCTGCAAAAGCCTTATTCGGCCGATTCGCTGGTCACCGCTGTCCGACGCCACCTGCGCTAAGTCTTGGTAAACCTGACAGGTTTTTGGAAACCTGTCAGGTTGGGTGGATGGTCACAGTCAGTTGGGATAGGGCAGCGATGGGAAGGGGAGAGAAGAGGGCGCGGCCGGTTTCGTCGGTTAAGGTTGCCTGTTCCTCATCGCCATAACGAAGTGCCACGCGGTAGCCGGCCCTTTCGATTTGTACAGCCAGGGAGCAGGTTAAAGACGATAAACGCTTGGCGACTAACTCGACGTGAAGGGGAGGGACACCAGTCAGTTCTTGTTCGGTCACGCGCCAAACCTCATCAGGGGCGGCGGCCGTGGGCACCGTTCTCCCCAAGAGGTAGCGGGCAGACTCCTCGTGAATCGTGGCGGCCGGGGCCAGGGATTGACTAGCGGGCGAAAGTCGCATAGAGGACCCACCCGGCGCGACGCCTATTTGCACAGCCACACGTCGGCCCCACGTTGCTTGGGCGACCTCAGCCAGATAAATGCCCAGCGCGCCCAAGTCAGCCCGAACAGCCTCCAGGATAGCCCCAACGACGGCCGGGCCAGGCGCCGGCTGCTGGGTTGCGGCCGCCGCCTGGCGGCTGGCCGTCTCGATGGAGGAGGAGGAAACGTCGGCCGGGGTGAGCGGGCGACGGAGAAAGAAAAACGGCAAGCGGGTTACTATCGCCTCGACCAGTTCAGGGAGAGGGGCGGCCAGGCGTTGGAGTAGCCAGGC
>JBFMFT010000182.1:0-9566 GCA_040751925.1 Chloroflexota bacterium
GGCCGGCGGGGAAGGGGTGGGTGTGGGCAAAACGACCTGGGAAACGGCCGCCCCACCGGTGACAGAAACTTTCGTTTCCCCGTGGAAGGATTGTCCCTGGTTGTTTTTAGCCTCCACGCCGATGGTGTAGGCGCCATCAACTGCGGGGGCCGTGTAGGTAATGGATGATTGGCTGGTTAACCCGGCCGGATCCACGGTGCCATTATCGGCCGACCAGACGAAGGTCAAGCCAGTTCCACAATCTCCTTTCGAAGTAACCGTGACGTGGGTTTGATCTCCTACGATCAAGACAGTCCTGGCCGCGCTCACCTGGATTGAACATCCATCCGGTATGACAAGAATGGCGGCAATAATACCCATGGCCAAAACGATAGCAACAATGGCAAAATTCCTCATTTTTGCTGCCCTCCTGGGATCATCCTGGCTGTTCCTAGTGATAATCCGAACGTCTGCCCACGGTGCGTTCGGCCGTGCCACCTGACAAGCTCGCCAGAGGGCTTGCAGGCGACCCCGGCGGTCAAGGCAAGTGATGAGTTCCCGAACCTTGCTCTCTTTCCCCCGGCCGCCCAGGTCGTCGTACTCTATCCCCAGGTCGGCGCAGAGGGTTCTGATCTCCTCCTCATTGAAGTGCCGGACAATAAGTTCGCGCAAGGCAATCTGGTTCATAGGTCGGCACGGCAGCAGATAAACAGCGGATAAGCGGATGTCGGCCGGTACACCCGCCTATCTGTGGGTGACCGGCCAAGCAGGCCCACCATAGAGGAGCGAGGCACGCGCACGTGCCGTTGTGGAGGAGAAAGTATCCTCAGACGCAGTTCCGGTGGCAACGGCGACTGAGGATGCCTCACTCCTCTTTGTAGTCTATGTCGGCCGTTAGAGCTTGTACCACAATGCGTACCAGCACGTACCCATTCTGCTCGCAAACGAATTCGACCGAGTAACCTTCCGCATTGGGTAACAAATCCTGATCTTCTTGACCAATCCCTTCGGATACGTTTGGATCGCCGACTAGGAAGCGTATCTTCGAGTCTGCTATGTTGATAAGTGCATTTCTGCCTTCATTGAGATTAGCAGGAGCTACCCATATATACATAGCGACCGGCCACACTCCTCTAGCGTTGGTGATTGTCTCAGGTGAAACGAGGCCTGTGCCAGCCGGCACTCCAAACAACTTCTTGGCAACCTGGGGGTCATCAGCCCGGTATAGAACACTGGCTTGGGCGAAATCGTAGTTAGTCTGTTCGACTCGGCAAAGTGGCCGGGGAATTACAGTGAATGGGATAGGGAAGCTCTTGTTACCGTCGGGCAACTCGGCCGTAACCGTCACCTCCGTCTCACTCTCCACACTATCGGCCGCGTGGCCCACTGTCGTGGCCGTGCCATCAACCAGGGTTAATTCGGCGCTGTCAAAGCTAACCAAATCGGCCGGGTCGGCCTGGAGGGTGACCATCGTGCCGTCAGCCACGGGTTGGTCGCCAGAGGTGGCGGTTATAATAACAGTGAACGGCTGGCCGGCCTCAACCTGGGT
Organism: Chloroflexota bacterium; assembly: GCA_040751925.1. Lineage (GTDB taxonomy): Bacteria > Chloroflexota > Anaerolineae > Promineifilales > Promineifilaceae > JBFMFT01. Next base: position 1,529 of record JBFMFT010000182.1, read on the forward strand.
TGGGGTCAGGGTCAGGGTTAGTTGGACGGCCGGCTCGACTTCGATAGTGATGGGTGGGCAGGTCAGCCCGGCCGCATCGGCCGTTATCGTCGCCGTCCCTGGCTCGGAACCGGCCAGGAAGACAGCCTGGAGTTGATCACCTGTAATGGGTAGAGGCAGGGAGGGGGACGGCCCGGTCGGGGTCTCGAAGCCGCCGCGGTCAGTCTTCAGGGTAATTTCACCGGGTTGCCCTTGCCAATTGGTAATCTGAATAATCAGATCTACGCGGCCGTTCACCTCTATCGTGGAAGGGTGGTCGCCGAAGGCGCAAGTGGGGGGTGAGGGTGGGGTAAGAGTGGCTACAGGCGACCGTTCTAAAGGGATGAGCCGGGCATCTACGCCATCCAGGGTGTCGTGTAGGGCTGTCAAGCAGCCATTCCACTCCTCCTGAGTATGTTCTTGCCCCGGTTCGCTTGAGAAGGAGAGGCACTCTACGCGCCGTAGGTCTCGTCCACCTGCCTCATTCTTCAACTTCGTCTCGACGTCTACCAGGCGGTCACCAAAACTCTCGATTTTGCTGATCAGGCTCGTGAGGTCTTGAACCATTGGGGACGTTTCTGCCGCCGGTTCCTCTTGGCTGTTACCCCGTTTGGCGGACGCTGGCGAGGGCTTCGCCGATTCCTGGGTGGAGGAGATAGGCTGCACAATGCCGGCCGCCGCTTCCAGGTAAGCCAAACGGTTCTCCATATTCTCCACCCGCGCGGCCAGGGTTTCCAGACGGCCGGGCAGGGTCGCTTGCCAGGCCGACCGCTTAAAAGGGAAGAAGATGAAGTACAGGAGGCCGGCCAGGGTCAGGATAGCCAAGAAGCCGGGGAGTAGGTAGGGCCAGGCGGCCGGCGGCTTTCGCTTGGGTAGCGGCGGCAAGCTGAGTGGTGAAAACGTCGTCCTTGGTGTGGATATTTCGCTCATGGCTGGTACCCCCTTTGGGTTAAGGTATGATGGATAACTTGAGTTCGGCCGGCGCGGCCCCTGGATTCGTGGCCCATATTGTCACTTCTTGCTTGCTTTCTACGGGTGGGGCCATGAATTGGTACTCAACCCGGTCGTTCTGGATCGTGGCCCGATTGCCAATCGAGTCAAGCAGGCCGGGTGGATCAGTCTCGAAGGTCACGAACGGCTCTACGGGTTGCGGTTGCCCCCTGATCTGGAGCTTTAAGGTCACAAGCTGATTTGAACGGAACCGGTTATCCTCTAGCGGGTCAAAGGTGATTCTAGCCACCGGCTCATACAAATAAATCTCTGGTGTTAGCCTACCAACTACCGGTGTATCAGCGTGGCTATTGGCTTCTGCTCGAATTATAACGTTCCCCTTGAAATGGCCCGCGCGATAAAAAAAGGTACCTTTGCCATCTGCTGTGGGCAAAGCTAGAGTTTTCTGCCACTGTGGGCCGTCTTTTGTCAAGGCCAAAGAGCCGGCACCGACAACCTCAACCGAAACCTCTTGCTTGGCTGTATACGGTTGCTGATCTGCCGTGTACAAAGCCACGTCAATCGGTATCTGGGAACAACCATCGGCTGTTCTGGATGGAGCGCCTGCGTCCTTACCAAGAGTTAGAGCGATACGGGCCAATGGTCGTTCCGGCATTGAGCCGACCAGACCAGGCTCATTGCCAGTTTGGTTGGTCATTGGGGGTGGCGGAGCCTTATCCGGTGTTATTGACCAGGTATCGGGGGCTGGCCCGGCCGGTTTGCCGACAGGTGGGGGGAATGGTTCCTGGCTGGTTGGCAGGTGTTGGCTGGCGGCCGTCGGCATCGGTGTAGTTTCTTCCTCGACAGTTGGGGCTTCACTGGTTCCAGCGAGATGCTCAACCGAGGAATCAGGTTCGCTAACCGGCCGGTCTGCTCCATGGGCCGCACCTGGGAGTGCTGGCTCCTCTACAATACGGTGGCCTCCTACTCCTCTGTCCGGCTCACCGGCCGTCTCCCCCCTCTGCTCTGGCGACGTGGCGCGTGGCGAAAGGCCAACCATGGTTTCTACCATATCATCCGTTCCCATCCCCGGCCGTTCGCTCGTTGGGGACGCAACGTGTTCGCTGGCGGCCGGTTGGCCGCGCGCGTCGCCTGTCGCGGCCGGCCGGTCGGCCGAGGAGGAGGCGGCCGGCCATGAGGTAGCCGGCCGCTGGACAGTGGGTAGAGCGTACTGTGTCCTGTCCTGGTCTTCGTACGGGCGGCCGGTGGATCGTTGTTGAACGGTTGGCGGCCGCTCGTAGCTCTGGAAGAAACGGCGGCCGGCCACCTCCCGTCGTTCAGCCCGTTCCTGTAACTCCTTTAACCCAGCCTGTTCACCACCATCCGGTTGAGACGCCAGGCCCGTGGGCTGGAAATCACCAGAAAGACGAAAACGCTGCCAGAAAGCTCGCCGTTTCCGAGGGATGTATTCTGTTTCAATTTGCTTCCTGGTGGTTTCACGGGCTGCGATGACCTTTTCGACAGCAATAGCCCAGGAGGTACCCAGGCTTTGCCCGCCTCTTGACCGATCAGGCACAACCAGAAGTTCGGGGGGAGCGGTATCCAGGTGGTCAACGAGTCGTTGCAGCAATCGCCCCATTACCTCGTAGTTGACCAGCAGTTGGTCGCGATCGGGAGTGGTCAAGTCACCCAGGCCGCTCAAAGTGGCTTCTGCGTCGTCCAGGCTGCGGCGCAGGGCGTGCCATTGCCCCAAGCGATGTTGCCAACCATACAACACATCCTGGTAGGCGGCTCGCTCGAAATCATAGAGGTCACTGCTCCGCAGCAATTGTTCCTGCCATTCACTCAAATGGGTGGCTAGGTCGGCTTCATTGCCTCGTTCCAACTCTTTGAGCAGACTGGCTAACCGCTGGTAGTGCGGCCGGTGGCGGCCGTCCCCAGCGGCCATCCCTCCCACGGGCGCGTGCCGCTGTTGCCATAGCCTGGCCAACCGTGAAGAGGGGTTCTCTTTAATTAACTCTTCCATCCGCCAGGGAGAGCGGTAGCTCAACAAGTCACTCTTTTTCGATAACCACTCGTAATCCTGCCGCAATTCTCCGCGCCATTGTTCAGCCCAGGGGGCGTTGCTGGCGTCACGGGCCTCTCTGGCCCGTTTGGATACTTCCGCCAAATTCAATTCCAGCAGGGCGTTATCGGCCTGTAGCAGAGCGACCTGAGCCTTCATCTGGTTCAGTTGGTCGTTTGCTTCTTGTAAAGCGTCTCTGGCTCGTCCGGCGGCCGTTTCCGCTTGCTCCTTGGCTTGCTGGGCCTCGTTAATCGCCCGGCTGGCGTTTTGGCGCACCTCGTTGACCCGTTGCTCGACACTACGCCAGTATTGGGCCGTCTGCTCAGAAAAGAGCGGGTCTTCGAAGAGGAGAACTTTAGCCCGGCCGGCCTCCTCAATCGCCTCCTTCCATTTGCTGTCGCTAACGTATTCCAGGATTTTCTGGCGCGCCTGATCACGCTCTTTCAACCGGCGCAGACGTTCGTCCAGGCCGGCAAACACCCTTTGCTCAATCTCTCGTTCCAGGGTTGGGTTCACAGGGTTACCCTCCTTGTGCGAAAAACCAAGCCACTGGCGACGCAGAGCTTGGAGTTCTTCGAGAATAGGCCGGGCAAAGCGATCCCCGGCCAACAAGCCACTGTCTTCTTGCCTTTGGGCGACCTCACTCACTTCAATCAGGGAACGCCCACCCAACTGGCGCACACCGGCTTCGTTTTGGCGGTCGGCCCACAAGGGGAAAGCCAACCGCAAGACCCGTTGCCGGTGTTCGGCCGAATCGGGGTGTTGGCGGGCCTCGCGCTCGGCCTTCTCTGCCTTAGCCACCTGGGCCGCCCAGGTCGAGGTGGTCTCGAACTGGGCGGGCTCGGCCGTCTCCACCTCTTCGCGCATCTCTTTCAGCCGTTGCTGGAAGTCGGCGATGGTCTGCCGGAAAGTCGCCATCACTTTCTTAGCGCGCGCCCTTTCTTCCAGAGTGTGTCGCCAATGCTCCAGGTCGGGCAGCAGCCGCCCAAGCAACTCCTGGTAGGTCTTGACCCCCTCGCGGCCGCGGATCGCGCCCGGCAATTGCTCGATAGCCTTTTCGTAGTCCCCCTCAAATTCCAATTGCTTGGCTCTGGCGACGGCCGCTCGCGCCTGGAGTTCGTACTTCAGGTCATCTAGCAGAGCGGCCGTGCGGCTGCTGGCCGGCAGTTTGGCCTCAGCCACAATGCGGGCCAGTCGTTGCCGCCACTGCTCCCACTCCTCCGGCCGGGTCGCCGGGGTCGCCTGCTCCACTTCGTGCAACCAGGTGGAGAGAGCCTCGCGCACTGGCCGCAACTGCAATCCTTCCTCCATAACCTGCTGGCCGGCGCGAATGAGCAGACGCCAGCGGGCCACCCGCAAGCGCAAAGCCAGGTCGTTGGACTGGTTGGCAATGGCCTCGGCCCATTCGGCCGCCTGCGCCCCCAGGTCGTAACGGGTCAGGCGGAAAGCCTGCTCCATTTGCAAAGCCAGTCGCTCACCCTGGCTGCCCACGAAGCGCAGACTCTCGTCGCGCTCATCCAGAACAGACTGGTCGCCTTGCCGATAAGCCAGGTCAAACAAGTCCAGGGCGCGCCATTCCTGCTCCAGGTCCGGGAAGGGCAGGTCGCGCAGGTTGGCCCCCCCATAGCGGATGGCCCGGTCGTAAGCCGCTCGCGCATGTTGCAGAGCGGTGAAGAGCGGCCGGGCCTCGGACAAAAGGGCGGCCGGAGGCTTCGTCACCGTTTGCAGCCGCTCGGTTAAAGCGGCGCGCAAGGCCTCGGCTGTTGGGTAACGGTCCGTCAGGGCGGGTGTCAAGGCTTTAACCAGCAGGCGGCGTGTGCCGTAGCTGACCCGGCCGTCGCGCCACAGGGCGTCGTCCAGGGGGTTCAGGTTGGCCAGGGGGTAACGGCCGGCTAATAATTGGTACCAGAGGACAGCAAACAGGTAGAGGTCATCGGCCCGGCCGGCCGCTCCCCGGTTATCCTCCACCACGTTCCAGTCTAAGACGACCAGCTGATCGTCCAGCCAGCGCAGGTCAGTCAGCTTGCGATCCTGGCAGGTGTAATTCAGGCTATGCAGGGCTTCTAACAGGCGGGCGTAATCGGCCGCCGCCCTTAGAGCCATCACCTCTCGCGCCAGGGGTTGTTCGGGTGAGGGGAGTTGGCCGGCCAGCAGCGTTTCCTCGCCCACGTACTGTAAGATGAGGGCCTCACCACCCGACGTTTTGTTTTCACCTTTCTGGACCCAGGGAATGAGGAGGGGCTGGCCTAGTTTATCGGCCAGCTTCTCCATCACCTCGTCTTCCTGGCGAAAGCGGGCCAGTCCCTCTGAGTTGAGACCAGGGGCTGGCAGCTTGACGGCTACGCGGGTGCGTTCGCTGTCCATGCTGACGGCCGGATAAACAGCCCCAATCAAGCCCGCCTTGAGGAAGGGGCCGAGTAGATACTCTCGTCCATCTACGAGGCTACGAACGATGTCATTTGCGGCCATGATTACCTTACGGGAAGGGAGCTCGAGGAACTGGGGGAACTCAGAGAAGTTACCCGTAGAGTTCCTTGTAGTTCCTTCAGTTCCTTCTCTGTACTTCGTCTCTCGTTACTAAAGCCACGACGGCGGCCAGGTCGGCCGCATCGGGGCCGGCCGCCAGCAATTCGGCGGCCAGGGGATGTTGCGTCCAGGCCGGCCCGGCCCAGGTCCGCCAGGCCTCGATAGTCTCTGGCCCGGCCTGGCTGACGGCCGTCTGGATCGCCCGCACCTGGGCCGGTGTGGCCTGGGCGGCGAACTGCACCAGACCCAGGAGGTAGGGATGAAGTTGGTCGCCAGCTTGCTCGCCTAGCGCAGCCTCCGGGCTACCGGGCAGGCGCAGGCGCAGGCCCGTATGCGTTCGCTGTACCCAGCCAGCAGCCAGGGCCAGGGCGTACAGGCGGGCCACTCCACCCGAGTCGAGGGCGGTGACCACCACCGGCCGCAACAGGCGGGCCGCCTGGCGTAGTTCCGGTTGCAAGCGCTGTTCCAACAGGAGAGCAATCTTTTCGGCGCGGAAGACGGCCGTCGGTTCAGCGCGGGGGTCGGCCGGCGCGTTGGGCAGCAGACCATACCAGCGGTGGTAAGTTTGCTCGGCGTTGGCCAGGGAATCAATCGCGTCCAGAGGGATTACGTCAATGGTCTGACCCAACAACAAGGTATAGGGATCCGTAATAGCTACTCCAGACAACTTACGGTCACTGGTCAGTTGCGTGCGGAGGGCCTTTTCCAGTCGTTTGGCCTGATCCACCGTCTCATTCACCCCCAGCAGCACACCCAATTTGGCCTGGCTGGCCTTGTCTGGATTGTGGCGCAGCAACGGCTCTGAGCCTATCCGCAATCGCTGGACGGTATCTTCAATCCGTTCAGGATGGAGAGCAGTCTGGGCCAGGACAGTGGCTAACGTCTCGTTTTGCCAGATGTCCTGGGTGGCATAGGCCGCCAGTTGCAACAGTTGATCCAGGAACGTTCTCTGGTTGGCTTCGCTGGCAGCCAAAATGGTGGAATCGGTCTGCCAGGCGCGCACAGCCAGAGCCAGGCGACCATCTGGACCAACTTGCCAGTGTAGCCGTTGCAGGGCTTCGGCCACGAAAGGTGAGTCGGTCAGGTAGGTTTTGTACCACTGGTTTATCAGGCCGGCCGGATGGATGTACTGGCGCACCAGCACCGCGTCCATCTCGGCCAGGCGGCCGGTACACTCGGCTTCCCACTCTTCCAGTTGTTCCAACAACCCCGGCGCGCCTTCGGCGGCGGTCCGGCCGCCACGCAGACGACGGCTGAGAAGACCCGCCTGCTGCTGCAAAGTCGCCACTATCGCCTGACTCTCGGCCCGTAGGTGCGGCAGCAAGTTGAACAACTGCTCCAGGGCCTGGCTGACCTCGGCTGGCAGGTCTGGTGGAACCAGATTGGCTTCTTCGGCCGCCCGCGCCAAGGCCCCATCCACTTCCCGCAAAAAGTCGAGAGCATAGCCCAGTTTGCCACCCCGAGCCACCGAGACCTGGCTGCTGGCCTGGCCGTTCAAGATAACTTGCAAGGCCCCGGCTAGGTAAGACCGGTAGAGAGGAACTTCGGCTTCGGGCTGGCCGGGCGGGGTTTGCCCTATTTTCTCACGTAACGTGAGTGAGATGCCTTCGTGGGCCAGTGTGCCGATGAGGGCCGTCGTGGTGGGGCAAGGAGGTTGCTCGTAGCCAGCCAGTCCGATTAAGAATTGGTGAACGTGATCGCCGATGGCCCGGGGATCTTCTTCCCGATTTTGGGCTGCGTCCAGCCGCAGGGGGGCGGCCGGGTCGCCGGTGACCAATTGGTGGAGCAGGGCGCGCGCCCAACGCGCTTTCAGTTGGGCTACCAGGTCATACATGGGCAGCCGGTAGACAAACGTCCCCAAACCCCCAACCACCGCCCGCCGGCGGGCCTGCTGCTCACGGGTCACGTCCGCCTCAATACCGCGCCGGTAAGCGTTCAAGGCTCCCCGGCGGCTGGCTTTATCCAGCCACAGGCTGATGGCGTCAGCCATGGCCGGGAAGATACTGGCCGCCGGTTCGTAATAGGCCTGGCTCTGCGCTTCATTGGCCGGTTCAATCTCGGGTGACGTGTCAAAAAGGTAGAGTTCGTCCAGCAAGCGCCGGTTGATGGCCCCCGCCAGAACTTCACCCAGTTGGGGATCGCCGGCCGCCTCATAGCGATAGACCATGCGGAAGGGGTAGCCCTGGGCCAACTGGAATCGCTCCAGTTCACGCAGGCTGGCGTAGGTGTTGGCCGCCTGCACGTCGGGACGGTTGGCGACGCGGCCGAAAGCCCCATCTGTCGCCAGGTAGGCCTCGATGCTCGTGCCTCCCTCCACCTTCAGGGCTTGACCGGCCCGGTGAGCCAGGTAAGCCAGGTCGGCTACCGTGGCGCTGCCAAAGCCGCCCGCCAGTGAACCAACCAGAATGACCCGCAGGTGGTTATCCTTGTCCAGAGCCGCCTGGGCTTCCCGAAGGAGCAACTGCCAGAGGCGCGAGGCGTGGCCCTGGCGCACGTCGC
>JBFMFT010000183.1:0-9550 GCA_040751925.1 Chloroflexota bacterium
CACCGGCGCGGCCGTGGGTGTGTGGCAGCCCGGCACCCACATTGGCGCGCAACTGGTCAACCAGCCCAATACGCTGGTCTGGAACGAGTTGCAGACGCGGGACGTGGACGGCGCCCGCTCATTCTACGGCCCGGTCTTTGGCTGGACTTACCGTGCGGGCGACGGTGGCTACGTGATGGTCGAGCAGGACGGCCGCATTCAGGCCGGAATGATGCCAATAGACGAGAGTTGGGGGGCCAACGTGCCAGCCAACTGGATGGTTTACTTCCATGTCGAAGACGTGGACGGGATGGTGGCTAAGGCGCAGGGATTAGGCGGTGGCGTCATCGTGCCGCCGATGGCCGCCGGCGAGATGGGCCGCTTTGCCGTGCTGCGTGACCCCCAGGGCGGGGTCTTTACGGTGATGACCTTCAATGGGCCGACGGACACGCCGCCGGGTGAGTTGGAATAGCCCCTCTGCAAAACCTGACAGGTTTCGCCAGACCTGTCAGGTTTTGCTAATTTACATTGGTGAATTGGTTGAAGATACGTGGGCGGCCGATTGCCTGACCAATTCCTGCAACACCTGGAGATTCACGTCGGCTAACCGCTTCACGTACAGGCAAGATTTGCCCGTCGTATATTTGCCCAACTGGACCATTAGCTCCTCGTAGGTGTCGAAGCCACCCATGATGTAGAGGGTCAAATTCTGTTTGCGGGGCGAGAAGCCAGCCAGAAACCAATCCCCCTCGCGGCCGCTGGCGTACTTGTAGTGATAACGGCCAAAACCCACGATGCTGTCCCCCCACATCTTCGGTTCGGCCCCGGTTGCCTCCCTCATCAGTTCCAGAATGGTGTAACAATCCTGGCGTTTCCGCTCGTCGGCGACGGTGTTCAGAAAGGCCTCCACACTCTGTTCCGTCAGTTTAGTCTTGAGTTCGGCCATGGTCAACCCTTCTAAAACCCCGTAGGTCTCCGAGACCTACGGGGTTTAACATTCGGAACCTCCCGGAGGGTGTTTAGACGTTGCCACTGGTCAGGGCGTGCTTGACTTCGGCAATGGCCTTTGTCACCTGGATTTCGCGGGGGCAGGCGTTGGTGCAATTGAAGATGGTGCGGCAGCGCCACACGCCAAAACTGTCACCCACCACCTCTAACCGTTCGGCGTAGGCTTCGTCACGGCTGTCAAAAATGAACCGGTGGGCCTGGACAATGGCCGCCGGCCCGATAAACCGCCCATTGGCCCAGAAGCTAGGGCAGCCGGTGGTGCAGCAGGCGCACAGAATACACTTGGTGGTGTCGTCGAATCTGGCCCGGTCGTCGGGCGATTGCAGTCGTTCGCGGCCGTCGGCCGGTAGCGGCCCATCATTGACATAATAGGGCATCACGCTCCGGTAATGCTCAAAGAACGGCTCCATGTCCACGATCAAGTCTTTGAGGACGGGTAGGCCCATCATCGGCTCGACCTGGATTTTCACCACGTCCGCGTCGCCGTCGGCCAGGCGGCCGACCAGGGTCTTGCAGGCCAATGAGTTAGCCCCATTGATCCGCATCGTGTCCGAGCCGCAGACGCCGTGGGCGCACGAGCGGCGCAGGGCCAGTGTGCCGTCTATCGTCCACTTGACGCGGTGCAGCACGTCTAGCACCGAATCCATCTTCCCCACTTCGTCTAAAGCATATTCCGCCCACCAGGGCTTCTTATCCGTTTCTGGATTAAACCGCCGCACACGTAGTTGAACGCGCATATATATCTCCGTCGCTGGTCATTGGCAAAAGGCCTCTTTACACTTGAGATACGAACGTCGTATTTTAGCCTCAAATCGTTTGATAAGTTTGCCAAGCATTATGTAAACTTCTTCAGCTCATTGACAATCTGAGCAGGTTACACCAACAGCGTCAAAAGCGTCTAGTCTAATTCCAAGTCTATCAACCTCTCTTCGGCACCAAAGACTTTCAGGTCTCCCACTTTCGCTTTTAGTCCTGCTGCATTGGCAGCCACTTCGTAGATTGCCGTGCAGATCTTGGGAACATTGGGGTTCAGATTCACAAGAAAGCAATTCTCTTGCTCCGGAATCCAATAGAATACATCCGTTGACGCTATAAAGGTACGACCCTGGTCGTCAACAAGATCAAATCCAACGGACGATGCCAAGTCAGCCCCCAAGTTCTCTACCTCGAAGCGCACTTTAATGAACTTCCCTGGAGTCGTTAGGCTGTCAATAAACTGATTGTCACTCGCCAGTGTTTGTCCCAAATCCTCTGCCTCCAAAATTCTCCAGCGCACCTCTGCCAAAATGACATCTATCCCAAGTCCAGGTAATGCTGTCGGCGATGGTTCTGGCTCCTCGGTATGAGTTGTTTCCGGAGGCGCGGTCGAATCACTTGCTGATTCGGCGGGCTGTTCTTGGGACTCAGTGGCCTGCTCTTGCGATGCGGTAGTGCGCGCAGAATTCCTTGAACCCTGGGACAGAATGGCTACTGTTGCAAGGCATAAGCAGCCAACCAGTGCCACAAGAACGCCAATTAAAAGCCACTTACGGCGAGGTGATTTCTTAGGGGGCACCTTAGTTTCCACGTCTTCCTCCTTTTTTGATCGGGACTAAGAGAGTCTCTAAAACTCATTGTCAAGTTGGTATCAAATCTATCTTCCCATCTTGAATTCCCAATCTATCCTCTGCTTAACCATCAGCCGCGAAGTCAAAGGGGAGCCTATCGTCCCATAGGTCCTGTATGATTTCCTGGCTCCCGGTGGTTGTGTCAATAATGTGAATTGCTCCGTCCGTTTGCTGAATAATTGGTTGTGTTGGCCGATCTCTAAAATCCATTATACGGACACGCTTTTCACTGTTGGTCAGCAACGCCACCTGAAATGCGCCCCCCACACCCGTACGTTCCACAGGGAGCCGTAAAAAGTGTTCCTGGAAAACTGCTACGAGCATCAGCTCGACTGTATCTGCAGGCGCATACTTGAGGTGCAAATATGACTCGTCCGCCAGGGTAATCTTGCCAGAACCAACAATGAAGCCGTCCATCAGAAGCCTATAATCGGACGTCGAAAACCGGATTCCGGGATTCGATGGTACTTGAATGGCCCGCCCCCTTTCAACGCGCGGAGGGCCTTCGCGACCAGCCAGCGAAACAACTCCACACGCCGTCTTCGGCGGTATCCCAACACCAGGAAACTTCTCTCTGTCGTAGGCCTGGGAGTCTGGTATGAGACCAGCGTAGACAATACTTAGGCTGGTACCAACTTTCCAGTACCGGGAGCGTTCCACAAGCAGCGCTGGGATTTCGTCGAACAGTTGCTCCTCGTTAATTGATTGGTGTAGTCTGGCAAATTGATCTATTCTTCGGATAGCATCTGCAGCGCTAGACCTCGAACCCGCGAAGCCAATGAGCGCGTTGTGAGAGCCGAGAGGATAGAGCTTCCCGCAGAAGGAGCCGGTCGGAACAAGCCTCCCATCCGGCCCTCTGTAGCTCAACATCGAATCAGAGACGAGATGGATTTTGTCTCCGAAGTTCAGGCAAATCAGAATGGTCATAGATCACACCTTGTAGACCACTGTCTCTTAACTAGCCCATCATAAGTCGATGTACAGTATAGCGTTCAGCATCTCCCATTGATTGTAATAGCGCGGCTGTCCTATGTTCTGGACGGGAAGTAAGGGTTCAAGGATGCTCCACTCCTTATCGGTCCAGTCTGGCGGATACCGTTTTCATGTGTTCATGCCGTCAATCTGCCCTAGACCCATAAGTTTTCAAACACACTCTAAATTATCAGCTATTGAATCTCCGACCAATTATCGATTGCTAATAAACTCGCTCCTTCGGTTCGTACTTGGTAATAATGACCGGCTTGTAATCCAGACGATAGCCACCGTCTTCCAGGTAGCACAGGGTGTGCTTGAGCCATTCGGCGTCGTTACGCTTAGAATAATCCTCACGGGCGTGGCCGCCACGACTCTCTTTACGGGCGACGGCCGAGATGGCCGTCACCTCGGCCAGTTGCAGCAGGCAGCCCAACTCCCACGCTTCTAGGAGGTCGGTGTTGAACTGGCGGCTCTTATCGTCAATCTGAACGGCCGTGTTGTATTGGTCGCGCAGGCCGCCCAGCTTCGTCACTGCCTCGCTCAGTAGTTCCTCGGTGCGGAAGACCCCCACGTTGGTCGTCATCAGCTTTTGCATCTGGTCGCGCAAGGTGTAGGGGCGCACACCCCCCTGACCATGCCGCAGCCGGTCAAACTCAGCCATCACTTCTCCGGCCGCGTCGTCCGGCAGCGGCAACAGGTCAGCCTGGCGGCAATAGTCGGCGATGTGCCGGCCGCCCCGCCGGCCGAAAACGACCAGGTCTACCAGCGAGTTGGTGCCAAGCCGGTTGGCCCCATGCACCGAGACACAGGCCGCTTCCCCGGCCGCGTACAGCCCGTCCAGGACTACCTTACGGTTGGCGTCCAGCACCACGCGGGCGTCGTTGTCCGTCGGAATGCCGCCCATGGCGTAATGGGCCGTTGGCTGGATGGGCATAGGCTCTTTTACCGGGTCCACGCCCAGGTAGGTGCGGGTAAAGTCGGCGATGTCCGGCAACTTCTTCTCGATGTCCTCGGCCGTAATCCGCCGCGACTCGCCGGCCAGTTCAAAGTAACGGTTGACGGTCTCCGGCCGCACGTCCAGGTGGACGTAATTATGGCCGTTGACCCCGCGCCCCTCGCGGATTTCCATGTAAATCGCCCGGCTAACCACGTCGCGGCTAGCCAGGTCTTTGATGGTGGGGGCGTACTTCTCCATGAAGCGTTCGCCCTTGCCGTTGATGAGAACGCCGCCCTCGCCGCGCACCCCCTCGGTGATGAGAATACCCAGCTTATAGATGCCGGTGGGGTGGAACTGGAAGAACTCCATATCCTGCATCGGTACACCCCGGCGCAGGCAGATGGCCGCCCCGTCGCCGGTGAGGGAGTGGGCGTTGGAGGTCACTTCCCAGCAGCGCCCCCAACCGCCGGTGGCCAAGAAAACGGCCTTGCTGTGGAAAATGTGGAACTCGCCGGTAGCAATACTAATAGCCACCACGCCGCGCACCGTGGCGCCGACGCGGATGAGGTCTACCACGTGGTATTCGTCGAAGAAATGCACCTTGTTCTTGATGCACTGCTGGTAGAGGGTTTGCAGGATCATGTGGCCGGTGCGGTCGGCCGCGTGGCAGGCCCGCTGCACGGGCTTTTTGGTGTCATTGTTGGTGTGGCCGCCGAAACGACGTTGGGAGATACGGCCGTTGGGCAGCCGGTCAAAGGGGAGGCCATAATGTTCCAGTTCGATGACTGTTTCCACCGCTTCCCGGCAGAGAATATCCACCGCATCCTGGTCGGCCAGGTAATCCGAGCCTTTCACCGTGTCGAAGGCGTGCCACTCCCAGTGGTCTTCCTCGACGTTACCCAAAGCCGCGCCGATCCCTCCCTGGGCGGTGCCGGTGTGGGAGCGGGTGGGATAGAGTTTGGAGATCACCGCTACGTTGGCTCCTTTGCTGGCGTAAAGGGCGGCCATCAGCCCGGCCCCGCCGGCCCCCACGATCACGGCGTCAAAGGTGTGAATTTGTACTTTATCAGTCATGTTGGATTCTAGGAGTCGAAGGTTAAAGGTTAAAAGTTGAAGGTTGAAGGTTGAAGGTTGGAAGTTCGGAACCTTTAACTTTCAACCTTCAACTTTCAACTCCTACCTCGTCGCGACGGCCGCCTCGGGATTGAAACTAAAGATGGCGACGGCCGACCAGATAATGGTAACAATACCAAAGACCAGGATAACGTAATCCAGGGCCTTCATGGCCTTTGGGTTGTGAATGTAATCCACCAGCACCGTTCTCAGCCCATAATAACCGTGCGAAATGGCAAAGGCCAGCAAGAACAGGTCATAAGCCCGCCAGCCCCAGGCAGCCCATATCTGGCGCACAACATCCAGGGTTAAATTATGCACGTCGCGGAAGATGTGCTGGAGTAACATGTGGCCGACGGCCAGCAGCAACAGGCCAACGCCGGAAAGTCGCATCAACAGGAAACCATAGCGCTCCAGATTGCGACGGGGTTGAACGTGACGGATCGTAGCCATGAAACTCCTCTCGAGTAATTGGTAATTAGTTTGACAATGTTATATTTGCCACCCCGCAACGGATAAACAGCGGATAAATGGATGGCCGGCCGCGCCATCCGCTTATCCGCTGACTATCCGTTGCCAGCACAGGCAGAGCTTTGACCCTATGTGAATGAAATTTAACATTGTCAAATTAGTAACTGGTAATTGCCAACTGCCAGTTACGGCAGGGGGAATGTCCAGCAACTGGCCCCGACGGCCGCCAACTCGCGGCAATGGCCCAGGGTGCGACTGAACATGAATAGGCCAATCGGGATAAAGACGACGAAGAAGAGCAACCAGACCATCAGGGAGGATTGCTGCTGGTGTTTCCAGAGTTCGGGCTTGAAGTCCAGGATGGTGACGCGGATGCCGTTGAAGGCGTGGTAGAGGACGGCCGCCATCAAGAAAATCTCACCGACGCTGAAGGGAAACCATTTGAATAGCTCCACCGTGTAGGCGTAGGTAGCCGGGGCAAAGGTGGCGTTGGCCGTGTCCCAGACGTGAATAATCAAGAAGGACAAGACGGCCAGGCCGGAGACGCGATGGGCCACCCAGCTCCAATGACCCCACCGGCCGCGATAGCGGACGGTTTCGCGCACTGTGGATGTGAAGGAAGACATACGATTACCTCCGCGGGAAACAGCAGGTGACAACATCGTGAATGATAGCACAAATGAGAGCAAGGTTAAAAAAGCTGGGGCTATGAAGTGCCTTTGAGACGAGCCACCTCGGCCTGGAGAGCTGCCACTTGCGCTTCCAGTTCGGCGCGGGCTTGCGCCTCTTTCTCGGCGCGCTTTTCGGCCTCAAGGCGAGCGGCGGCCGCCTCCTCGACGTTCAGCAGACGTTCGCCCGTTATGGCATCTTCCAAGATGACGGCCCCATCGCGCAGGCAGATGTAAAGGCCAACTGTTTGCAGCAGCAGCCGGCCGTCGGCCTCCAGCCAAAGTGGCTGGTAACGTCCATTCACCAGGTGATAGCCAGTTATCAGGTCTATCGTCTGTCCACCTTGCGGCCGTTGCTCTAAAATGACGTATTCCTGCACACCTGCCCGCTCGTAAACGGCCACTTTGTCCACCAGGTCCTCCCGCTGGTATTGCGGCGAAACGACCTCGATAACCAGGATCGGCCGCGTCCCCTCTTCCTTCACCCGGAAGGCGCGCCGGTTTTTGTGGGGTTGGCGGACGTTTGGCACAACCGCAATGTCGGGGGCGGGGTTGGATAGACCAGGAATGCCCCAACGGAAGATCAGGTCGTGAAAAACGGTGACGTCCGGCCGGTTGGCAAAGTAGAGGCGCAACATATCACGCAGATTGGCCGTCAGGGTTTCGTGCAAGGTGCTTTGGGGCATGACGTCCCCCTCCTGGGGGTTGAGAAAGTCTTTGGCTGTCAGAGCAACCTGGGTGGATACTTCCGTACCGTCCGGCCGGACGGTGCGCCGCCAGCGATAGCCGTACAGGAGGGGTTCCTCTATGGAGGGCGGGGCATAGAAGGGGACGGGGACGGCCGGGGAGATAACAGGGGTATCAGGTATTACCATCTTCTCTTGCAAGAGTGTACTCACGTCAACCTCCATGGTGGGCTGCCCTTAGTATAGCCGGTGACGCGGAGGGCGCAACCAACCACTCTTACACTCCACGTGAGCCTATTTTCTAGAACTTCATGGCCTACGGCGCAGCCTCGCTCCAAATGGCGTTAAACTCCTCCACGAAATAGCCGGTGAAGGTGGGGTCATGGACGATGAGAACATTTTCATCGTTCTTGTCGTTGGCGCTATCGGTGAAGTTAAAAGAGCCAAAGATAGTCGTTTGGCGATCCAGGAGGATGACTTTGTGGTGCATCAGGTAGCCGTTGCCGTCCTGCCGCACCTGGACGTTGGACAACCCCTCATCGAGCATAATCCCGTAGTAGCTAAATTCGGTCTCCGAGCCAGTTGTCTCAAAGACTCCCTGCACCAGGACGCCCGCCTGCGCCCGTTCGAGCATGGCCTCGCCAATGGCGTCGTTGGTGAAGGAGAAGGCCATGAACAGGATTTCGCTCTGAGCTTGAGCGATCTCG
Source organism: Chloroflexota bacterium (assembly GCA_040751925.1). Lineage (GTDB taxonomy): Bacteria > Chloroflexota > Anaerolineae > Promineifilales > Promineifilaceae > JBFMFT01. The sequence continues at coordinate 8,152 of JBFMFT010000183.1, forward strand.
GCCGCCAGAATGGGAGCTACTTCCGTCTCTGGGGCAAAGTAGTTCTCGAGGGAAATGCCGTGCAGGAACAACCGCTCACTGGGTGTGTTTTGTGGAGAGGTAGGCCCAAAGCTGCGTTCGTCATACATCTCGTCCATCTCGGCCGTGTAATTGGCCGCCAATTCGGGCGATTCGAAGCGGACGATGTTATTGTTATGGCAATACACATCGCGGCCGGCAAAGTTCATGGCCCCCATCCAGACCACGCGGCCGTCAATCACCACGAACTTGTTGTGCATGAGGCCGGAGCGTTTATCCTCCACGACGCTGATGCCGTTGCGCCGCAGCCGGCGGATGCTGGATAAATCGGCGTTATCGGTGTCTGTGACCACCCGCACCAGGAGTCCTCGCTTCTCTAGCTCAATCAAGGCATTGACAATGGGCTCGGCGTCGAAGTCAAACACCGCCACGTCTACCTGGCTGGTCGCCTGGCTGAGGTCGTCGGCCATGTACTGGTCTAGCCCGCCCTGGCGTTCTTCTTCCGCCGGGCAGGTAGGGTCGGTGAAGTATACGTCGTACCAGGGGACTTCGGCGACGGCCGGATTGCCACTGCCCAAGCTGCCATCATCCGGCGGAACTATCTCTATTTGCACGTCACAAGCCGAAGCCAGCAGCGCAAAGACGAACAGCCAGACAGCCAATTGGGTCATCAAGGGTAGGCGTTTCAGTTTCTACTCCTCCTCGTCAGGGCTTGATTGGATGAGGGCGATCAAATGGGCAAAGAGGCTGGCCTGGGCCAGATTGGGGCGGCTGGCGGTCATGGCTTCCAGGACGGCCGGCGCAAGGCCATGGCCGCGCCACTGCTGCAAGCCATCCGATAGCTGCTGCCATAACGGCGGCCATTCCTCGTCGGCCGCCGCATCCAGGCCGCCCACCAGCCGGTTGACGGCGCGCATGACGCGGCCGATAGCCGCCGTGCGTTCCTCCAATACGGCCTCGATTTCACCAGCGTCTACCGAGAGGGTATCGGCGACCGCCTGCTTGACCTGGCCCAGTCCCCAGTCGAGTAGTTGTTGGCCTTGCTCGTCGGTCAGGGCGTCGCGCAGCGTGCTATTTTCTAAAAGGGGTTCGGCCGCTTTGCGGTAGCGTCGCCGAAACAGCCGGGGGTCTAAACTCATCAAGTCAACCATAACGTCCCTCGTTACAACTCACCCTCACCTCCTACCCACTCTCCCTACCAGGGCGAGGGGAGGTATTTATTCCCTCTCCCTCTGCTCCCTCTCCCTCTTAGGGAGGGCGTGGGGTGCAGAGGCAGGAGAGTTGCAGCAGTTGACAATTCCCTCTCCCTCTGCTCCCTCTCCCTCTTAGGGAGGGCGTGGGGTGCAGAGGCAGGAGAGTTGCAGCAGTTGACAATTCCCTC
>JBFMFT010000184.1:0-9508 GCA_040751925.1 Chloroflexota bacterium
GCCCCAAGAGCTTGCGGGGTTCGTTTTCCAGTTTGGCGTCTTCCCCACTGATGAAGGGGACGACGTTATCATGGATGTCCAGGGAGGCCACGCCGGGGTAGCCCGCGCCGGAGATAGCTTGCAGGGTGGTGATGACGGCCGCTTCCAGGCCAAAAGCCTCTTGCCAGACCTTCAGGGGCAAGATGGCGCTGGTGGTGGAACAGTTGGGGCTGGCGACGATAAAGCCCGGCCATCCACGCCCGGCCTGTTGCGTCTCGATGAGGGCCGTGTGGTCGGGATTGACCTCGGGGATGACCAGCGGCACGTCGGGCGCCAGGCGGAAAGCGGAGGCGTTGGTGATGACGGCGTAGCCGGCGGCGGCAAAGCGCGGTTCCAATTCCTGGGCCATCTCGCTCGGTAAAGCGGAGAAGAGGAGCGGCGCATCCAGATCGGGTTCGGTGGGTTTTATGATCATGGAGGCAACGGCCGGTGGTGGCTCGCCAGGGAAAATCCAGTTGACAGCTTGCCCAAATGGTTGATCAATGGTACGATCAGAGCCGGTGACGGCCGTCAACTCAAACCAGGGATGATCGGCCAACAATTGTACGAAGCGTTGTCCAACTGTGCCGGTAGCTGCCAAGACGGCGACAGGTATTTTTTCTCTCATCATTTTCTCTATTAAGTTGTATTTATTTTCCGACCAATTCCCATATTATATTCAGTGATCAAAATGACGCCGAAGAGCATCGGGGTCGCGTTCTTGTAATTGCCTTGTGATTCCACCCACCTCACCATTCTAAGGTATGACCGTCATGTCTCAAAAACTGTGGTTATCCGTTGTGTTCTTGGTCGTTTTGGTTCTGGGGTTAGGCGCGGGTACGACAATGACCTACGGCCAGACCGGGACGGTTGACGACAATGCTTACGGTATCACCTACGATGGCTGGTTGGGCGTGGCTGACGCCCAGGCGTCCGGTGGTGGCTACCACGTGGCCACGGAAGCTGGACATAGCCTGACCTATACGGGTGAAGCCACGGGTGTTGCAGTGGCGGACTGGACGGCCGACGCCGATCAGGATAAGGCCCGCTACGGTTTTGTGACCGCCCTGGCCGGCGACGTAAATGGCGATGGCTACGACGATCTGGTGGTTGGGGCTTATCTATACGACAATCCGCAAACCTCAGAAGGAAAGGTGTGGGTTTATCATGGGTCGGCCTATGGCTTGAGTGACACGGCTGCCGATTGGAGCTACGAAGGCAACCAGCGTCGCGCCCACCTGGGCAATTTTGCCGGGACGGCCGGCGACGTGAACGGGGATGGCTACGACGACCTGATCGTGGGCGCGGAGAGCTTTCACAACCAATATAACAATGAAGGACGGGCCTTTGTCTTCCATGGTTCGGCCGGCGGCCTTAGTACGACTCCCAACTGGACGGCCGACGGGGGGCAAGAAGGAGCCTTGTTCGGCAAATCGGTGGGCACGGCCGGCGACGTCAATGGCGATGGCTACGACGACGTGATCATTGGGGCCTACCACCATGATAACGGTCAAGTAGATGAGGGCAGGGCTTACGTTTATCTTGGCTCGGCCAGTGGTTTGAGTGCGACCCCGGTCTGGACAGGTGAAGGCGACCAGGACGGAGCTTATTACGGCCACTCGGCCATTGGCGGTGGTGACGTCAACAACGACGGTTACGGCGACATCATCGTTGGGGCCCTCTTCTACGAGAACGGCCAGAGTGACGAGGGCGCGGTTTATGGTTACTACGGCTCGCCCACCGGCCCCAGCCCAGTCGCCAACTGGTTTGTCGAGGGCAATTCGGCCGTCGCCAGATTGGGCAGCTTCGTGCGGCCGGCCGGTGACGTGAATGGTGACGGCTACGACGATGTGATTGCCGGCGCGGAACAGTATACGAATGGCGATATACGGGAAGGGGCAGCCTTTGTTTATCACGGCTCGGCAACGGGCCTCAGCACCACCCCGAACTGGTTGGGTGAAGGCAACCAGGGCTGGGCCTTCTATGGAACGTCGGTAGGCACGGCCGGCGACGTGAACGCCGACGGCTACGACGACGTCATTGTGGGAGCGTGGTACTATGACCACGATCAGGTGGACGAGGGTCGGGCCTACCTCTACTATGGCTCGGCGGCTGGCTTGAGCGTGTCCCCTAACTGGCTCACCGAAGGAGATCAGGTAAAGGCTTTTCTGGGGGTGATGTCCGGCGCGGCTGGTGACGTCAACGGCGATGGGTTTGACGACATTGCCGTTGGTTCTTTTGGTTACGACAACGCTGTCGGCGGTGAAGGCCAAACCTACATTTTCTATGGTTCGGCCGCCGGTTTACCCCTTTCGCCGAAAGTGACGGTGATGACCTATAAGGGGCCTGATCAGGGGATGGCCCAACTTCTGGTTGATGACGTGGCGGTGGATGATTTTAACCTCTACGCCCTGGCCCCAGAGTACCAGACTCGCCTGCGCTACACCGACCTGGCCCTGGGCATTCATACTCTTACCTGGGAAGCCTTGGGTCAGGGCGATCCCCGGTCGGCCGGTACAGAAACGAGGCTGGATGCGTTTGCGCTGGATCGGGTGGAGCTAGATGACACCGCGCCGGAGATCACTTATGGGGACTGGGCCGGCCAGTTAGAAGCCCTGGCTTACGGCGGCGGCTACCGGGCGGCCGACGCGGCCGGCAGCACCGTCTCTTTTACGATAGAGGGTACGGAGTTTACCTGGCTCACTGGCAAGGGTGTAAATCTGGGTATTGCCGAGGTTTACGTGGATGACGCGTTGATGTCCACAGTAGACCTCTATAACCCCGTGGCCCAGTGGCAGTACCCCGTGGTGATCAGCGGCCTGGTCGCCGGCAGCCACGTGGTCACGATCACCGTTACGGGAACAAAGAACCCGTCTTCAATCGGGACGGTTGTGCCATTTGACGGTTACATAACGGCCGACCCGCCGACGGCGACGCCGACCGACACGCCGCTTGCCCCGACCGACACGCCTACGCCACTGCCAACGGACACACCGGAGCCACCGACGGCGACGCCAACCGATACGCCAGAACCGCCGACTGATACGCCTACGCCCCTACCAACCGATACGCCGGAGCCGCCGACGGCGACACCAACCGATACGCCAGAACCGCCGACTGATACGCCTACGCCGCTGCCAACCGATACGCCGGAGCCGCCGACGGCGACGCCGACCGATACGCCAGAACCACCCTCGCCGACACCCACCAATATACCCTAGTTGAGGGAAGACCTGACAGGTTTCTAAAACCTGTCAGGTCTTGATCCCTTCCTCGTTTGCTAAGAAAGCTGGTTGTTCCTATAATCACCCTGGCTTCTTGAGCAGCGGCCGTCCTCCGGCCCCTTTTTGCTTACCCATGGAGAGTAGGAAACCCTAGTGAATGCTTTATCGGTTGCCAACGTTACGAAAGCCTTTGGTGAGATGCGAGCCGTAGATGACCTGTCGTTTGAAGTGCGGCCGGGGGAAATCTTCGCCATGCTGGGGCCGAACGGGGCGGGTAAGACGACGACCCTGCGGATGGTGTTGGACATTCTGCGGCCGGATAGCGGCCAGATCGAAGTCTTGGGCAGCCCGATTTCCCCGGCCGCTAAAGATCGCATTGGCTACCTGCCAGAGGAGCGGGGATTGTATACGAATCTGAGCGTGGTAGAGTGCCTCGCCTACCTGGGCACGCTCAAGGGGATGAAAAGCCGGACGGCCAGGACGCGGGCGCTGGAACTACTCGGCCGGGTAGAATTGGCCGAACACGCCCACAAGAAGGTGCGCGAATTGAGCCGGGGAATGCAGCAAAAGGCTCAATTTGTGGCGACGATTCTGCACAACCCTGATCTGGTTATCGTGGACGAGCCTTTTTCCGGTCTGGACCCGGTCAATACCTTGCTGGTCAAGGAACTGATGTACGAACTCAAACAGCAGGGCAAGACAGTCATCATGTCTACCCATGCCATGCGCCAGGTGGAAGAAATGGCCGACCGCCTGCTGATGATTGACCAGGGCCGGCGCGTGCTATACGGGCCGGTGGAAGAAATTCGTCGGCAATACGCTGCCCACGCTGTCTACGTCCATGCGGAGGGCGAATGGGCCAGCCTGCCTGGCATCAAACGGGTGGCCTTTGATGAGCGTGAAAAGGCCAGCCTGGTCTTTCTGAACGAGGCTACCTCGGCCGACGACCTGCTTCGTTCTCTGGTTCAACAGCCTTCCATTCACGTCCGCCGCTTCGAGATGGCTTTGCCCTCCCTGGATGACATCTTTATCGAGGTTGTTGGAAATCGGGAATCAGTTATTTCCAATGACCAGGATAAGGCCCAATGAAGCGATATATAGTTGTGGCCCGCCACGAATTAGTGACGCACTCGCGGCGCAAATCGTTTCTATTCATGCTGATTGTCTTCCCCTTGCTCATGGCCGGTTTGAGTTGGCTGTCTGGTTACGTGGCCGTCCGCCAGGAAGAAGAGACAGGCACATTGGGCCAGGTCGGTTACGTTGATTTGGCCGGTGTGCTGAAGCCGGGACTGGCCCGGCCACCAGAGTTCCAACCGTATCCTGACGTAGCCAGCGCAGCGACAGCTCTAACTGGTGGGCAGATCGGAGCCTATTTTGTCCTGGCAGCCGATTACCTGACCAGCGGCCGGGTGGACGCCTACAGCCACAAGGCCATCCCCGGCGGGATAGAGAATCAGTTTGAGGAATTCATCCGGGCCAACCTGCTGGCCGGCCGTACCCCGGAGGTCGCCGCCCGCTTGCAAGAGCCGGCCAACGTCACCCTGGCTACCCTGGACGGGCGGCGCACAGTGAACGAAGAGAGTGCGATGGCCTTGATCTTGACTCCGCTTCTGTTCGCCCTCCTCCTCAGTCTTTCTATCGGCATGACTTCGGGTTACATGATGCAGAACGTGGTGGAGGAGAAGGAGACGCGCATGGTCGAGATGATGATGACCTCCATCCAACCCGTCGAGTTGCTCTGGGGTAAGATCATTGGCCTGGGAGCGTTGGGTTTGCTGCAAATTGGCTGCTGGCTGGCGGCGGCGCTGATCATTGTGTCCTGGCGGCCGGATGTGCGCCAAATGTTGGAGGCTATCAGCCTCCCGGCCGACCTCCTGGCCCTGGCTGTCCTTTACACCCTCCTGGGTTACGTCCTATATGGTAGTTTGCTGGCGGGTATTGGCGCGTCGTCCAGTTCCTTACAGGAAGCCCAATCTATCGCTGGCATCGTCACTTTTGTTGCTATCGTCCCCTTACTTGTTTTGCCAACCTTTTTGGAAAATCCCAATGGGGAGTGGCCGACGTTCTTGAGCCTGTTGCCCCTGACAGCTTCGACGGCGATGGTCATCCGGCTGGCCCTGGGGCAAGTGCCAGCCTGGCAGGTGGCCTTGAGTGTGGGCTTGTTGGGGGGCAGTGTGGCGGCCGTCGTTTGGCTGGCAGCCTGGGCTTTCCGCGTGGGGTTGTTACTGACCGGCCAACGGCTGCCCGCGAGAGCTATTTTCAGACGGCGGATAATGGAACGGGGATGAGCGCGGGTTTTTCGCGGTAGGTCACGTTGGAAACGCGACCTGCAAAGGTAGTCAATGGGCAAGACGTGGACGGTGTGTTGGCAGGAAATCCTGGTCAACTTTAAGCGGCGCACTTATTTACTGGTGACGTTTGGCGTGCCGTTGCTGGCGGCCGTCATCGTCCTGGCGGTAACGCTTTCCCAGAGTCGTCAGGACACGGCCGACCCATCCGGCGACTTGCCCAAGACGCCAACCGGCTACGTGGATCACAGTGGCCTATTCGCTGGCCCTGGCTCTTTGGCCGGCCTGCTCATTTCTTACGATAGTGAAGAGGCGGCTCGCCTGGACGTAGCGGCCGGTGAGTTGGGTGCGTATTACCTGATTGCCGCCGATTACTTGACGACCGGAGTGGTCACTCGCTACTCGACTCAGTTCAACGTCGCCGCCGGTGACATAGGGCTGTTCGAGGCCTTTGTTACCGCATCCCTGCTGGAAGACGAGAACCCTCTGGTGGCCGCCCGGCTGCAATCCGAATGGGTTGTCGTGGAACATGAACTGGACAGCACCGGCGCGGAGGTGACAGAGGCGGTGGGGGATGGGATGGATCGCTTCTGGTTAGTTTATGCCTATACCATGGTCCTACTACTCAGCACCTTCCTCAGCGCGGGCCAGCTTACTCGCAGTGTGGTAGAGGAGAAAGAGAATCGCACCGTCGAGATGGTGCTATCCTCGATACGGCCGTTCCCCCTGCTGGCTGGCAAGCTGGCCGGCCAAGGCTTAAGCGGGTTGTTGCAGGTGGTGGTCTGGCTGGTGAGCGCGCTGCTGTTGACGCGGGTGGCCGGCGGCCAGATTCCGTTTTTGATTAGCGCAGAGATTAGCCCCACCCTCGGCGGCCTGGCTATCCTGTACTTCGTGACCGGCTACTTGTTGTTTGGAGCCTGTGCGGCCGGAATTGGCGCAGTTTCGACCAATATGCGGGAAGGACCACAGTATGCCACCCTCTACTCGCTGCCGGCCGTCCTGCCGGTCATGTTTTTGGGTCTCATCGTCGAAGCCCCCAATGGGACGATGGCCGTGGCCTTTAGCCTGTTCCCGTTGACTGCGCCATTAGGGATGATCGAGCGGCTGGTGGTGACGGCCGTCCCCCACTGGCAGATCGGCCTCAGCCTGGCTCTACTGGCCACCTCGGTGGCCCTGGCAATCTGGCTGGCCGCGCGACTGTTTCAGGTACAAACACTTTTGTCAGGCCAGCTTCCCACCCGTCGCCAGTTGTGGCAACTACTGGCGCGAGGATGAGGCCCATAAAGCTACTTCGCTGGCAGGTGGGCCAGGACGGCCCAGTGGTCGGAATGGGCCAGGCCCGGTGTTTGCAGGTGGCGGGCATCGAGCGGTTGCCTCTGGCTGAGTAGTTATCTTCCTCGTTTGCTAAGAAAGCTGGTTGTTCCTATAATCACCCTGGCTTCTTGAGCGGCGGCCGGTATACGGCCGCCTTTTGGGGCTAGAAACCAGGTCTTTCATTGGCAAAAACCTGATTTCTCCAGAAAGCCGGCGAGGACAATTTCATTGTTTGGGATTTCACCCAAGAACGAAACGAACCTGGAACTTGATGGCATGGCGGAAATGGTCGTCACCATGATGGTGGGACCTGTTCACGCCGGCCGGGGCCAGCAATTGTGGCGCAGTGGGGCGGTGACTGAATGGGGCATAGACCCTAATGGCAACCTCACCGCGGCCATCCGCGATGGAGTAAATAGTTACCGCGTAAACTTGCAGGTGGGCCAGGGGCGTAACCTGCCGACGATCACGGGCTTTTGCCAATGCCGCCAATTCCCCTGCGCCCATGCGGCGGCCGCCCTTTTTGCCGTTCTGAGCCAGGTTACTCCATCGGCGATGGATGAACTAGATGAGTTTGAGGCCCAGGACGATGAAGACGAGTACGAGCAGGTCTCTCAAGTCCTCCAGCAGCTAACAGTTGCCCAAATGCGGATGATGGCCCAGCGACGGGGCTGGCCGTTGAAAGGCACACTCAAGGAAGACATTGTGAGCCAGACGGCCGAATACCTGCTGGCTGAGAACAACCAAGCGGAGTGGCTAAAAGGGCTGCGGGCCGACGAGCGCAACCTGCTGGCTGCCCTACACATCCTTTTTGGCCTGGATGGCGACAGCACTTTTTCCATTGAGCAATCCCACTTGGATTTGGCCTGGAAGAACCTGGTGGCCCTGGACGGCAAGGTGGACGCGGCCCGGCTGCTCACAGCCCGTGAGGGATTGCAGCAGTATGGTGTGCTGTACGCCTGCCACCAACACTTTGGGCCGGGGCAGCATTACCACACGCTTACCACCCTGGCCGAAGAAACCCTGCCCCTGGCGCCAATCGGGCTGCACCTGAAAAAGCTGGCGACCCACGAGATTGGCCGGGTGGTCGCTCCCCCCATGCCTTACCTACAGCAACTGGCCTACCTGGTGCAGTACGTGGCCGCCGGCCAAACCCTTGAGTTGACCCCACCGGCATCAGAAACCCATCCCCGCGCGGCCGAACTAAGCTGGGTGGGAACGTGGCCGCACGTCGCCGCGGAAGTGGACAAGCACGCTAACACGCCGCCCTACCAATTGAGCTACCGGCCGCCCACTCTAACCGTTCCCCTCAAACCCACCTTGCTGACGACCAGCAGCCTGTCGTCGCTCTTGCCGGTGATTCCCGACCAGTATCAATTGGAGTCCATGGTCTTTACTTTATTGTCGGCCGAAGTACTGCGCCTCCAAGAGTTAAGCCGGCCGGAGATTATTTTAGACGAAGCGGCCTGGAATGAACTGGCTGCCCTGGCCCCACCCGACCAATTCCTAACGTTGTTCTCGGACTGGTTTTACTCAGCCGATTTGGGCGAAGTGCGCTGGCTCCTGCGCGATCAACCGGAGTTGCGTTTGTGGCGGCTGGTCCAGCCTGAGGTAGATTTCGATAGCTTTCTGGAAGATTTGAGGGAAGCAAGACAGTTGCTCGTTCGCTTCCTTCGCAGCCTGGCCCAGCAGCCAACGGCCGCCTCTAGCTGGTATAGCCTGAATAGCCTACTGGAACTCCTGTGGCAGTGGCGGCCTACCTGCTACCACACCTTCACGACGACGACCCAATGGGGCTTCCAGCGAGCCGGCCGCAGCTTCAGCTCAAACGACCAGCAGGCCTGGCGATCCACTTACGGCCGGATGATTCAGGCTCTTCTGGAAGGTCCCTTGTACTGGATGGGGCTGGTTAATCTAAGCCAGGGGACAGGCCACCAGAAACCGCGCCCCGGCCAGCCGGCCAGCCGTGAACTGGTTGGTTTCCAGTTGACGGAGGTCGGCCGCTGGGCTCTGGCCCCCCAACTTTACAAGCTGCCCGACCCGGTGCGAAATATCAAGGAGGAAAAAGGGGCCATCACCTGGCTGGACCAAGAGACTGTCCAGGTGAAGCCAGGGCAAGGCGTCACCCGCGCCTTTAGCCTATTGAGCCGCCTGGGCGAAGCGACAGGCCAACCCTTCACTTACCGGCTGGCCGGGCCGGGACTAGAAGTAGCCTTTGCTCAAGGCCAACGGCCGGCCGACCTGGCCCGCCAACTGGCCGAAGGAGGGGCCCCACTACCGGCGACCAGCTTGGCCCACCTGGAACAACTATACGACCGCTACGGCCAAATCCACCTGTACGAAGGCTTAACCGTCATTGAACTAGCTGACGACATGGCCCTGCCCGAACTACGAGCCAGCGGCCTGCTGGGTGACGCGCTGGTGCATGAGTTTTCACCCCGCCTGGTCGTCATCAAGGAAAGTGAGGCGGATAGCCTCGTGGAGAAGTTGATCGGCCGCGGCCATACCCCTCGAGTGGTGGACGGCCGGGCCACCTGAGTAGAAACCAGGTTTTTCCAAAAAAACCTGGTTTCTGCCTGAATACGAAATATGAAGAATGAGATAGACCTGGAGGTGGCCCTGGAGGTTTACAAGAGTACCACCATCAAGGCCATGTTGGAGGCG
>JBFMFT010000185.1:0-9405 GCA_040751925.1 Chloroflexota bacterium
GACGGCCGCCCTGCTGACTGACCGCCTGACGCGCATGATGGGGATTGCTGCTCTGGTGGCGGTTGGCGCGGCCGTCGCCGGTCTGTACGCTTCCTTTTATTGGTCTGTGCCATCGGGGACGGCGATTGTGCTGGCCTGCACGCTCTGTTTTGGCCTGGTCTGGCTGGCGCGGACGGTCAAACGCTGGATGGGACGCGGATGAACGCGGATAACGCGGATAGACGCGGATGATCTTGTGGTCGTAAGTTCACCCTCACCCCCTACCCCCTCTCCCTACCAGGGCGGGGGGAGGCGTTCGTTCCCTCTCCCTCTGAGGGAGAGGGTTAGGGTGAGGGTGGGTATACCTCTATTGATAGAGGTAAGGTTGTTGGGGTACGGCCGTCTCTACCACACTGTCGGCGACCAGGATGGGAATGGTCTTGCCGTCAAATGAGCCTGGCTCGAATGTGCCGCTGACTTCTACCCATTGATCCTCCGGCAAAGAATCGGCGGCGGCCGAGCGCACGACCAAACCCACCGGCGAGGCGTCGGCGACGCAGCAATTGATGGTGAAGCGGGCGACCATAAAGGTACCCGGCGCGAAGCGTTCGTCCCGATAGACGAAACCAATCACCTTTGCTTCCAAACTGGTAAATGCGGCCGGGTCGCTGTGGCGTTGAAAAGCCCACAGCCAGTCCAGGATGTTGCGCTCGGCCGGCGGCACGCTGTCCGCAGCCTGGTTGGCCGTGTTGGCGGCCGATAGCCCGCCCACGTTCAGTTCCCGATTGCCCAGGGCCGACGAGCCGAGGGGTTGCGGCCGAACCAGCAACCCTAACAGAACAGGCAGGGCCAGCCAGGCCAGCCCCGACCAGGAGGGATGGTGGTGTTCGTGGTCACTGTCGGGCGGCCGGGCGCGTTGAACGGCGTAGAAGTAGCTGCTGGCGACGATGAGGAAGCCAACGGCCGCCAGCATGGTCAACACGACGAAGCGCTGGCTGATGTAAAAGAGCAGCGTGCCGTTGACCACCCGGCTGTAGAGAAAGAGACCGAGAGCGATGAAAACGATGGCTTTGCTGAGGCGTTGCATAAGTAATCCATTGTAGGGCGATTTTCCAAATCGCCCTACGGCTACCAGCCCACGTTCAGATTCAGGTAGATGGTAGCCAGCGCGGTCAGGAGGAGGGGGAGCAGAATGAGATAAAGCACGACCCGCCGCCGGAAGACCCGCAAGAACATGAGCGAGCTCTTAATGTCTACCATCGGGCCGAAGACGAGAAAGGCCAGGATGGCGCCGGGGGTAAAGCTGTTGACAAAGGAGAGGGCCAGGAAAGCGTCTACTGTCGAGCATATTGAGAGAACGAAGGCCAGGACGACCAGGGCGACAACTGAGGAAACCGGGCCACGCCCGATTGCCAGCAACGCGCTCTGGGGTACGATGGTTTGCATGGCGGCGGCCATCATGGCCCCAAAGACCAGGTAGCGGCCCATATCCAGGAAGTCGTCGCCGGCCGTGACCAACGCCCGCCAAAAACGGCCTACATTCTGTAATTGTCCAGAAACAACTTCGTATTTTGAGTTCCTTCGAGTTCCTTGAGTTCCCTGGGAACTAGGGGAACTGGGGGAACTTGTTTGCAGACGATCACTTAGTTCGTCATGTTCGTGGGAATGGTTGTGAGGATGATCGGAGTGACTCTCGCTTTGGGCGGCCGGCAGCAGGACGGCGGCCGGTTGAGCCAGGCTGAAGAGCAGGCCGACGAGGAAGGCAATGAGTACGGTCAGGAGGATACGGCCGATCAGGATTGGCCCCCAGCCAAAGGCGGCGAAGGTGCTGGCGAAGACTACCGGATTGACGACCGGCGCAGCCAGGAGGAAGGCCACGCCGACCGGCAGCGGCAGTCCCTTCTGGTAGAGGCGGCGGGTGACGGGAACGACGCCACATTCGCAGACGGGGAAGGCCAGGCCCAAAAACGCGCCTACGAGGGCGGCCGGCACAGCCCGACGGGGGATGAAGCGGGCCAGCGCGTCGCTGCTCACGTAGACTTCGATGAGACCGGAGACGAGGGAGCCAGCCAGCAGGAAGGGGGCCGCTTCGATGAAGATGCCCAGGAAGATGGTGACAAAGGTGGGAAAGCGTTGGCTCAGGAGGTCGAAGGGGAGTGACGGCCGCCAGACGAGCAGCGACACCAGCAGCAGAGCTACCAACAGAGAGCCAGCCAACAAGCGACCCGGCCGTCCACTTCTGAGATTTATCCTTTCCAGGTAACTATTCACCCTCACCCCCATAAAAATCCACGTCTATCCGCCTCATCCGCGTCCCTCCTGGCACTGCTGGCACAGGCCAAAGAACTCCAGCAAATGGCCCTGCACCTGGAAGTGGTGACGCTGGCCGACCAGGTGGGCGACCTCCTCCAACGCGCACTCGTCGAACTCGAAGACGCCGGCGCAGTTGGAGCAGACCAGGTGGTGGTGATGTCCTCCATCCATGATGACGTAATGGGCCGCGCCGCTACCCTGGTATACCGGCCGAATCAAGCCCAACTCGGCCAGTAAGTCCAGCGTGCGGTAGACAGTCATGCGGCCGACGCCCGGCGTATTCCTTTGCACCAGGATAACCAGTTCATCTGCGCTAAGGTGGCCGCCCTGATCAATGAGGGTATTGACGATGGCCCGGCGGGCGGCCGTCAGGCGATGGCCTTTTTGCTGTAAGGCGGTGCTGATAACGGTGGCAGGGTCAGACATGATCATAGGATTGTGAAACGTGAAGCGTCTTTTCACGTTTCACGATTCACGTTTCACGCCTCACGTTTCACGTCCCGCTTCCACCAGCGAGCGCGCCGCTAGATAAGGGTCTTTGCTTTTGACCAGGGCTTCACCGACCAGGACGGCGTGAATGCCCAGGGCGGCCATCTGGCGCACGTCTTCGGCCGCGCGAATCCCACTCTCGCTGACGGTCAGGATACCCTCAGGAACGAGACGGCGCAAACGGCGCGTATTGTCGAAGTCCACCTGGAAGGTTCGTAAATCCCGATTGTTGATGCCGATAACAGAAGGACGCAAGGATAGCGCACGGCCTAATTCCTCCTCGTCGTGGATTTCCACCAGGGCCGCCATGCCCAGCTTTCCCGCCAGTTCCAGCAGCTCCTTGAGTTCCCCGTCGGCCAGAACGGCGGCGATGAGCAGAATGGCGTCGGCCCCGGCCGCCCGCGCTTCGTAGACCTGATAAGGATGAAAAATGAAGTCCTTTCGCAAAACCGGCGCATGAATAGCTTCCTTCACGTCGCGTAAATCGGCCAGCGAGCCTTGAAAGTGGCGGCCGTCGGTCAGCACCGAAATCGCTCCGGCCCCGGCCCGCAGGTAGGCGCGGGCCAGTTCAACCGGATCGTAGTGGGGGGCTAACAGGCCCTTGCTGGGGGAGGCTTTCTTGCACTCGGCGATGAGGGTGACGCCGGGGCGGCGGAGGGCGGCCGTAAAATCGAGGGGAGGAGGGGCCAGGGCGGCCAGCGCTCGCACGTCGGCCAGGGGTACTTCCCGCATTTGTCGGGGGAGGGCCTGGCGATGATAGGCCATGATCTCATCCAGGATGTTACCCCGGCGGACGGCGACGTTGGAGACACTCATTCTACGAAACTACCTCGGCCGACCAGGTTTGTATTTGGGCCTGCACCCAGGCGGCGTCGGCCGGGCGCAGGTCTGGCGGAGGCACGGAGTCCGTGTAATCTATACTCTCGGCGTAATGGGCGCGGGTGTACATATCGTTGAAAACGGCCTGGAGGTCTAGCGGCACGTCGGCGAAGGGCGGGCGCAAGGGTACCGCGATAACCGGCAGCCGGTCGCGGAGGTCGAAGTACCAGACCTCATACGGCCGACCTCTCCCGCGTTTCAGCAGAGCGTAATAGTCGCTTTTGTCGGCCACTTCGGGCGGCCGTTTACCTTCTCGCAGCAAGTCTATTTCAATCCAATGCACTTTAGAGGATATTACCAGCCTTCTTTTGTCTAGGAACGCCCGGCGGCCCTCCGAGCCAGGCGCCTTATTGAATGGGGAGAGTAATTCCAGGGTAGTTACCACGTCGCGCTGTTGTGCGTCACGTATTTCCAGGTAACGATCATAGATAATCTCTTCGGGCAGCGGCTCAATCAGCGTTGGCTCCATAATAGCCACAGCCGTGCGTGGGGCGGTTGGGGCCCCAAGCGGACGGCCCTCAATAGCGTACAAGTCAGGCACGATCATTTTCTTGAACTTGTCGTCTAATTCGTTCGTGATGTAGACGCGCGCTTCGATGTTGACAATAAAATGAGGTGATAGGACATTCACGAGGTAGTCACTGAGCGAAGCAATGAGGCGGGTATGTACGCCGTTCCACCCAATCGGGTCTTCCAGAAAAGGATCCATGCCGGGAAAAGGAGATAATCTTGCCATCGTTGCACCTCACCAGGTGAGATTTCGTCGGCATTATATCATAATATGGAAGCTGTTGGTGGCTTGGAGCCAGCCGTTTAGGGTACGGAGGGCCGCCCCGCTATCCAGGGCCTGGCGGGCGGCCGTCAACCCGGCCGCCCAGTCGTGGCTTTCGACGGTCAAGGCGGCCGCCGCGTTCAGTAACACAATGTCCCGTCGTGGCCCCTGGTCGCGGCCGCTCAAGATGTCCAACGTCAAGCGGGCGTTCTCCTCTGGCGGGCCGCCGCGCAGGTCGTCCAGGTGGGCGCGGGGAAGACCCAGGGTCAGGGGGTCCAGGTCAAAGGTCTCCACCCGGCCGTCCCGCCAACAACTCAAGCGATTGACGCCGGTGGTGGAGAGTTCGTCTAAACCGTCCGCGCCGTGGACGACGGTGGCGGCCGTGCTGCCCAATACACCCAGGACGTGGGCCAACGGTTCGGTCAAGCGCGGGTCATAAACGCCCATCAACTGGTGGGTGGCTCCGGCCGGGTTGGTGAGCGGCCCCAAGACGTTGAAGATGGTGCGCTGCCCCATCTCGCGGCGGGGGCCGATGGCGTGGCGCATGGCCGGATGGTGCTTCACCGCGTACAAGAAGCCGATGCCCACCTGGTCTATACAGGTTGCTACCTGCTCTGGCGTCAGTTCCAGGTTGCCGCCCAGGGCCAACAGCACGTCGGCCGAACCACACTGGCTGCTGGCCGCCCGGTTGCCGTGCTTGGCGACCTTGACTCCACAAGCGGCGACCACGAAGGCGGCCGTCGTGGAAATATTGAAGGTGTGTCGGCCGTCGCCGCCGGTGCCGCAGGTGTCCACTACCATCCCGTCGGTATGAGTGAGTGGGACAGGGACAACGTGGGCGCGCATGGAGCGCGCGCTGCCGGCGATTTCGTCAATTGTCTCCCCCTTCATCCGCAGGGCGGTCAGGTAGCTGCCAATCTGGGCTGGCGTAGCCTCCCCACCCATAATGACGTTCATGGCCGTCTCCGCCTGCGCCAAAGTCAGGTGGCGGCCGTTGATCACTTCGGCGATGGCAAACTTTAGGGGCATAAGTCCTCCTAATGGAATTGGTAAGTGGCAAGTGGCAGGTGGCAAGTGGCAAGTGGCAGGTGGCAAGTGGCAAGCAAGAGTAAGACCTGCCACCTGCCACCTGCTACCTGCTACCTGCCACCTGCCACCTGCTACCTGCTACCTGCCACCTGCTACCTGCTACCTGCCACCTGCCACCTGCTACCTGCCACCTGCTACCTGCCACCTGCTACCTGCTACTTATCTTCCTTCCAGAAAATTCTGCAAGATGCGCTTGCCGTGTTCGGTCAAGATGCTTTCGGGGTGGAATTGGACGCCGGCGACGGGGTATTCTTTGTGACGCAGCCCCATCACCTCGCCTTCGCGGGTGAAAGCCGTCACCTGCAAGCAGTCGGGTAATGGCTCTTCGACGATGAGCGAGTGGTAGCGGGTGGCCTTGAACGGGCTGGGTACGCCGTAGAAGAGGCCCCGGCCGTGATGGTAAATCGAAGACGTTTTGCCGTGCATCAGGCGGGGGGCGCGGGTGACCCGGCCGCCGTAGACGTGGCCGATACATTGGTGGCCCAGGCAGACGCCGAGAATAGGGGTGGTCGGCCCTAGCTCAAGCAACACGTCATTGGACACGCCGCCGTCGGCCGGGCGGCCGGGGCCAGGGCTGATGACGATCTTCTGGGGGGAGAGAGCGCGCAATTCCGCCAGCGTCACCTGGTCATTACGGAAGACCTGTAACTCCGCCCCCAATTCGCCCAGGTATTGCACCAGGTTATAGGTGAAGGAATCGTAGTTATCTATGACAATAATCATAGGGGCCTCGCTAGAAGTAGGTCACGTTGGAAACGTGACCTACTTCTTCATTCGCTCGCGCCCTTTGCGGCTAACGCGGTTCCATACACTGATCAGGCCCATCGCCTTCTTCATCGCCAGCAGAGTTTCGTCGGCGATGGCTTGGGTACGGAGCGTACCTTCGTAAATGACCTGCTCGGCCAGGCCCCGGTCACTCTCAATGCGGGCGCGGCGTTCGCGGATGGGGTCGAGGAAGTTGTTGAGGGCGATGGTTAGCTTCTCCTTCACTTCTACGTCGCCTACCGTGCCGGCCCGGTAGCGTTCTTTTAGCTCCTCAACTTCGGCCTTGTCAGGGTTGAAAGCGTCATGGTAGTCGAAAACGGGGTTACCCTCGACCGTGCCAGGCACGTCGGCCCGAATCCGGTTAGGGTCAGTGTACATCCCGCGCACCTTACGGGCCACCGTCTTGGCGTCGTCGCTCAAGTAGATGGCGTTGTCCAGGCTCTTGCTCATCTTGGCCTGGCCGTCGGTGCCGATCAGGGTAGGCACGTCACCAACCAGCACGTCGGGAATGGGAAAGACCTCGCCGTATTGGTAGTTGAAGCGGCGGGCCAATTCGCGGGTGATCTCCACGTGGGCTTCGTTGTCCTTGCCCACCGGCACCAGGTGGGCGCGGGGGGTGAGGATGTCGGCCGCCTGCAACACCGGATAGCCCAACAGGCCAAAAGGCATTTCGTTCAGGTGGGCGTCGCGGGCCATGTCCTTGAGGGAAGGCAGCCGGCTCAGGCGCGGCACGGTAACCAGCATCTCCAGGATGAGGTTCATCTCGTAGACGGCGTGGATGGCGCTTTGCAGGTAAATGGTACACTTGGCCGGGTCAATGCCGCAGGCCATGTAGTCAATGACCATCTCCACCGCGTTGGAGTAGATGGCCTCGATGTTCTCCTTCTCGTTCTTGGTGGTCAGCATGTGCAGGTCGGCGATCAGAAAGTAGCAGTCGTACTCGTCCTGCAAGCGCACGCGGTTGGCCAGGCTGCCCACGTAATGCCCCAGGTGCATCCGGCCGGTCGGCCGGTCGCCGGTCAATAATCGTTTCTTGTCCATATTTCTTCCTCCATCAATAGCCCTTATTCCGCCCGCTCCACCGCCAGGGCCAGGGCGCGGGCCTTGTTTAGACACTCCTGGTGTTCCAGACTGGGGTTGCTGTCGGCCACAATACCCGCCCCAGCCTGGACGTAAACGGTGTCGCCTTGCATGACCATCGTGCGGATGGTGATGCAGGTGTCCATGCTGCCGTCGTAGCCAAAATAGCCCACCGCGCCGGCGTATAAACCGCGTCGCTGCCCTTCCAATTCTTCGATAATCTCCATCGCCCGCACTTTGGGCGCGCCGCTGACCGTCCCGGCCGGAAACGTAGCCCGCATCAAGTCGAAGGCATCTAAGCCCGGCCGCAACCGCCCCTCCACCTTACTCACCAGATGCATCACGTGGCTGTAGCGCTCAACCACCATCAACTCCTTCACTCGCACCGAGCCAAATTGACTGACCCGGCCGAGGTCGTTGCGCCCCAGGTCAACCAGCATGACGTGTTCGGCCCGTTCCTTCGGGTCATTCACCAATTCTTCTTGCAGGGCCAGGTCTTCCGTCTCCGTCTGGCCGCGCCGTCGCGTGCCGGCAATCGGCCGCACACTGGCTATCCCATCCTCCAGCCGCACGTGCATCTCCGGTGAAGCCCCGATCACCTGGAAGTCGAGTTCACCCAGGTCAAAGTAAAACATATAAGGCGAAGGGTTCAACATCCGCAAGGCCCGGTAAATGGCAAAGGGATGGGCCTGGGTCGGCCGGCTGAAACGCTGGCTCAAAACCACCTGGAAGACGTCGCCGGCGGCAATGTGTTCTTTGGCCTGGATAGCCATTTCCTCGAAGTGGGCTTGGCTGACGTTGGCGGTCATGGCCGCCGGCCGGCCGTTCCTGGGCGCGCCCCAGCGACGGCGGGGGATGGCTGGTAACGGCCGCAACAGCTTCTCACTCACCCGCTCGATGCGCTGAATGGCCTCCACGTAAGCCAGTTCTACGTCCCCATTCACCGGCGCGTTAGCCAGGATGAGCAGCCGGTGGCGGGCGTGGTCGAAGACGACCAGGGTATCAGCCAGCAAGAAAACGGCGTCGGGCAGGTCTAGGACGTGGGCGGCCGTCTCCGGTAGCCGCTCGAAGAAGCGCACCACGTCGTAGCCCAGGTAGCCCACCGCCCCTCCACTAAAGCGGGGCAGGCCCGGCACGTGAGCCAGGTGGTGTTGGGCCAATTCCTGTTGGAGAACGTGCAGAAAGTCCTGGCCGGCCGCCAGCGTGTAGGGGTCTGGCTGGCGACTGTCGCTGACCGCCCGGCCGCGTAGAGATAACACCCCACGCGGATTGACGCCGACGAAGGAGTAGCGGCCGACCTGCTCGCCTCCTTCTACCGACTCCAGTAGAAACGACGGGCCGCTTTCATCCAGTAATTTCAGGTACACCGACACTGGGGTTTCCAGGTCGGCGGCGAACTCGCGGCACACCGGAATCAGGTTGGCGGGCCCGGCCGCCAGGTGGCGAAATTCGGCCAGCGACGGCCGGTACACCGCCACTTCTTCCCGGCTCATGGATAACGTGGTACCCTTTTCTCCTGTCATCTCATCACTCATTACTTAAATAAAAAACGCCCTCATCCCTATCCTTCGGGACGAGAGCGTCATTTCTCCCGCGGTACCACCCGCTTTAGGCAACTCAAACCGAAACAGAAAACGCGCCGGTGATGGCGCGTTGGTTCGGTCAAGCCAGCCTCACTCTAACAGTCCAATCAATAACTGGCAATTAGTTATTGGTAATGACTGATTACTAATTACCAATTACCGCTCTGATGAGACCTTGGCCCTGATAACGGTGGCCTCTCCGTCCCAGACTACTCGGTTCACTTTGGCCTGGGCAACTCCTCGATCCATTCACCCGTTGCGCTGCGGTTGACCTTCCAGCCATTGGGCCAACTCTCTGGCGCCCGCTTCACCGGCTACTAGCCCGATTCACAGTCGTTGTTTTCTTCAGTTGGGGAACATATTAGCATGGGCCAGGCGGCTTGTCAAGCACCAATTAACTTGTCCCATTCTCGGACGAGTTACCACCCTTTGCCCCCTCCACGCCTCGACAAAACC
>JBFMFT010000186.1:0-9376 GCA_040751925.1 Chloroflexota bacterium
GCAGAAGTCGAAGCATTCATGGCTGAATTGGAAAATGTCCAGCGAGAAGAAGCCTTTGGATACTTGTTTTTCTTTGTAGGCGATGACCACCGTCTACCATTTGTAACCATTGCAAATTCTGATCAGGATTTCGACAATGTATCAAACCTCAAGCGAGAAGGAGTGTTCCGAATCAATATCGGGGTCAGTAAAGAGACATTTAGGAACTTGATTCGCGAACCCAGTTCAGAACCAATTGATTATTCGCTGCTGGACACTTTCTTTCCCCATCCTGAGTATTCAAAGCAGAACTTCATCTGTATACTTAATCCGTCCGGTGAAAACGTCGAGACAACAAAGAAACTGATAGCAGAGGCGCACTCCATTGCGGCAGCTCGACTCCAACGCCAGGCGAAGAAGTAGCCTCGGATATTTAGCTAACTATACCATACCAGCGGCGAACGCTGGCTGATCCCCACTCCAACTTCAGGAGGAGTTATGACCTATCAATACATTCTCACCCACACACACGGCCGCGTGGCCGTCGTCCAGATGAACCGGCCGCAAGCCCTCAACGCCCTCAGCCGCGAAATGGTCTCTGAGATCGTAGATGCCCTGGAAACCTACGATAAGGACAGCAACATCGGCTGCCTGGTCGTTACCGGCAACGAGCGGGCCTTCGCCGCCGGCGCGGACATTAAGCAGATGGTCAAGGCCACGCCGGTGGAGATGCTGGACAATCCCTTTATTGACTACTGGGATCGCCTGCGCCGGATCAGCAAGCCCATCGTGGCGGCCGTGTCCGGTTTTGCTCTCGGCGGCGGCTGCGAACTGGCCATGGCCTGCGATATGATCATCGCCAGCGAATCGGCCCGCTTCGGCCAGCCGGAAATCAACCTGGGTGTGATTCCTGGCGCGGGCGGCACGCAGCGCATGGCGCGGGCGGTAGGGAAGGCTTTGGCGATGGAGATTGTCTTGAACGGCCGCTTCCTGACAGCCGAGGAAGCCCTGGCGCATGGCCTGATCAACCGCGTCGTGCCGGTCGAGGTTTACCTGGAAGAAGCCATTAAGTTCGCCGGTGAAATCGCCGCCCGCGCCCCCGTCGCCCTGCGGCTGGGCAAAGAGGCGGTCAACGCTGCCTTCGAGACCAGCCTGCAAGCTGGCCTGGCCCACGAACGCCGCCTTTTCTATATGCTCTTCGCCACCGAAGACCAGAAAGAGGGGATGGACGCCTTCATCAACAAGCGGCCGGCCCAGTGGCAAGGGAAATAGAACTTTTAGAAACCGAGTTTCTGACAGAAACTCGGCTTCTCAACGATGTTAACACCCGAAGAAACCTTCCTCTGGGATTGCGCCCGCACCTGGCGGACGCCGGAACGGCTGACGGCCGCTCCTAACCTGGATTGGACCAAGATCGTACAGACCGGCCGGGCCAACAAAATGGACACTCTGCTGGCGGGAGCGCTGCCGGCGGCCGGGCTGCTCGACCAACTGCCGGCCGAAACTCGCCAATCGTTGCAGAGCGGCGCGGCCCGTTTCGCCCATCTTGCCAACGCCTACGCCGAGGAATTGCGCCCCTATCTCCGCTTATCGGCCGCCCGCCGGTTGGAGAACGTCGTCCTCAAGGGGCTGTCCTTGTGCATCAACGTCTATGGCGACGCGGCCATGCGGCCGGGGGGAGACGTAGACATCCTGGTACGCAAGGCGCGGGTCTACGATAGCATCGCCCTTCTGGAAGAATTGGGCATGGGGCAATGGTCTAAAGGATTTGACGACGTTTACTACGAACGCCACCATCTCCACCTTATGCGCGGCCGCGAGGACACTAAACTCTGGTTTGAGATTCACTGGGCCTTAGACCACCCCTACGCCCTCCTGACCATTGACTATGAAACCATGATGGATCGCACCCGGCCGGGTACACTGTTGGGTGAGCCGATCAATGAACTGTCGCTGCCCGATCTGCTCCTCAGCCTGGCCATTCACCTGGTCAAGCACGCCGTTTACTTGCCCAGTGTGTTAGACCGCCCCGACCTCCCCCGCGTCATTCTGGCCGATGGGATGCTCATGTACTACCTGGACGTGGCCGAACTACTACGGCAGTACGGCGAGCAGCTAGATTGGTCGTTGACGGTTGAACTGGCCCGGCAGTGGGGAGCCGTTTCCATCCTGGGGGCAGTGCTGCGGGTGTGCCGGGATTACCTGGCGGCCGGCGTGCCGGCCTGGGTCTTACGTGAGTTGCCCGTCGAAAAGCCCTGGTCATTGGCCGAGCGGGCCGTGCGGCGCATGGCTGACCACAAGGTAGCCACTTACCTGGGCCAGAAAGCCGACCCGCTCTGGACTTTCCTGGTCGGCTACAATGAGTCCATCGTCTTCCGGCCGATTCGCCTGCTGGACATGGTAACGTACTGCCTGCCCCCGGCCGGCTACTTGCAATGCCGCTACGGGTCACATTCCTGGTGGGTGGGCGGCCGTCACTTTCTGCGCGCCCTGGGGCAATACGGCCGCAGCGCGGTAGACACCGCCTACTACACCTGGAAATTGCGCCGTCGCTTACAGCTTCAGCAGCAGGATACAAGAGCGGTCAGCCAACGGCCGGCCGGCCCCAGTTCATCTTGACAATAGGGCAACTTGTACATAAAGTTCCCATGGTGACTGCATAATCCATATCTCACATTGCTCAAGTTGCTGTCTCGGTCATTAAGAGCCGCACCGACTGGGCAGGGCACTTCACGACTGTTGAGGATCACCGTATTCGGAGGAACCCTCAAATCAATTCTATTGCGAGAATCAAGACGCATTGTTCTTTAACACCTTGCTTTTTCAATTACGTCGTGCGGCAACGCGCCAGGTGGGCTTCCTGTTTGCCATTGATTCGGTTACGAACCTGATTGACTACGCCTTCCACATCTACCTGGGGCGGGTGCTGCTGCCGGCCGACTTCGCCATCGTCCAAACCGTCAACGCTGCTCTGCTGGTGCTGATTACCGCTCTCGGCGTCACCCAGCCAGTCGTGGCCCGCTTCGTTGTTACCGACCAGAGCGGCCCGGACAATCTCGGCCAGACGGCCGCCGGAGGCTCCGTCTTCCGCTATTACTTCAGCCGCAGCCTTTGGCTCGGCCTCGTTCTCAGCGCATTGGCCTGGTGGGGACGGCGGCCGTTAGCCACCTGGCTCAACGTGCCACCCTCGGCCATTGGCGTAACAGCCATCATGTTCCTGCTCGCCCTCTTGCGGCCGGTGGTGGCCGGCCTGCTGCAAGGGCAGCAACGCTTCGCCGTCTATGGTCTGACCCGACTCATCTTCTCTTTTGGTCGTTTTGCCGCCGCCGCCCTTCTGATTTATTGGGGTGGGCGCGCCCTGGGCGCCCTGGCCGCCCTGCCCATTGGCTGGACTCTCTCCATTGTAGGCAGCCTGGCCTTCTTGGGTCTGGCCGTTTGGCGACGAGGCCCTCCTCTCCCGCCAGGCTTTCTAGCCCAGGGCTTGCGCCTATCGGCCGGGGCCTTCGTCTCCTACGCCGCCTACATGGGCCTGCTCAACAACGACCTCATCTGGGTCAATCGCGCCTTTGGCTCCGAGACGGCCGGGGCCTACGCGACGGCCGTCTTACTGCGGCGCATCTTAACCCTGCTACCGGGGGCGGTCATCGTCATCATGTATCCTCGCGCCGTCGCCAGGGTCATTCGCGGCCAAGCCCCTGACCGTCTGCTGGTGGTTACAGCCGTCGTCATCACCCTACCCACACTACTCATCACCGCCCTCTACGCCCTCTTCGGCCGCCCCATCGTTCACTTCACCTTTGGCGGCGCGTACGAGGCGGCCGTCCCTCTGCTGGGCTGGATGGGGCTGGCCATGGTTGGTTACGGTCTGGCGACCATCTGGCTAAACTTCTACCTGGCTACCCGCCCCGCTCCCTACGCCGCCCTGTTGGCCGGCACAGCCCTCTTACAGGTTCTTCTCCTGGCCGTTTATCACCAATCCTTGCTCCAGGTGACGGCCGTCTTCGCCGTAAGCGGTTGGTTACTGGCGGTGGGGGGACTGCTCATTTACCTGGGGTGGTTACGACCGAGCTTGGCAAGCGGTTGGCGTAATGGGTTATAATCTAGCTGAGAACGGGTTTGTAGTAGGCGATTCATCACCTCAGAAGACACTGAAGTACCTACTGCCTACATACGAAGTAACTATTCAGCAAGAAACCAGGTTTTTCTCTGGCAGAGCGTAATTGTTGGCAACAAAAAACCTGGTTTCTTCAGAGGGCCTGAATAGTTATCATACGAAGAGCGATGATTGAGCAATTGAAGGCCAGCCTGAGAGAGTACCTGCGTGGACGGGAAGAAATAATCTTCGCTCTTTGTTCGAGTGCGCGAACTTGGGGCGGATCACTACTGAATTAGCCGGCCGTCTTCAACGCATGGCCCGTTTCCGCAATATGCTGGTCCACCTTTATTGGCAGGTGGACAATCAGCGAGTCTATCAAATCTTGCAAGGGGATGTAGGCGATCTGGATGTTTTCACGCAACAGATTGCCGGACGCTTATGACGGCCAGCTGGGTTTAGTGAAAAGCAGAAGTTGGCTGCGGCTGGTCTTCCTGCTGTACATCCTGCTGGCCGTTGGCTACAGCCTGCTGATGCCGACCTGGGAGGCGCCAGACGAAACAGCCCACTACCTCGTCGCCTACTACCTGGCGCGGGAAGGCCGCTTTCCCACCCCGGCCGAAACTTACGAAGCGATCCAGCCCCCACTTTACTATTGGCTGGCGGCCGGCGTCCTGCGCCTGCTCGACCAGATGAGCCCGGAACTGGTCAACCCGTACCGGCCGCCTCTCTCGCCACCCGGCCAGCCAACTCGTTATGAGTGGACGGCCGATAATTATCGTTTCCTCTGGTCCCCCCAGGTGTTGCGCTGGCTCAATATCGGTGTGGGCGGCCTGGCCCTTCTCTTCATCTACAAAGGCGCGCGCCGATTGCTTGAAACTGACTACCCTCACCCTACCCCTCTCCCTGGGAAGGAGAGGGAACTACCTCCCCTCTCCCTAAGAGGGAGAGGGGTAGGGGTGAGGGTAATCGCCCTGGCGACTGTGACCCTGGTAGCCCTGACGCCTCAATTTCTCCACAACTCGGCCGCCGGCAGCAACGACCCCCTGGCTAACCTGGCTGGGGCTTTCCTCTTCTACTTGCTGGGCTATATCAACGCCACCACGCGCTCCTCCTATCACGTTTCACCCTTTACGTTTCGCGGATTCACCCCCATTTGGCTAGTCGGCGTGGCGGCCGTCGCCGTGGCCGCTACCCTCCTGGTCAAACTGACCGTCCTACCCATGACCCTGACCGTCCTGGTTGCTATCGCCCTTCGCGGTCACGGGTGGCTGGCGGCTGGCGGCCGGCGGCCAGCCATTCTAAGACTGCTTATCGGGGGAGCCTTACTCGGCCTGCTCCTGGCGGCCGTCCTCTATTGGCTGGTCCCTAGCCCCTGGGTCATGGTTCTGCGGACGTTGTGGTGGCGGCTGACCTACGTGCGGCCGGAATTTTCAACCCGTTGGCCGCTCATGCGGGTAGCCACCTTTTACGTGGCTACCTACTGGGGGCAGGTGGCCTGGAGTACGGTGCGCTTGCCGGAGTGGATTCTGGGAACATTGACCGGGCTGGCGGCTCTAGGCTGGTTAGCCAGCTTACGGCTGCTGTTCGGCCGCGCGCCCCTGGCTCTCTTCTGGCGTTGGTTGATGGGGGCGGCCGCTCTCGTCGCCGCGGCTTTTGCTCTGGCCGGCCGTTTCACCGAGTGGTGGGACGCGCCATTGTCTGTCTGGCTGGGTGGACTGGTTGTGCTGGTCGTGGCCTGGTGGCGACAACGGCAGGTAGACCCGGCCGGGGTTCTCTCTTTAGGTCCGTTGCCCGTAACCGACCATGAAAATCCGCGCCAATCCGCGCCATCCGCGTTCCATTTCCGTCGCGGCGGTTCGGGCTGGGGACTGGTGTGGCTGGCGGCCGTACTGGCCTTCGTGATCGTCTTTCGCAATTTCCTGACCACCCCCCAATATCAAAGCCGTTTTCTCTTTCCGGCCCTGGGACCCATCTCGCTATTGATGACGGCCGGCTGGTATACCCTACTGCCCCCGCGATTAGCCGGCCGCCTGCCCCACCTTGTCTTGATGGTTCTGCTCATCTTGAACGGCCTCCTGTGGTTTACCCGCATCATTCCCATCTTCTACCAGCCCTTCCTGGATTGAAACATCCGACGTTTGGCAAACGTCGGATGTTCTTAAGAACCCTTCCCCATTCAGGGGAAAGCACGTACAATCAGGGGCTAATTACCTGTCACCACTCACCAGTCACCATGACCACTTATCCTTCATCCTTTACCCTTCCACGTTTCAAGATAGAGCCTCGGCTGGAGACGCCGCGCTGGTTGCCACCGGCCGTTTCCCTGGGGGCTATCATTGTCTCGCTTATCATGGGCGGCATCGTGCTGGAAGCGGTGGGAGGCAACGCCTGGGCCGCTTATCGCCACATCGCCACCAACGCTTTTGGCAGTGTGGGGGTCTTGTCTGACACACTGGTTAAGGCCATTCCCCTGATGCTGGTGGGGTTGGCTCTGACGATAGCTTTTCGTATGAAGCTGTGGAACATCGGCGCGGAGGGGCAGTTCTTCCTGGGGGCGTTTGGGGCCAGTTTGGTGGTGTTGGGAGGCGTCCTACCGGAAACGGCTCCCCGCTGGTTGATGCTGCTGGTGATGGCCGTTTTTGGCATCGCCTGTGGCGCGTTGTGGGGTTTTGTGCCGGGCTTCCTGAAGGCCAAATTGGGGGTGAACGAAATCATCACGACCCTGATGATGAACTACGTCGCCATCGCCTGGAATAATTACTTTATCTTTGGCGTGTGGAGTGAGGGGGGGTTCCAGATGAGCGCCATGTTCGGCCGCAACGCCTGGCTGCCCCGTTTGACCGATTACAGCCAGAGCATACCGGCCTTTCGTGGGTTGACCCTCCACCTGGGGTTGTTGTTGGCTCTGGCGGCGGCCGGCCTGGTCTGGTTTATCCTCAACCGCTCCCGTTGGGGCTACGAAATCCGGCTGATTGGCGACAACCCCCGCGCCGCTCAATACGCCGGCCTGAACATCGTTCGCAACACCGTCCTGGTGATGATGTTTTCCGGCGGGCTGGCCGGGCTGGCCGGCATGTCGGAGATTTCGGGGGTCGTCCACCGGCTGCAAGGGGCTATCTCACCAGGCTATGGCTTCACCGGCATCATCGTAGCCTGGTTAGCCAAGTTGAACCCCTGGCTGGTGATTGTGGTTTCGATTCTGTTTGGCGGGTTGATTTTGGCCGGCCGCGAGATTCAGCCGGCCGGGGTGCCGCGGCTGATCCAGGGAATTATTCTCTTCGCCCTGATCGCCAGCGATGTGCTGCTGCGCTACCGGGTGCGGGTGGTACGGGGTCAGTAATTAGTCGTCAGTAATCAGTCACCAGAAGATACCGAATCTCTTGTTCTATCAGGCCTGAAGGGGTTTGGGCAGCCAGTAAAAACCGCTTTACACAAGCGGTCATAACCTGCTATAATAGGCGATAGAATAAAGGAGCTAAAGGTTGTGTCAGGCAGCTTCACATAAGTTGGTGACTGGGACCTTTTGGCTGCTTTTGTCCAGGGCTGCTATCTCTTGGGGTTAAAACAGTTGTTGGCAAAGTGAATAGAGGAGAGAGACAATGGCTGAAGAAGGGGTTGAGATCACTATTGAAAAGACGCAAACGCTGGATACCATGCTGCACCTGATCCTCAATCAGGCTCTGGTAGCCATTGGGGCCGAAGCTGGGTCGTTAATGTTGGTGGATAATCGGCAAGGAATTCTGCAAATCAAGGCCAGGCTGGGAAAGCCACGGCCGGGGCGCAAAACAGAGCGGGTGTTCAAGATAGACGATAAGAGTGTGGGCGGCTGGGTCGTCCAAAACAGACGATCCTATTTGTGCCCTGACGTGGAACAAGACCCCTTTTTTTCCCCCTCGCGTTCGGGTAAGAACTTTCTGTCATTGCTATCGGTCCCCATTATATACGAGGGGGAGGTGCTGGCCATTATTAACGCTGACGCTGAAGAAAAAGGCTACTTCACGGAATGGCACCAGGTGAGACTAGAGTCTGTGGCGCGACAGGTAGCCTCCCCGATTGCCGAACGCATCAGTATTCTGGACGCCCTGGCGGAAGTAGGCGTTGAACTCACGCGCCTGCCCAGGGAGGGCGGCGTCGAGCCTGTGCTGCAGAAGATTGCCCAACTGGCCGTGCGCTCTCTGGGAGCCGACGTGGTGACACTTTACCAATACATACAAGAGAAGGATGAGTTCCCGGTCGAAGGCACGGGACCGACCATCGGCGGCACGATAGGCGACAAGAATCCTATGCGCCGCAAGGTGTTTCCGGGGGATGTGCCCTGGACAGTCGTCAAGGAACGGAAGTCTGGCTTTTACGCTGACGTACACGAACAAGGTTTTCTTACCCGTGATATTCAGCGACCTGGTGATAAACCTCGCCAACGGTTTATCAAGCGAGAAGGGATTCAGTCCATGGCCGCTTTGCTGTTACCCTATCGAGCGGCCGAATTGAGGGATGAAGAAGTTGTGGGAGTAATGTTCGTCAACTATCGCACACGCCACCAGTTTAGCAGTGACGAAATCTCAGCCCTGGCGACTTTTGCCGATTATGCGGCTGTGGCTATCCTCAACGCCCGGCTCGAAGAACAACGGCGGGCTGAACGAATCAGGATGGTGGAGAGTATAGCAGCCAACTTTGCCCATCGCATGAGCAACCTGGCTGGAACCAGTCGAGTGGCAACGCAACTCTTGAGGAGTCGAATCAACCCGACAGATGTACGGGCTCAACGACAGTTAGATCGCATTGAAAGTGAGGCCCGTGTACTTCTGGAGTTGGCCGAGCGGTTGGCCCGGCCGTTCCAAGAAACTGGAAGCATGTTAGAACTCGCTCCCATTGACATTGAGCCAATACTTGAAGCAGAATTAGAACGAGTTAGATTTGCTCCAGGTCAAGTAAACCTCATTAAGGAACTGGGGCCAGATCTTCCTAAAGTACAAAGCGTCCAGTTTCAGCTTCAGCAAGTACTGCATGACATCATCAACAATGCCCTTGAAGCTATGGAGAACCAAGAACAGGGCAAACTGGTGGTTCGGGTAAGGTTCAATAAATCTACCAGTCGTATCGAAGTAGAGATCCAGGACAGCGGACCGGGTATACCGAGAGAGATTCGTGACAAGTTGTTTGCCCCGGGTGTAACAACGAAGGAGCATAAACTTGGAATCGGCCTCTGGTGGTGCCAAACGTTTATGCAAGCCACAGGTGGTAATGTTAACCTAAAGGATACTCGATTGGGTGAAGGAACGACCTTCGTCATCGAGGTCCCCT
>JBFMFT010000187.1:0-9343 GCA_040751925.1 Chloroflexota bacterium
GTGAACGGGGTCAGACGGCCGCATCAACTCATGTCCCGCTTCGGGAATGAGTTGCAACTCCTTGTCGGGGCCAGGCAGGAGGTCAAACAGTTTTTGCGTATCGGCCGGGAAAACGGCATAGTCCCGCCCGCCCTGGAAGATGAGAACAGGCAGGTGGAGGCGCGGCCACAGCCGGCGGCCGAAGTCGGCCATCTTTCGCATCTCGTCAATCGCGGCCGTTGGCACGCGGGTCGCTTTCACCAGCCATTGCTGGACGGCCGGGTCACCCAGGTTAATCGTCGGGTCGAAGTCCAGGACGCGCTCGCGGATCAACTGGCGATCTACGCGCCGATGCTTCATGGGATAAAACCAGGGCATGAGGTAACGCAGCACGCGCAAGTAGCGGATACGCTGGTCAGGCACGTCGTACAGAGGGGCGAGCATGATTAGCCCGCGCAAATCGTGGTTGAGCGTGCTGAGATGAGCCGCCAGTACTGTCCCCATGGAATGAGCGGTAATAAAAACCTGGTCGCAAAGCTGGCGCAGGTGGGCCAACGCCTCCTCCACTTCGGCCAGCCAATGGTCCTGTGAAAAGCCATGAATCTTTTCGGGCAAGTGGCCGTGCCCGGGTAGAAGGGGACAGTGGACGGTGACACCCCTTTGGTGGAGATATTGGGCGAGCGGCCGCGAGCTTTTGGGGCTGCCCATGAAGCCGTGCAGCATGAGGCAGCCCACTTTTCCGGCCGTCAGGGTGTAGGCGCGGCGATCGGGGGGAACGTCGTAAGTCGGCGTGAAGGGCATAGAGGATTTTGGATTTTGGATTTTGGATTGAGTATAAGGTAGTAAGTGGCAAGTGGCAAGTTGTAGCGCAAGCCGCCGGCTTGCGGTAACACAAGCCAGCGGCTTGTGCTACGTCACTTGTGGTACAATATCCTCGCTATGCCCATTCAGGTCTTACCGGATCCAGTCGCCTCGCAAATCGCCGCCGGCGAGGTAGTTGAGCGGCCGTCCTCAGTGGTCAAAGAGCTGGTGGAAAATGCCATTGACGCCGGGGCGACGACGGTTTACGTGGAGGTGCGGGGCGGCGGACGCCAGTTGATCCAGGTGGCCGACAACGGGGCGGGTATCGCCGCTCACGAAGTGGAGACGGCCTTTCTGCGCCACGCCACCTCCAAAGTTTGCACGGCCGATGATTTGCAGGCCATTACTACGTTAGGCTTTCGGGGTGAGGCTTTGGCGGCCATCGCCGCCGTCAGCCAGGTGACTATTGTCACCCGCACCGACGAGGAAGCGGCCGGCACGCGGCTGGCCCTGGAAGGCGGCCGGATCACCGGCCGTGACGCCGTCGGTGCGCCGCGTGGGGCGGTGGTGGCGGTTGAAAACCTATTCTACAATGTGCCAGCCCGCCTAAAATTCCTCAAGTCCATTGTGACCGAAAAGCGGCTGATTGACGAACTGATCACCCGCTACGCCCTGGCCTATCCCCACGTTCGCTGGCGGCTAACCCACGACGGCCGCGTCACTTTTCAGACCAGCGGCAACGGCAGCCAGATAGACGTGTTGGTCGCCGTCTATGGGCCAGAGGTGGCCCGTCAACTGCTCCCCATTCCTCTGCCAGATGAACGAGAAGCGGAGGAGCAGGGGGGCAGGGGGGCAGGGGAGGATTCGCCTCCGCTCCTCCGCTCTCCCGCTCCCTTACTCAGCGTGACCGGATACGTCAGCCCGCCCAGTCTGCACTGGTCTAACCGCAGCCAGGTGAACCTGTACGTCAACGGCCGCTGGATCAAAGATAGCCAACTCACCTACGCCGTCATTCAGGCTTATCACACCTTGCTGCCGGTCGGCCGCTACCCGCTGGGCCTCATTTTCCTGTCCGTCCCCTTTGACCAGGTGGACGTGAACGTTCATCCGGCCAAGACGGAAGTGCGCTTCCGCGACAGCAACGCCGTCTTTGGCGCGGTGCAGCGAGCAGTGCGGCAGACCCTGGTGGCCGACAGTCCCATCCGGCCGCTCACCCAACTGGCCGCGGCCGCCTGGCCCAATTGGAGTGGGGAAGTGGATTACGAAGCTTTCACTCCTCCGCCGCAGGGTCGTCTGGAACTGGAATGGTCGCCAGAGTCGGCCGCCCCGCCCCTGGTGGGTGGGTCGGCCGCGCCCGCGATGAACCTGGGCGGGCAACGATTGCCCATTATGCGGGTGGTGGGCCAGGTGGGGGCGGCCTACGTCATCACCGAAGGGCCGGATGGTCTGTACCTGATTGACCAGCACGCCGCCCACGAACGAATCCTTTACGAGCAGTTCATGGCCCAATTGAACCAGGATGGGGTGGTGGCCCAGGGGTTGATTAGCGGGGCGGCCGTCCACCTCTCGCCATCCCAGGCCACCTTACTGGGCGACCACCTGGAATTGTTAGGGCGGCTGGGCTTCCAGGTTGAGGCGTTTGGCCCCCATACCTGGCAGGTGCGGGCCATGCCGGCCCTGTTGGCCCGGCTGGAACCGGCCCAGGCACTACTGGCGGTGGTGGAGGATTTGGAACGGGAAACAACTCCCTTGCAGGACAAGGTGGAGGCGAAGATTATCCGGCGGGTGTGTAAGACGGCGGCCATTAAGGCCGGCCAGTCGTTGACGACGGCCGAAATGGAGGCTCTGGTGCGGCAGTTGGAAGGCTGTCAGAACCCGCACACCTGTCCGCATGGGCGGCCGACGTTGATCCACCTATCGGTGGCCCAACTGGCCCGGCAGTTCGGCCGCACGTAGTTCTGCCCTCCAGAAACCAGGTTTTTTCTGGCAGAGGGAAAAGATTATGAAGAAGGTTGTGTTCTGTGGTATCATCTTGTCGGTCAGCCTGGTTGTTTTGTCTGCCTGTAGGGGTAGAGTGCCGGTTAAGCCTCTGGCTGAAATCAGTCCGACGGCGACAACTCAGCCAACGGCCGCGGCGACGACAGGCCCGGCCGTCCCCGCTACCCCAGACGATGCTGATTCCAACTCTGATTCCGGGGAGGAAAGTGTGGCTTCTGAACAATCGTTTGCTGGAACAGTACCTGCGCCAGAGTTTCCGGTCGGGCTGGATTGGCTGAATAGTGCGCGGCCGTTGGCCCTGGCCGAATTGCGTGGCAAAGTTGTCTTGCTGGACTTCTGGACGTATGGCTGCATTAACTGTATGCACGTCATCCCCGACCTCAAGCGGTTGGAGAGCAAATACGCGGACGAGTTGGTGGTCATTGGCGTCCACTCGGCCAAGTTCGCCAACGAGGGGGAGACGGAAAACATCCGGCGTATCATCCTCCGCTACGAGCTAGAGCATCCGGTCATTAACGATAAGGATTTCATTGTTTGGACCCAATTTGGGGCGCAAGCCTGGCCCACCTTTGTCCTGATTGACCCGGACGGCAACGTGGTTGGCTTCCACTCTGGCGAGGGCATCTATGACCTGTTTGACTACGTGATTGGCAGTCTGGTCAATGAGTTTGAGGCCAACGGCCGCCTGGATCGCACGCCGCTCGAATTGGCCCTGGAACGACGAAACCTGGCTGACTCTCCCCTCCTCTTCCCTGGCAAAGTGCTGGCCGACGAAGCTAATAACCGGCTGTTTATCGCTGACTCTAACCACAACCGGATTGTGATCACCGACCTGGCCGGTAACGTGTTAGAGGTGATTGGCAGCGGCCGGGCCGCCCTGCAAGACGGCGATTACCAGACGGCGGCTTTCTTCCGGCCGCAGGGTCTCACTTTGGCCGGCGATGATACCCTCTACGTGGCCGACACGGAGAACCACGCCCTGCGCCGGGTAGACCTGGCCGCCCGCCTGGTAGAGACGGTAGCCGGGACGGGCCAGCAGGTCTATTTGCAGCAGATGAGCGGCCCGGCCCTGGACCTGGGCCTCAATTCGCCCTGGGATGTGCTGACCGTGGATGGTTTGGTCTATATCGCCATGGCCGGGCAGCATCAGGTGTGGGTGTATGACCCTACGACTAGCCTGCTGCGCCGGCACGCCGGCTCCGGCCGTGAGGAGTTGGAGGATGGAGCTTTGGCGGCCGGTGGACTGAACCAGCCGAGCGGATTGGCAACTGACGGTGAACGGCTCTACGTGGCCGACAGTGAGGCCAGCGCGATTCGGTCGGCCG
Organism: Chloroflexota bacterium; assembly: GCA_040751925.1. Classification (GTDB taxonomy): domain Bacteria; phylum Chloroflexota; class Anaerolineae; order Promineifilales; family Promineifilaceae; genus JBFMFT01. Next base: position 4,104 of record JBFMFT010000187.1, read on the forward strand.
CTCTCGACCCTGGCGGCCGGTTAGAGACGATTGTTGGCACGGGTCTGTTCGACTTTGGCGACGTGGACGGCCGGGGTGACGAGGTGCGCCTGCAACACCCCCTGGGCGTGGCCTACCTGGATAGCCTCTTGTACGTGGCCGACACTTACAATAGCAAGATTAAGGTCATTGACCCGGAGACCCGCGAGAGTGTGACTTTCCTGGGGGGGGAGACGGCCGGCTGGCGCGACGGGGCGGATGCGCTCTTTGACGAGCCGGGCGGCTTGAGCATCACCCGCGATAAGCTGTACATCGCCGACACCAACAACCACGTGATTCGGGTGGCGGATTTGGCGACGCGCCAGGTGAGTACGCTGGTGCTGGTGGATATGGATGGCTTACTGACCCGCCGGCCGGACGGGGAGACCTTTGTGGGGAAGGTGGTGACGTTGGAGCCGCAGATGGTGGCGGCCGGGGCGGGGGCGGTGCAGGTGGAGGTGGAGGTACCGGCCGGCTATAAGCTGAACGACCTGGCTCCTTTCGCCATGAGTTGGCAGAGGGAAGGGACGGCCGTGCAGTTCGATCTAGCTCAGGCTAACCAGACGGTGGTCAAGCCCCATTTCCCCCTGACCTTCCCGGCCACCTTCACGGAAGGACAGGCTACTCTGCGCGGCGACCTGGTGATCTATTACTGCCAGACAGAAGCGCAGGCCTTATGTTTGATTGAGCAGGTGCGGTTGTTGGCGCCGGTGCGGGTGGCGGCCGGGGGTGGGGAGACGTTGAGTGTCACCTATACTATTCCCTTACCGACTGTAATTGGTGATTAGGCGACGGCCGCCATCTCTGCCTGCGCGGGCAGGGGTTCGTAACGCAACACCATTTGATATTTTGATATTCGGTGGTCTGGATTATCAAGATTATCAAAATTATCAAGGCTGCTTGAGGCCTGGACGGTCAGGCGGAAATGGGGGATTTAATTATCGCTGGGTGGGGGTGGCTATCTTTGGTGTGGTCGGTGAGCCACCAGCGGTCGGCCGGTTTGGAGACCCGGTGGGGGTCGTCGTCGCGGGTGCGGTAGACGTAGCCGTGCTTTTCGGCGTAGCGCAACTGGCTGTAGACGGCTTGACGGGTCAGGTTGAGGCGGCCGGCCAGGTGGTCGAGGGTGAGGCCGTCGCCCTCTTCGAGCATGGTACGGATGACGGAGCGGCCGGCGCGGAGGTGTAAGAGGTCGGGTGGGGTCTGGATGGGTTGCCAGCCGGGGCCGTTGGCGGCGGGGGCGAGGGTGAGGGAGGCGGGCGGGGCGTCGCGGCTTTCGATGAGGAGGGTGGCGGCTTTGTCGGGGGGCTGGCGGAGGAGCAGGAGGCCGACGTCGCAGGCGCGGCGGAGGGCGGGCGGGCCGAGGAGGGCCTGGAAGGGGTCGTCGGTGGCGGGGTTGGCTTTGGCGGTCTGGTGGATGAGGAGGATGGCGGTCTGGGTGGTGTGGGCGAGTTGGAGGAGGGTGTGCAGGACGGCGGTCTGGCTGGGGTCGTCGAGGCCGGGAGCCAGGGCAGCGGCGAGGGTGTCCAGGATGAGGAGAGCGTAGCGACGGGCGGTGACCTGGAGTTGGTCGAGGGCGGGGCTGGCGGGGGAGAGGGGGTCGAGGTGGAAGCAGAAGTCGGCCTGGCGGGGCTGCCAGTGGAGGAGGTGGGCGCGCTGCTGGATGCGTTGGGGGCTGTCCTGGAGGGCCAGGTAGAGGAGGCGGCCGGGGCGGGTGGACAGGCCGAGGAAGGGCTGGCCGGTGTCGAGGGCGTGGGCCAGTTGGAGGGCGAGCCAGGTTTTGCCGGTTTTGGGGCGGCCGGCGAGGAGGAGGAGGTGGCCGGGGGCGAGGAGGTTGTCTATGAGCCAGGCGAGGGGAGGCGGGGGCTGGCTGAGGAGGCTGGCGAGGGAGGCGGGCTTGAGTTCGAGGTTTTCGTAGGCAGGGCCATAGAGGTCGCGGGCCTGGAAGAAGTCCAGAAGGAAGGTTTGGCGGTCGGGATGGCCCTCGGCCCAGGCACTGAGGGCCTGATGGGGCAGGCCGGTGGCGGTCTGGAGGACGTGGATGGCTTCGGCGGCGAGGGGGTGGGTGAGGGCCTGGCGGTCGGCCGGGGTGATGGGCTGGCCGCGGAGGGCCTGGAGGAAGAGGGAGAGGTCTATGGGGGGGATGGGGGTGGTCATGGTGTTCAATGATGAATGATGAAGTCGGGAATAGACAGGATTCACAGGATTGACGGGATCAGTAGGGGCGGTATGGAAAGCGCGCCCTTACACGCTATTATGGATCAAGGGGTTAAACAGGCTGTTTAATGGAGGGGAGAGGGGGCGTGAAAAGGGGGTGAAGGGCGGCCGGTGTGAGGATACTCTGAGTGTCACCTACACCATTCCTATACCTGTTGTAGCTGGTAATTAGGCGACAGCCGGCAGCCCCAGGGCCAGCAGTTCGCCGGTAGACGTTCCGGCGATAAGGTCGGTAGCTCTAACCAACCGGCCAGGGTGGGTTGACTGGCGAGCCGCTGCAGATAACGTGGCTAGGCGATTAAAGCCTGGCGCAGATCGGCGTCCAGGGTGGGTAGGTCAATGAGACGGACGTCATGGGCCTGAGCTTCGGCCGCCGCCCCCTCGGTGAAACCAGCGCGGGCAAAACAGGCGTAATGGACTTGCCAGTCCCGGCCGGGTACGACCAGCGGTGCTTTGTTCACCAGTTCCCGGATCACTGTTCGACCGACAGCCGTTGCTCCCCATTTGCACTCGCCCAACAAAATAGCCTTATCGCGCCAGTTGATAGCTACCACGTCTACCTGAGCGTCGGCCGCCCAATGACTGCCTATCAACTCAACGGGAAAGGGCAGGCGGCCGGCGTTGGCCTGCTGCAACAACCACTCCCGGCAGAGTTCCTCCCAGGCCGTGGCCCCGACGAAAGCGCGGAACTGCTCGCCAATCCGTTCCCACAGCAAATTGGCCTGGCCGAATTCAATCATCTCTAGGTTTGGTTCAACGAAGCGAAAGTAGAAGCGCGGAAGAGATGCTGGCGGATGTTGGTCGCCAGACTTTGTTGGCTGTTGAACCGTTGCAAGTAGCCAGGCACGCCCCCCAACACGGCATAGGTAGCGACGCGCTCGGCCGCTGAATAACGCGGGAAGAAGTCGGCCAGGGCCGCAAAGGGTAGGGGGTTGATGAACATCTGGGCTGTAAAACGGCCGTACAAAGGCGCCTGGTAATTGAGCAAGTCCACCATCATGCCGATGTGCGACCCGGCCAGGATTAAGATGATGGGCTTATCCTGCCAGAGGGTATCCCAGGCTGCTTGCAAATGGGATGGCAGGGAGGGGTCCGACTCCACGGCGTAGGGAAACTCGTCAAAAATCAAGATAAACGGCCGCTCGTTAATGAGGTTAGCCATTTCTTCCAGAAGCGGTTCCCAGGAGTCGAAACGAGGGGGCTGGCCCCGGCCGAGGCTTTGCCAGAAAGCGCGGGCCAAACTATAACGGACGGCTTCGGCCGGTTCGCGGCGGGCAATCCAGTAAACGGTGGGCCGGCCGCTCTGCTCGACCCAGTGGCGCAGGAGGGTGGTCTTACCGACCCGGCGGCGGCCGTAGACCATGACAAATTGCCCCCCCTGTGTCCCCAACAACTTGTTTAAGGCTGCCATTTCTGGCTGGCGGTCTATGAACTCCGGCATAGGCCATCTCCTTGAAAGCAAATAACTCCGAAAAGATTATTATAATCTATTCGGAGTTTTCTTGCCAGGAGACGCGATTGACGCTTGAGCAGGTGCGGTTGTTTGTGCTGGTAGGGGGCGGCCGGGGCTGGGGATACGCTACACGTCACCCACACGATCTTCTGCCATCCACACCTGGCAACCGGCCGTAGGGCGTGCCTTTAGCTGCCCTACGCGGACTAAGGCGTGATTTCGTAGTAATGAATCGTCACCCGCACCTTGCCGGCTGCAGTTGGTGGGTTGTAATTTGGCTTAATCCTGATTGCCAGTTCCGCCGCGCCGTTCTTGTATGGACAGTTTTTGGTCCCCACGTCAGTGCTGCCAGCAGCAGTGGGTACGTCGTCAACCGTACTGAATACAGGTGACGTATCGGCTGCACCGGTCACCATAAAGCTCGGATCTAGTCCTGGAATTGGTGGAACTGGATTTGGAATCGCCTCGACCACACGCACGCTCACCCCGAACACGACAGCATTCGCGGGAATCTTTATCCCGGTGTCCGTCCAGGTCTCTGTGACGGAGCCCGTGCCGATAGTAGTGAGTTCGGACTTTTGACTGACATTCCATTTCTGGCCCCCAGAGCCATTCACGGACAGGGCAGGGGCACCCTCGTTTTGTACAATACTGAGGCGGCTATCCCAAACCACAACTTCCTTGTTTCCCGCTTGCAATCGCAACTCACGGCCCGAGCCACCTGCGTTCGTTTCGGTGCCAAGCGCGAAGACGTTACCGCTCCACCGCAGGTACCCGTACTCGGTATAAACCGCCCCCGGCGGGTCGGGGGGGACCGGCATCGGCTTCCACATCCGCCATTCTTTGGCTCTAAGGCCGATGAGTTCCGGCCATTCCATTTTGAGGCGAACGTGATGCCCCGGCCCGAGATCGGAGGCAGAGGTGACTCTCTCCACCAGTTCCTGGACGATGTTGGCGTTATCGCCGGCGGCGTTATTACCGGTGGCCGTAACGCCGCCGATGAGTTTTCCACCCCTGATGTAGACAAAATTCCCACCACTGTAGACCAGGTTCTTGCCAGGGTTCGAAGAGTTGAATTTGTCGCCAACGAAATTCATCGCGTTTCCGGCCACTATTTTGACATCGATGTCTTCAGGAAGAACTTTGTTCTCGTAGTGGTTGCCGACCGAGGTCAGGTTGGCACCGTTAGTGACAAGCAAACCAATACCATAATCCGGACTAGGACGACTATTATCCTGAATCGTATTGCCGACCAGCGTGCCACTGATCAGTTCATCGTATTCCAACCCAGTGTTATTCGCCTCAATGCGGCAGGCGCGGATGACGCAGCCGCCGGTCGCGCAATCTCCTGTGCCAACGAAGTGGATGCCCTTATCGAAACCTTTGATGTAGCAGTTCTCGATCAGGCCGAGGAAACCCTGAATCACATGTATACCGGTCTCCTTCTTGGTAGCACCTGTGATGGTACAGTTGGCGATGCGAAAACCGTTGATGTTGCCTGTGTTAGGAATGGAGCAAGGAGGTGGAGGAGGAGGGGGAGTGGGGGATGCGGGAG
>JBFMFT010000188.1:0-9332 GCA_040751925.1 Chloroflexota bacterium
AGCCAGAGGCGGTGAACATCCCGCTGGGTCAGCGGGATTTTGGGGGTTTAATAGCGGGATGGTTTCGGCCGGGCGGGTGGCCCGATCGGGCTCGACGTGGAGGGGGGAAGGGCGACGATGGTTGGCACGCTGGAAATGTGCCCTACGGGACTATATGACATTTATCACATGACAAATATGACAAAGGCCACTGTCGGATAGCTACCAAATGATGTATCGTGTGAAGTGAGCTAATAGGAGTCACCGCCAGGAACCTGCTTCTGGACAACCCTTTATGCTCACCTGTTTCTTTGCACAGGCCAGAACATAGCTAAATGGAGGTAGTCCCGTGCCTGCTGAAACCCCGATCATCTTCGACAACGTCGTCGTTGAGCTAGCCAGCCGGCGTGTCACCGTGGGCCGCCGGCCGGTCACGCTCTCGGAACTAGAGTTTGAGCTACTGGTCTACCTGGCTCGCCACGCCAACCAACTCTGCACTTACGAGGAGCTGCTCAGGCAAGTATGGGGCTATGGCAGCAAAAGGGACGATCCACATCTGGTACGGCTGGTCATCATGCGACTCAGGCGGAAACTCAGCCATCGCCGGCGCAAGCCAATGCCTATCCGGAACGTACGCGGGCTAGGCTACTGTCTGGATCACAGTAAGTGAAGAAATACAGGTGGTGGGGCGGAGACAGAATGGAGACAGAAGTGATATAGAAGTGATACACAATTATCAACAAACCCACGTCAGAAAATGCTATAGTGTTGTTTGATGAGCTGGTTGGGATAGGGCAAAGGCTCGCTCAGCAGTTGTTTGAATATGTCGGTTAGCACTCAAGGGTATCGTGCTTGGGAAAGTGTAATGCACGCCCGGAGTATTTGAGCGCGGCGATTTTCGTTGAGTCAAACTGCTGTTAAGTTCGACCGGTGAGACGGCAAGGCAGGGTTGTAATGGGATTTGCGAGTTCGTCGTGATAGGATGACACGAACTTTACTCAGTGGCTCACGGCTAACGACCTGGGCTTACCGAGAGATGGGAGACAGAGAGGCGCGGGAATCAATCTCCTCTCTCTAATCTCCTGTCTCCAATTCAGGAGGCTCTGATGAAACGTATGCTGGTTGTTTTGATCCTGTTGACCCTGCTCGTCGCCGTCGCTCTGCCGGCCCTGGCCGCAGAGAAGACCCCCACGACGTTAGCCGTTGGCTGGAACTTGTTATCCCCCACCACCAGCCCCCCGCCAAGAGCTAGCCAGGCCATGGCCTACGACACCGCCCGCGGCGTGGCCGTCCTCTTTGGCGGGGCGGATGATACGTTCTCCTATGACGATACCTGGCAGTGGTCGAGTTCGACGCTGGAATGGACCCAGGCGACGCCGGCTCACCACCCTTCGGCCCGCTGGGGCCACGCCATGGCTTACGATGAAGCGCGGGGGGTGGTCGTGCTCTTTGGGGGTATCTCTGGCACACACCTGAACGATACCTGGATTTTTGATGGGACCGATTGGTCAGAGTTAACTCCCGCCGACGCGCCTAGCCCACGCATACTATCTGCCATGGCCTATGACCCCCAGCAGCAGGTGGTCGTACTCTATGGCGGCGAATTCAGCATTTTAGAGTATGGAGACACCTGGACGTTTGATGGCCTAACCTGGCAAGCGCAACCTGTTGCCGGGCCGCCGGCGCGTGCAGGTTCAGGCATGGTCTATGACAGCCGCCGTCAGGTCATGACGCTTTTTGGTGGAGGTATCAGCGAAGACCCCTTTGCATACAGAGACACCTGGGAGTGGACAGGCAGCGGCGACTGGGTAGAGGTGACGCCAGCACAAAGTCCTTCCAAGCGCGAGCGGATGGGGATGGTCTATTCACCCCGCTTCAAGCGCACTTTTCTGTATGGTGGCCTGGATGGGGGGTTCGGCTACTACAACGACACAGCCATCTGGAATGGGCAGCGGTGGCAGAGTGGTACCTTCGACCCGTCGCCATCGGCCCGCTGCTGCCTGGCCATGGTTTACGACCCGGTGGTACGAGGGGTGCTGCTCTTTGGCGGCTCGGCCACGGGGGCCGAAATGAACGACGTGTGGTATTTCAGGTAACGGAGCCTTCTCGGTTGCGGCGAACCTCCGAGCGGGCAAGATGGGGTGCTCCACACAAGAGGTGGAGGCCCTTCAAGGAGAAATCGCCATGAAACAGTTAATCTCAATTTTGCTTGTTGTCGGAATCTTGTCTGGCGCCTTTGCCCTGGCTTTGCAGGGCCAGACCTACGAGTTGTGCCAGCCCGGCGCGTACGACCACGAAGTCGCTGAGACATTTGTTGACGTTAGTGACGGCAGTTTGCTGGGCCATTTTTATTATCCAGATGCGGACGGAGGCTTCGAACATGAGAAGTTGCCAGGGATTCTCTTAATCCACGGCTTCAATACGGGGGGCAGAGACATCACCGCGGAAAGTTCAGGTTCGAACATGAGCGGCCTCGCCGCCGACCTCGCCGAGGCCTGTTTCGTAGTTTTGCTGGTCAACGTGCGCGGCCAGGGGCCGCATTATGACGTGGATACTGTCTATGACTGGAATGGCCCGCTCCTGCAGGACTACGTGGGGGAGGATGATTTATCTTACCTTACCGACGCGCTCAAGCTCGGCCCTGCGACCATTCAGGAGGGGGACCTCGTCAACGACGCGGCCCTGGGGGTGATGGGCTTCAGCCAGGGCGGCGACACGTCCTGGCGGATGATCGCCGATACGGAGCGGCGCGGTGAGTACCTGGCTTCCGTGCCCTTTGACGGTGTCTTCCTGGAGGAGAGTTGGCTTCTGGGCCAGGACTGCTTTAATGGGCATCTGGCTCCTATGTTCAACCCCACGGACGTTCGCACGCCGTTGCCCGAAGGCGGCACGGCCACGCCCACAGCCACGCGCATTGGTGTCTCCTGGGATAGCAACGCCTTCCCGACCATGCAGGCGGGCTACGTCACCGCCCATCCACCCAACCTGGCGGCCTGGCAAAACGTGGTAGGCACGCGCGAGGATCTGGTTGGCGACCTGGTGACGGCCACGACCACCCCCTATCCTCACCTGCTCCACATGGGCAGCTGGTATGACCAATGGCAAAATGCCCGGCAGGGAATCTACGCCTATAATACGGTGACTGCCCCCGAAGCCAACACGCCCACCCCTGGTTTCCCAGACCACCGGCTCTACATCACCGGTGGCAACGGGGGCCACAGCGATCCCCCCTGGCAAGGCGACGCAACCGGGCGGCAGAACGCACAGGTTCGATGGATGCAGTACTGGCTGACACCAGCCTACTCCGCTTCCCCCACCCCTGCCGGCAATACGCCCACGCCTTACGCCACGCCCGCGCCGGTGGAGTTCGTGATTGACAACTATGGCGATGCGTCAACCGTAACGGCCACCGTTGCCTTGGCTACCGCGCAATACTGGCCGCCGCCGGGCGTTACGCCCATCACCCTCTACCTGAACCAGAACGGCTCGACCCGCGAGGCTTTGCTGGCTACCCCGGCGGTCGGGGCCGGCTACGATACGTTAGACCAGTATTGGACGCCAGGGTCCTCCGCCTACAACATGGCCACGGCGGTAGCCGAAAAGCCATCTTTTGACAGTTGGGATAGTCACATTGTGGCCTCCCATCTCTACTACGTCTCGCCGCCACTGACCCAGGACGTGACTATTGTGGACGCCCCCAAAGTTCAGCTCTACGCCGAACCATACGGCCAGGACTCCTCCGACAACTACCAGGTGAATGTGCGGGTCATGGAACAATGGACGCCTTCGGGTAGCAGCGACCCCGTGCGGGCTTTCATTACCTCGGCCAGCGCGTGCGCCTGGAACGAGTCCAGCACGCCGCCGGCCCAGTTCACCGGCACAGAGTTCAGCGGCAATACGCGCGCCCACAAGTTCCGCTCCGGCAGCCGCATCGTCATTGACCTCTCCAACGTCAATGAGGAGATATATCAACCTAGCAACAGCGCGCTCTCCATCAGCCCTTACCTGGGCAGCTTCAGCGTGCGGATATACCACAAGCAGCCCGAAAAGACGAGTATTACGCTGCCCATCATTCCCTCGAATCCCAGTTGCGGCATCTTCGATACCTGCGCCAGCCCCGGCGGAGGCCAGGGTGAGCAGACGGCGGCGCAACCGGAAGCCGCGCCGGAACGGCCCCAGGCGTTGGCGATCAGCACGACCATGTTACCTGATTTCGCCAACAGCAACGGCTGGCGGGTGTGGGCCCCCAAAGTGGTGTTCACCTGCACGGGTGGTGAAGGATGGGTGAAGTGTCCAGAGGAGACGGTTTTGGCGACGGAAGGCAGCAACCAGACCTTCACCTTCACCGCCAGCGACGCCGTGGGCGCGGTCGTCACCGCCACCCTGTCCAACATGAGCATTGACCTAACGCCGCCGGTTGTGTCCGAGAACCTGCCCGATTCGCAGACCTTCTGCTCTGGCAGCACGCTTCTGTTGGATTACAGTTTCAGCGATGTCCTCTCCGGCTTCGCTTCCAGTGTGGAGACCTTCAACGGCCAGGTGGCGCACGACGATGACCGCGTGACGTTGGTGGCCGGAGCCAACACCCTCCACGTCGAGCCAACGGACATGGCCGGCAATGTCCTGATGAAGGACGTGGTGGTACAGGTCAACTACAACACCACCCTGGATTTCCCGCCCAACGGCCAGCCGGTCAATCCGCTGCTGCCACTCCCCTTCGCCTTCCAGGTCAATGACGCCTGCGCCGCCCAGGGCTGGTACAACGGGGCGAGCGGAACGCTCTGGCTGGTCAGCCCCGGTGGGCAGGAGCAGCCGGCCGAATGGTACGGCGTCCCTACTGGCAACAGCTTTAGCCTGAACAGCCTGACGGGCTGGTATGAGTTCGACGCCGACCTGAGCGGCCTGGCGGCCGGCACGTGGACGGCGCGGGCCGACCTGGACGACGGCACGAGCCGCAGTGTGACGTTTGTCATTCCGGCGGCCGGACCCAATGGGCAGGATACATCCACCCTCACCCCAACCCTCTCCCTGGGAGGGAGAGGGAGTGGATCGCCGACGTTCGACTGCGCGGCCGATTTGGAAAGGAACGGCCGCTACCTGGGTGGCTGCCGATGAGCCCGAACCAAGCTCTTGTGACGGAGGCGCGCCAGACCAGCCCATTGGTACACGCGCCTCCGTCAGCTTCCTCGTGCGGAGGATTGCGCCATGCAGGCTCACATCGAAAGCTATACGCCCCCCTTAACAGCGGGAACTGCCCGCGCTCGGCGCCAGGCCATCAGCAAGGGTCTGGACCTTTCCCCTATCCAACGGTGGTTGACGGCCGTAGCCTATTACCTGGCCTCCCTATTCACCCTGCTAACGGGTCTGCGCCAACCCCTGAAAATGATGATTCTGCTTACTTTACGCCGGCAACGACTGACCGAGGTGCAGCTTCGTCAGGCGGGTTGGCGCTTCCGGGTGCGAACAGCCCTGGACCTCTGGATCATCAAAGAAACCTGTCTGGATGCCGGTTACCTCTGGCCTGGGGTAAGGCTAGCCCCCCATTGGCGCGTGGTAGACATCGGCGCAGGACTGGGTGATTTCACGGTCTTGGCGGCGGCCCACTGTAGCCAGGGTGTTGTTCACGCCTACGAACCATTGGCCGAATCGTTCGCTTTGCTGGAACACAATTTGACCTTAAACCGAATCACCAACGTCCTGGCCTTGCCCCTGGCCGTCGCCTCCCGGCGCGGTCAGTTGGCCGTGGAGTCGGCCGGTGTGGCCGCCGTTTCCACTCGCTTTGTGAAAAAAGACGCTTCTGGGGATACGGTAACCGCCGTAGGATTGTCAGAAGTGGTTGAGGCCCTCCCCGACCGCGAATGCGACTTCCTGAAGATGGACTGTGAGGGCGGGGAATTTGATATCTTGTTCAATAGCCCGCCTGAGACGCTGGCCAGGATCGCCCGCATCAGCCTGGAATATCACGATGGTTTTACATCCCACACCGGTGATGAAATAGCCAGGTACCTGACCCAGCGTGGATTTCACGTCAAACAACGACGTAGTCCGGTACATTCGTATTTGGGCTTTCTGTACGCTGAACGTCTGGCCCGGGCAGGTCAGGTGGCGTCGAGCCGGCGCGGAATCTGATTCATTTTCAGCGCACCAACAGCACCGGGCAGTCCAACTCGTCCAGAAGGGCCTGCACCACCTCGGCCGGCCACAGCGCGCGCTCACCCCCCAACACCAACGCCCCACCCCGCTCCAGGCGCACCGCCTCGGCTACGCTGGCGGCGTCGGCGCGGGGGAGGCGGCGATACTCAGCCTTCACATGCAACGGCCGCAGCCGCTCCGCCACCTCTTCGCCCAATCGCTCGGCGACGGCCGTCTCTCCGGCAATCAGCAACACCAGCAAATTGCCGCCATTGGCGCGGGCCATGTCGGCCGCCACCCGCAACGCCTGGCCGGCCAGGGCCGAACCATCGTAGGTGACAATGACTGGGTGGTGATCGCCCAACCCCTGCTGCACCAACAACACCGAACCCGGTGTTTCATAGAGGGCGGCGCGGGCCGTCGAACCCAGGCGCACCCGTCGCGTCAAGGAGCGGCTGGCCCGGCCCAGGGTCAGCAAGTCCGCTTCCAACGCCGCCGCCAGCACCTCCGGCGTGACCTGGCCGCGCACGACGCGAAAACTCCAATGGACTTCGCGCCGTTCGGCCGCGGCCACCAAGGCCCGCCGCGCCTGGGCCGCCTGCAAGCGCAACTCTTGTTCCATCCGGCCGCTATCCAACGGCCGGCTCGCCAGGGGATAACGTAGTTCACGGGCAAAGGGCAGCCCGGCCAGCCGCAGCAGGTTCACGTCTTCCACAAAAAGACCCACAATCTCGGCTTTCAGGCTGGCGGCCAGCTTGACGGCCGCTTCCAGGGCGGCCAGGCTGTGCGTCGAAGCGTCCAGGGCCACCAGGATACGCCGGATGGCGATCTCACGCCCTTCTTCGGTATTCATTGCTAGGCCTAAGATTCCTTCCTCTCCTTCTCAAATTCCCGCATCTTCTCGGCCAAAGCGACCAGCCGCGCTTCGACCCGGTAGTTGATCGTGCCGGCCGGGTAATGGCCCTCTTCGTCTGGCTCACCGGCCGGCACGCCCGTCAGCAGCTCAATACCCTGGTCAATCGTCTCCACCGGATAGACGTGAAATTGGCCGGCCGCCGACGCCGCCACTACGTCCGGCCGCAGCATCAGGTGTTTGACGTTGGCCTGGGGAATCAACACGCCCTGGTCGCCAGTAAGCCCCCTGGCCTGGCAAATATCGAAAAAGCCTTCAATCTTCTCGTTGACCCCACCAATAGCCTGCACCTGGCCGCGCTGGTTGACCGAGCCGGTCACAGCCAGCGATTGCTTGATTGGCGCGCCGGCCAGGGCCGATAGCAGGGCGTAAAGCTCGGCCGAGGACGCGCTATCCCCCTCCACCCCACTATACGACTGCTCAAAGACCAGGCTGGCCGAGAGAGATAGCGGCCGCTCGGCCGCGTAGCGCGAAGCCAGGAAGCTGGACAGGATCAGCACCCCTTTGGAGTGGATGGGGCCGCCTAATTCGACCTGCCGCTCGATGTCCACGACTTCCCCTTTACCCAGGCGCACGCGGGCGGTGATCCGGCTGGGACGGCCGAAAGTAGCGTTGCCCAAGGCGATCACCGACAGGCCATTGATCTGGCCGACGGTGGCTCCCGTTGTGTCAATCAAGACGGTTTCGCGCAAGATGGCCTCTTGCATCCGCTCGCGGATACGGCCGTGCCGAAAGGTGGCCGCGTCAATGGCTCGCTGCACGTCCTCGGCCTGCACCAACTCGCGGCCGGCCTGCCTGGCCCAGTAGCCAGATTCGCGCAGGAGGTCGGCCGTTTGCTGCATGTGGGTCGAGAGCTTTTCGCTATCTTCGGCCAGGCGACTACTGTGTTCCAACACGCGGGCCACCGCCCGGCGGTCAAAGTGGGGCAGCTTCTCCTTACGGGCCAGCGTGCCGATCAGCCGGGCGTACAGCCGGTAATTCTCGTCGCTGCGTTCGATTTCGTCCTCGAAGTCCACCGCCACCTTGAACAACTCCATAAAGTCGGGGTCGAACTGGCAGAGGAGATAATACAGCAATCGCTCCCCCAGCAAGACGATTTTGACGTTTAGGGGAATGGGCTGCGGGGTCAGGGAAACGGTGCTAATCAGGCTGAAAATCTGTCCCAGCGATTCAATGGTAATCTCGCCCGAACGCAACGCCCGTTTCAACCCTTCCCAGGCGTAGGGTTGTTGCAGCACCTTCAGGGCGTCCAGGATCACGTAGCCGCCGTTAGCCCGGTGCAGCACGCCTGGCTTGATGAGGGTGAAGTCAGTCGTCAGCACACCCATCTCGGCCAGGTGTTCCACCCGGCCGATCAAGTTTTGGTAAGTTGGGTGATCCTCGTAGATGACCGGCGCGCCATTGTCGCGGCTATTGGAGACCACGACGTTGACCTGATAACGAGTCATCAGGGCGGCCGGCGGCGCACCCGGCGACGACTGCGCCTGGCCCTCCTGCATCTCCAGCAGACGCTCGGTATGCTCCACCACGTCTTCCTGGACACTTTGTAAGTAAGTCAGCACGTCGGGCAATTCAGCGTATTTGGCCCGCAATTCCTCAATGAGCGGCGTAGCGGCAAAACGGGCCACTTCCTGGTTAAGCGTCTTGAGCCTGGCCTGGCTCTCCCGCTTCCACTGGGGCAACTGGTAGAGAATCTTTTGTAGCTGCTCCTGTAAAGCAGCCACTTCCGTTTCCACGCGCTTTTGCTCCTCGTCGGGCAGCTTCAAGAAATCGTCGGGGCTGATTACCTCTCCCTTGTGGAGTGGGGCGAAGGCCAGGCCATTGGGGGTGGGGATCAGCACGATGTCCCGCTCGCGGGCCTCGCGCTTCAACTCCTCAAACGCGCTCTCCTGTTTTTCCTTGAACTCCTCCTCGACGGCCTTCTTCTGGCTCTGGTAATCTTCACCGCCGAAGGCTACCGGCAGGACGGTAAAAAGCTCCTCCACAAACTTCCGCATATCCTCGCCCAGGGCGTTGCCCTGGCCGGCCGGAAGCTGGAGAGCATTCGGCCTGTGGGGCTGGCTAAAGTTGTGGACGTAGCACCAATCGGGTGGGGCCGGCTCCTCGGCCGCCTTCTGCTTGAGGAAGTGAGCAACGGCCGTATGCTTCCCTGTTCCGTATGGGCCGAGGGCAAAGAGGTTATAGCCCTCGCTCCGCATCCCCACGCCAAAGCGCACGGCTTCCACCGCCCGCGCCTGTCCAATGACTTCGGTCAGGTCTTCTAGCTCGGCCGTCGTCTCAAATGTAAATTGCTCCGGGTCACAACGCC
>JBFMFT010000189.1:0-9211 GCA_040751925.1 Chloroflexota bacterium
ACGGGGTTTTAGAGAGAGAGGTACCTTGAGCAAAACGAAATCCCCCTGGTTCACGGCCGCCGGCGACGACGGCGCGACTGGTCTGCTGGGAGCGAGGCGCGTGCCGAAGTACCACCCGCAGCCAGAGGCTTTCGGCACGGTGGACGAGGCTACTTCGGCCATGGGGCTGGCGCGGGCGCTGGCGGCCGACCCCGAAACGCGCCAAGCCCTATTGGAAGCGCAGCGCCATTTGTATCAGATGATGGCCGAACTGGCCGCCGAACCGGCCGCCCAGCCCCAGTTTCGGGCTATCGGCCGCGAGCAAGTAGCCTGGCTGGAAACGACGACCGAAGCCATTGGCGGGCGGATGGCCTTACCCCGCGAGTTTGTGATACCGGGGGATAGCCCGGCCGCCGCCGCCCTCGACCTGGCCCGCGCCATTGTCCGCCGGGCCGAGCGGCAGGTTGTCAAACTATTGGATGATGGCTACGTCGAGAACCGCGAGATCACTCGCTATCTGAACCGGCTCTCCTCTCTCCTCTTTGCCCTGGCCCGTTGGCAAGACGCTCTGGTCGGCCGGGGGTCGGTCACTTTAGCCAAAACCCCGTAGGTTTCCAAAACCTATGGGGTTTTGCGTGACGATCTGGCCGGAATAGGGTTTAATCAGACAGAGAGAGGTTAGAGGAAAATGATGCAAAAACGATACGGCCGGATCGCCGGTTGGGGCGCTTACGTGCCAGAAACCGTGGTGACTAACTATGACCTGGAAAAGCGGCTAGACACCAGCCACGAATGGATTGTCCAGCGCAGCGGCATCCACCAACGGCGCATCGCCGCCCCCGACGAGACGACTTCCAGCATGGCCATCCAGGCTAGCCAACGCGCTTTGGAGCGGGCCGGCCTGGCCGCCAGCGACCTGGACTTGATCATCGTGGCGACTTCCACGCCCGATTACCTGACGCCGCCTATTTCCAGTCAGATTCAACACCGGCTGGGCGCGGCCGACACCCCCGGCTTTGTTTTGGTGAATGGCTGCGCCGGCTTCGTCTACGCCCTCTGCACCGCCCACCAATTCATTGCCAGTGGCGTTTATCAAAACGTCCTGGTTATTGGGGTGGAGCTATTGAGCCGCCACCTGAACTGGCAAGACCGCTCCACCTGTGTCTTGTTTGGCGACGCGGCCGGGGCGGTTGTCTTGCAGGCCAGCGAGCGGCCGTCGGGCGTCCTGAGCTTTGCCTGGGGGTCCGATGGCAGCCAGGGCCAGCACATTATTGTTCCGGCCGGGGGGACGGTGGAGCCGTTCAACGCCGACGCCTTAGCCAGTGGCCGTCATTTGATTCACATGAACGGCCGCGAGGTATTCAAGTTCGCCACCCGCGTCATTGGCCCGGCCAGCCAACAGGCCGTAGCCCAGGCCGGTTTGTCCCTCGACGACGTGGACTGGATCATCCCCCACCAGGCCAACCTGCGGATTATCGAGGCCGCCGCCCGCAACATGGATCTGCCGATGGAGCGGTTCATCGTCAACATTGATCAGTACGCCAATACGTCGGCCGCCTCCATCCCCCTGGCCTTATCTGAAGCCTTGAACGCCGGGCGCATCGGCCTGGACGATACCCTCCTGCTCGTGACGTTTGGGGCCGGGCTGACCTGGGCGGCGGCCGTCGTCCAGTTGTCGGAGTAGGACGATTGGCCGAAATCGTCCTACTGGATGCTCCGAATATGAATATCTCGCTGGGGGAAGGGGATTTCGATCTGGTGGGCCTTGAGCGAATCCCAGACTTGGTAGCGCAGGTCGCTGGTCAGGGTGGGGATGCGGTGGGCTTCCGTCGTCCACACCAGCAGCCGGAAATTTAACGCGCTGTCGCCAAAGTCGGTAAATTGCACGCTAGGACTGGGGTCGGCCAGCACGGCCGGGTGATCGGCCGCTTCCAGGAGAGCCTGCTCCACCAAGCGCGGATCTGAATCATAGCCTACCCCCACCGCCACCGCCACCCTTACTTTGGGGTCGCTGCGGGTGAAGTTGATGACCGTCTCTGTTAAGAACTGGGAGTTGGGGACAATTAACTCCACATTGTCGTTGTTCTTGACCCGCATACTACGGATGCCAATGGTCTCCACCACCCCCACCTCGTCGCCGACCTGCACCACATCGCCCGGCACAATGGATCGCTCAAAGAGCAAGATAATCCCACTGACGAAGTTGCTAACGACCGATTGCAGTCCGAAGCCAAGACCGACCGAGAGGCCGCCGGCGATCACCGTCAAGGAGGTGAGGGGAATCCCCACCACGTTGAGGGCGGAAACGACGCCAACCACGACGATTGTATAAGCCAGGAAGGTAGCCAGGACGTGGGTGAGCGAGCGATCCAAACCGGCGCGGGGCAAGACCGTCTCGCCGACGAAGCGGCGCGAGGTGCGCGAGAGGAGCAGGAAGAAGGCGAAAACCAGCAGCCCGGCCAATATAGTGCCGATGGTGATGCGGCTGTCCTGGAACTGGATGCCCGACCCCAACAGGTCGTCGAGCAGCCCCACCCCTTGTAGCAGGGCGACGGCCAGGAACAAGGGGCGTAAAACTCGGTGCGACCACCAGGTGGCTTGTTCGGCCGCCAGCCGCAGGCTCACCGTCGAGGCAAATATCTGGTAGACCAGCCACAACAAGAGGAAGGGGACAAACCATTGTAAAAGGTCGTGCGGCCAGCCTTCCTGCTGGGCGACGGTGACGGCCGCCTGGCCCAGTAGCCAGGCCACCAACGGCCACAGGCTGCTCTGCAGAATGGGAAAGAGGTCGAGCAGGCGCGGCCAGGTGGACAAAACGGGCAGCCGGGCGGCGGCCGTTTGCAGACGAGCTAGTTGGGGAGCGAGTAGCCGCTTGACCAACCAGGCCACCAGCAAGAGGCCCAGCCCGGCCGCGATTTGCAGCAAAACGGTCTGTGAAAAGAGGTCTGTCAGGCCATCGGTGAGAGAGGTAATCATCGTGTTGGACGCTCGAGAGAATCAGCAGGATTGTATCACGCCGCTTTACACCGGCAAGCTGCGTCTGTAAAGCGAAGGTAGCAGGCAGGGCGATCCTTTGCCATTTAGGGCGGCCTGACCTCCAAACCAGCCAGTCGCGCCTCGCCCAAGCGACGGCCGTCGGCCGGGTTGTAGAGACCCACGAACAGGTCGTATACACCGGCCGCCAGCTCGGACGGAATGGTTAAGGTATAGCTGTCCAGGATGTATTCGCCCGGCAGCCAGCCGCCGGTCGGCCGCGTCCAGTGGACTGGCTCGCCGTCGGCCTGGGTGATGGTTAGCCCGTTGGCGTCGCGCAGGTGAACAAAGACGCGGTAATTGGTCTCCGTTTCGGCCGCCGCCTGCCACAACAGGTCCAGGTTGACGCTCTGACCTGGCTGGGCGGCTGGCGCCGATAAGGTATAGCCGGTCAGACGGGCGAAGGCCCATTGGACATCCACGCGGGTCGCCACCGGCGGCCGGCTGAAAACCCGCTCCGGCGCGTCCACCTGGAGGAAACCCAGGCTGGCGATGGCCCGGCCGTCCACTTCCACCTGGGCCTGGTAACGGCCGCTAACGAGCGCGGCCGGCAAACGCACATTCAATTGGTCGCGCACCAGGCTACCGGCCGGCCACTGGTCTAACGGATAGGCTGCGCCACCTGGGCTGAACGAATGGCGGAGAACCGTTTGGCCCTGCCCATTGAACAGGACAAGGGTCATGGGTAATGCGTTATTGATAATGGGTAATTGATGGCCGTTTACTGATACCTGATCACTGTCTGCCGATTGCCACAGCAACTCCACGTGGGCGCGGTCGCCCGGCCGCAACGTCGCCGTAGACAATGACCAGCCCAGGAGCGTGAGGCCAGGAGCGGCCGGGATGGCGTGGGGCGCGTAGGTGTCTAGGGCCGCCTTGTCCGCCGTCACCTCGAAGTCGCCGGGCGTCACGCGCAAGCGGCCGACGCGGGCGTGGGCGGGGGAGCGGCCGGTGGCTGCGCCCAGGGGGATTAAGTCCAGGTCTACGTCGGCGCGGAAAGCCCGCGCTTCGATCCAGTATTCGCCAGGCGGCGTACCCGGCAATAGAGTTAGCCGGTAGGGGTCACGAGCGTAGCCGCCGACTAGCCAACCCGGCGGGCCAGGATAGCCAGCGTAGCCAAAGGGTAATTCAGGCGGCCGATTCCAAACGTTGCCGGCCTCGTCAGCCACCTGAACGGTAAACCAGTAGGGAACGCCGATGTTCCGTTGGGGAGCCCAGTATTGGGTCAAGTCAAAAGGCGCGCCGCTTTGTGCCTCCTCTGGCCCATCGTAGCCCAGGTAGAGAAACTCACCAGAGAAGCTAATAGCGGCCGGCTGGCTGAGGCCACTCAGTTGCCCATCGTGCAAGCGGTCGGCGCGGATGGGTGTGGAAAGGCGGTCTACCAGGGCAAATTTGGCAAGGAGGATGAGGGTGAGAGTAAAGGTAAGCGCCCAAAGGTGCGTTGCCTTTTCGGAAGGGTGACGCGCCTGCTGGGTTGTCGGCCGCCCTTCGTCTTTCGCCACCCACCACGCCCACAGGGTCAGCCCGGCCGCCAATCCACTCACAACCAGAGTGGTGATTCGTATGGGAGTGCGGCCGAACGACACTTCCAGGGTATGCTGGCCGGCCGGTAGCTCGAAGGAGATGAGACCCTCGGGGTGGGTGATACGAATGGGCAGCGGCCGGCCGTCCAGCCGCACGCGCCAGCCGGGGAAGTAGAAGCTCTGGTAGACGGCCGTAGCCGGAGCGGCCAATTCCAGACTATAACGGTCGTGGGCTGGCCGGCCCTCCCAGGCCAGAATTTGCCCGCCGGCCGGCAGCAGGAGACGATTGACCGGCGCGCCGGCTGTATACTGGGTGATCAAGCCGTTCTCTGGTGGTAGCGCGCCTACCCAGCGGGGCAATACCTCTCCCTGGGCTTCGGCCCGCCAACGCATCCAAACAGTAGCTTGGGCCAGGGCTGCCTGATCCGGCCGGGTAGGAACCGGGCAATAAGGTGGGTATAACCAGGGCCAGCCAGAGAGGGCAACGACCAGGGCCGGCAGAGCCAGAGTCAAGGAGGAAGGAGGAAGGCTGAAGGATGAGGATGGATGACGCCATAGGCCATAGGCCATACGCCATAAGGCCTCCGTCCCCGCCCCGGCCAAAATCGCCAGGCCCAGGCTGGCCGGCCCCAGGAAACGGGTGGGCAGCTGGATGAAGTGGAGCGGAGGCAGGTGTCCCCACCACCAGCCGGAGAGTTGGCTGCTGAGGTAGACGGCCGCCAGGGTTATTAGACCCCATACCGCCAGGGATGCGCGGGAGACAGCAGGTAAGAGGTAGCAGGTGGCAGGTGGCAAGTCCTGTCCGTCGGCGATTGTTCGTCGGCGGTCATGGTGGCTAGGTATAAAAATGCCGAAGAGACCCAGGACAGCCAGGGCAACCTGGGCTATACCCAGTGTCCGGCTGACCGGCGGGTTGAGCAGGTGGGGATCGGCCGGATCGTCCGGCCACTCCACCAGGGCAGTAAGTGGGAGAAGGTGCTGCTCGACGCGCGGCCAATCGCGGAAAGGGGGATCCGGCCGGCGGGATTGGGTGTAGGGCAATTCAACCAGGACAGGCAGCCAGAAGAAGGCAGTGAGGGTTAGGGCCAGGAGGAGGGAGGCCAGGGGATAGATTTGGGATTTTGGATTTTGGATTTTGGATTTGCCCCCTGCTCCCCTGCTCCCCTGCTCCCCTGCTCCCTCCCCCTCTGTCACCCGTTCGATTTTGGAAAAGATGGCAAGGCCGAGGGCCAGGGCCAGGCCGAAGAGGGGGACGACGTTGTGGGTCAGGAGGAGCAGGCTGAAAAGAACGGCCGCCCGCAGAGCCGCCCGAATCGTTGCCTGGCGGTGGGCATCTTCGATGGCCGCCAGAGCCCAGGGCAAGAGGGCCAGGGCCAACGTTTCGGGGAGAGCGCCGCGCTGGACGGCGTCGTAAAGCAGGTAGGGGGCAAAGAGATAGGCCAGGCCGGCCACGAAAGCCCCCGCTGTCGCCAGGTAACGGCCGGCCAGGTGATAAGCTCCAGTGGCGGCCAGAGGTAGGGCGATAAAGAAGGCCACTTGCAGGGCTGGAGCGAAATCCAGGCCAAGCAGGTGGAGAAGTTCAACCAGCCAATAGGAGAGGGGCGCGTAGAAGGCGAAGATGGGGTAGCCATAGCCACGCATCAGGTCTGGCCCCCATTGCAAAAAGGGCGCACCCTGGCCCACCAATAGATCGAACTGGACGGCGCGGTAAAGGTGCGGCAGGGTGTCGTCGCTGCACGGAAGTCCCCTGGTGAAGACGGGAGCGGCGACCAGGGAGGCCAACCCCAGTAAGAGGTAGGGTAGGCGGGCGGTAGCTCTCATAGAGGGCCACTATTTTAGCCCGGCCGCCGGTTCCTGGCTATAATCTGGCGGTTGTGTACCGTCCGCATCGCCTGGCCCTCCTCATCCTGCTGTGGCTGACGGCCGTCCTCTATGCCCCTAGCCTCCGTTTTGGCTTTATCTGGGATGATCCCCTGTGGTTCGGCCGCGTGGTGGGCCAGCCGGCCGTCGAATTGGCCCGGCCGTCGCCTGACTTCCAATTTTACCGGCCTGGCACGATGCTTTATAACCGCCTCTTTGCCGGGGACGATGGCTCCTTCCCCGCGCCCCTGATGCACACCACCCAGGTCGGCTGGCATCTGCTCAACGTGGCCCTGGTTTACGCCCTCAGCCGGCGGATGGGCCTTACTGGCGGGATGGCCGTCAGCACGGCCGCGCTAGTCGCCTGGCATCCCTTTTCGCACCAGGCGGTGGCCTGGGTGGCCCCTCAGCAACCAATGACCGCCGCCTTGCAGAACGGGGCCTGGCTGGCCTACCTGTTAAGACCTGACAGGTTTCTGAAACCTGTCAGGTCTTCCTTCATCCTGAGCCTAATACTCTTTGCCGTAGCTTTAACGGTGCAGGAAAGCACCGTAGCCCTGGCCCTTGTTCCGCTTCTGCTCGATTGGGGGCGGGTGGCAAGTGGCAAGTTGC
The DNA here is from genome assembly GCA_040751925.1 of Chloroflexota bacterium. Taxonomy (GTDB): domain Bacteria; phylum Chloroflexota; class Anaerolineae; order Promineifilales; family Promineifilaceae; genus JBFMFT01. The sequence continues at coordinate 7,008 of JBFMFT010000189.1, forward strand.
AGGTGGCAAATCCAAAATCCAAAATCCAAAATCTAAAATCTAAAATCCTGGTCTATCCCCTTCTGGCGGCCGTCTTCCTGCTGGTCTGGCTGGGCGCGCCACGCGGGGAGGGCAACGTGGGGCTGATTGTGGACGGCCGGGTGGCCCTCTACCTGCTGCAAGGCTTCATCTACCCATTGTTGGGGCGGCCGGCTGGTTACTCGCCAGAGTTCTCCCTGCCCCCGCCCACCTTTCTGGCTATCCTGCTGGTGACTGTTACGCTGCTGGGCTGGCTGGCCTGGCGCAAGGGCTACGGCCGGCTGGCCCTGGTGGGCCTTGCCTGGGCCGCTCTGGGCATCACGCCGCCGGCCGTTGGCTTGCCCTATGTCTACGTTTCCCTGGCCTCCCGCCTTTTCTATTATTCCGCGCCAGGGGTAGCCCTGTTGTGGACGCTGGCCCTGTGGCCGGGAGCAGGTGACAAGTGGCAGGTGGCAGGTGGCAAGTGGCAGCGTAGCGCAAGCCGCCGGCTTGCCAGTGGCAGGGGAGCAGGGGAGCAAGGGAGCAAGGGGGCAGGGGACAAATCCAAAATCCAAAATCCAAAATCCAAAATTGGCTATCTGCTCCTGGCGGCCATCCTTCTGCAAAGTAGTTTGCTATTACTGAAATTTCAACGAATGTACGCGGCCGGGGCGACCCACCTGGCCGAACTCATTCGGAGCGGCCGGGATGAGGGGATAGGGGGATTTTTACCTGCTTTCATCGCTCCATCCCCTAATCCCCGCTACCTCTTCGTCAATTTTCCCGACCGTTACGCCCTCAAACGGCCGCCCTATCCCGATGGCTATTGGGGCGTGACCCTAGCCCCGGTCTCGGTGGAATTGGGCAACTTTGCCACCCTCAGCAATGGGCAGGGGTTCGACAGTCTTTCGCGCAGTATGCCCTGGCTAGAGGCGGAGGCGCGGGCGGCCGGCCCCTACCAGGTGGATATGCGCGGGGTCATTACCCCACCAGAGGAATTGTACGAACTGGCTCGCCAGGTAGACAGCATCTTCCTGAGCCATTACCGGCCCGACGGCCGCCTTCAACTAGAATGGGCCGGGGCTGGGCCAAAATCCAACGTCCAAAACCCAAAATGCCAACTGGCTCAATTCGGCCGCTCAGTCTGCCTGCAGGAAGCCCAGGTCATCGCCCAGGACAGCCAGTTGATTTTGCGCCTGGCCTGGTTGAGCCTGGCGGCGGGCGGACCGCACGAGACGATCTTTGCCCACCTGGGCGCGGCCGGCCAGCCGCCAGTGGCCCAATCTGACGGCGATGCCTGGCTGGGTATGTTACCCTTGTCGGTCTGGCGGCCGGGCGACACCCTCTACGAGCAGCGCACGATTGCCTTGCCAGAGACGCCGCCGGTCGGCCGCTTCGCCGTCCAATTAGGCGTTTACAACTGGGTCAGTGGTGGGCGGCTACCGGCGACTCAGCCCGACGGACGGCCGCTACCGGACGATACCCTGATTATTGGTTATTACCCATAAACCTGACAGGTTTCTGAAAACCTGTCAGGTCTATCGTTAGCGGATGACAAAAGCGAAGGTTTGGTTTCTCTTAGGATTGACTACCCTCCTGGCGGCCGGATTGCGCTTCTATCACCTCGACCGCCTGCCGCCGGGTCTATGGTTCGACGAAGCCTGGGTCAGCCTGCAAGCCCGCGACGTGGTTGCCAACGGGGTCTATCCGCTCTACTTTGCCGCCGACTTTGGCGGCATCCATCCCCTGGTCGTTTACCTCACGGTCGTCGCCCGTTGGCTGACCCATAATGACCCCCTGGCGATTCGCTACGCTATCGCGGCGGCCGGCGTCCTCACCATCCCCCTCACCTTCCTCTCCCTCCGCGCCATCTTCGCTCTGGAAGATGGCGGGGATTGGGGGATTAGGAGATTCTTGCCTACTTCAATCCCCAAATCCCCAAATCCCCGCGATTCTTCTGACGTGGCATTGATAGGGGCGTTGGTGTTGGCTATCACCTTCCCCTACCTGCTACTAAACCGGGTGGGGTTTGAGGTGACGCTGCCGGCCGTCTTCAGCCCGCTCATCTTTGGCCCCTTGGCCCTGGCCTGGCGTGAGGGCGGCCGTCGCCATTACCTCCTGGCCGGGCTGGCCCTGGGCGCGTCGCTCTACGCCTATTACGCGGCGCGGCTGCTGCCGGTGGCGGTGATCGGGGTCGTATTGTGGTT
>JBFMFT010000019.1:0-23424 GCA_040751925.1 Chloroflexota bacterium
GCCCGGCCGCGCGCCCAAAATGAGAAACGATAGCGGCCGCCTGGGGTCACGCTGACGGTTTGCATGACGCCACCATGCCAGGGATCCCACAGATTACCCACCGCCTGCGAGGTGGAGCCATCATTGCGTAAGTCGCTGTTGACCTCGGCCGACCAGTGGGGCAAGACGGAGTAGCGCACGTCGCAGGTCAACTTGCCGGTGTCTTCGTGCCAGCGCGACCAACTGCCGGCCGAACCGTCACTGTTATAAGGCTGCTCAAAGCCAGGATTCTGCAAGAGATTGGTGGCCTGGGCGCGGCCCGGCCGGGCCACCGCCAGCGAACTCAACAAAACCACCAGAAGCAAGAAAAGAGCCAGGTAAAATCGTTTCATATCGCCTATCCTATCAAGTCACGTTTCACGTTTCACTTTTCACGTCGAACGACGCGCACTCAAAATAAAGATGAGAACGCCCAGCAACAGCAGCACGGCCAGGATGACGGCCGACACTGCCACCCCACTCATCATCCGGCTGCCGCTATCACCGGCCGCAGAAGGAGGTGTGGCAACGGCCGCGCTGGGGGTGGTCAAGTCGCTGTTGGGCGAGCTGGCCGTAGCCTCGGCCGCCTCCATAACGCTGCCAAAGGCCAGGTTGAGCATCGCCCCGTCGGCCAGGGCGACCGCCCAATCGCCCGGCGTGGTCAGCGCTTCTTGGGGCAAGCTAGAGCGAGTCACCTGGTAATTGCCGGCCGGCAGGCCGCGAATACAATAGGGCTCGGATTGCCCATCGGTCACGTAATTGCTCACCACCATTTGACCGTCGGAGATGGTAAAGGCGACGGCCGGCCGCAAAGCCTCGTCCGGTTCAGGCAGGCCGTTGCGGTTGGCGTCGTCGTAGGCCAGCAGGCAGAGGTCGCCGCCTGTTTTAACTGGCGCGGCCGTCGCCGTGGGAGATGGTAAGGGGGTCGGGGAGAGCGTCGGTGTGGGAGTAGCCTCTGCCCCGGATTCGGCCGCGCCGGCCGGGGTGACGTAGCCGACGATGAGTAACTGCCCTTCGTAAATGAAGTCATCCCGTTCCAGGTTGTTCAAGGTCAACAACTCGTCCAGCGAGAGACCGGCGCGAGCCGCTACCGACCATAAGGAGTCGCCTGGCAATACCTGGGCGTAAATGACCCCCTGGGCGTCTGGGGTGGCGGTGGGGCCGGCCTGAGCGAAGGCAGTCCCAGGCCAGGCGAGGTATCCTATGACCAGGAGTAGCCCAGCCATAATCGCTACCAGAAAATTCAACCGATACAAAGACATACTAACTTGGACAAAATCTGTCAGGTTTGCGATTACTTAGCAAATTAACACAGATACGGCGGTTCTGGCAACGGATGAACAGCGGATAAGAGGCGTGACCTACCACGTCACCGCAGCAGCCACGTATCGCCAGTGGAGCGGCCGGCCGCGTCGGTCACCGGCAACCGTTCCAGGGTAGCTGAGTCGTACAGGCCGACCAGAATTCGGTGGCGCGACGGATCAAAAGGTTCATCGAGGGTTATTTTGTGTGTATCTAACACGACTAGACCCGGCCGCCACCAGCGAGTCGGCCAGTGGCCGCCGGCCGGCTGGCCGTCGCTTTGCCCAACCAGGCGGCCGGCGGCGTCTTCCACGTGGACGAAGGCCGTTAAGTCCCGCGCCGGCCGCTGGTCGCCCGACCATTCCCAGGACAAATCCACCTGCAACACCTGGCTGGTCACCACCGTCAGGTCAACGTCGCGCAAGGTGATTGGGTCGCCAAAGAAGGCCAGGGGCGATCCGCCGCCAGACCAGGCCTGGGCCGCGTAACGAATGTACAGAGGATAGGCGGCCGTTTCCAGGTCGCCGCGAGCCAGAGAGCCTGTGGTCGCCGTCACCAACGCCGGCGGCCGGAAGGCCTGGGCCACAAAATTGTGCGGCGCGTGCGGCCAGACGTAAAGGGCGGCCGGGGCAGTTAAAGGCGCGCCCCAACTCGTTGGCGGCTCGAACAGGCGCACAGCCTGTTCTGGCCCGACCAGAAATCGAAGGGAGGGCCAGCCAGACCAAAAGCGTTGGTCAACGAATATCGCCGTATCCTCTGCTTCAGCGTTGACCTGTGCGGCCAGGTCGCGGGCCGCCGCCTCGAACCAGTAAGCCGTCTCCGCCTGACGGCCGTACTCGACAAAGTAATCGTCTATCGTCAGACCCAAACTGCCCAGGAGCAGACCAGCCAGCAGTAAATGGTTCAGAGGCGCGGCTAGTTTAGGCCAACTCCAGATTTTGGACAAGCCGATGGCTGGCAAGAAGATGGCGGCCGGCAAAATGCCTACCGCCCGCAGGAAATGGGGAGAATCCTCGGCCAGAATGGTCGGCCCCAGCATCACACCCACCCACAGGAGCAGCAGGGCGGCCGGCGGCCGTCGCCAATGGCGGCCGGCCCAGACCAGACCCACCAGAAAGGGCAGGGCCATCAGGGGGTCGAACAGAGGGCGGCCGGGCGGATTGTGACGGCCAATCGTGTCCCCCTGGATGAAGAACAGGCCCAGAGCCTTCGTCGTGGATTGCCCTAACGCACCCCACAAATCACCCTGGTTGATGGCCGGATTCGCAATCGAGACCTGCCCACTGCGACCCAGGATCAGGTCGGGCTGCTGCCAGGCCAGGTAGGCCAGTGGCGATAGCGTGAGCAGTGCGCCCAGAGCAAAACAGAGCAGGCCCGTGCGTAATGGACGACCGTTGGCCTTGCCCCGGCCGTCGGTCACGAGCCAATAGACCGCCAGGGCCAGCAGCAACACGGGTGTAAAGCGGGCTGCCAGGTAGGTGTAGAAGGTGAGCCCGTAGCTGCCGCCGGCCGCTAACCACAACCCGTTCTGGCGGCGGCGGTAAGCCAGGGTTGCCAGCCAGAAGGTCAGGGCCAACGCGGCCGGCAGCAGCGCGGCGCGGAAACCGATGCGCCCCAGGTGGAGCGGCCAAACGGTCGTCGCCCATAGCCAGGCGGCTAGAAGACCCACCGGCCGGCCGAACCAGGCTCTCGCCAGATGGTAAGTTAGCCAGGTGGTCAGGGTGCTGATCACCGCCGCCCCCAGGCGAACAGCCAGGGCTGTGCGGCCCAGCAGGCTAACCGACAGGGCCGTTAAGTAGATGTAGATTGGCTCGCGGCCGTTATTGGCGGCAAAGTAGAGAGCGTGTTGCCCCTGTAGAACGTTGAGCGCATCCAGCCCATTATAGGCTTCGTCGCGGTATAGCCCAGGCGGAATCGTCCCCAGGCCCCACAAGCGCAGACCGGCGGCCGTCATGGTGACCAATAGAAAGAAAGCCCACCCCCAACGGGATGGGCTGAAACGCTGCACACGAATAATGTCGTTTGCCCTTTACCCAGGTTGTCAAACGGGCAAAAGTATAGCAAAATAGCTTTTGGTGTCAAACCAATGAGACTGGACAGGTTTTCCACAGAAACCAGGTTTTTGGGAAAAAGCCTGGTTTCTACGCAAGGTCGAGAAATGAAAGGGTTACAGAAGGCCGTCTTTGCCATCCGTCTGTGGGGGTGGCTTGGGTGTATTTTGGTGTTGGTCGTCGCTAGCGCGCCGGCGGCAACGGCCGGGGCCACTACCACCGTCATAACCGTCAACAGCACCGCTGATGAGGCTGACGCCAACCCTGGCGACGGCTTGTGCTATACCCTTGGTGGAAGCTGCACCCTACGGGCGGCCGTCCAGGAGGCCAACGCTTTAGCTGGAGCGAATACCATTCAACTTCCAGCCGGCGGCTATAAACTCACCATCTTTGGCAAGGGTGAGGATATGGCCGTGCGCGGCGACCTGGACATCACCGGCGACCTGACGATTAGTGGCGCGGGGGCTGCTGTGACCGTGATCAATGGTCAGGGCCTGGTGACGGGTGAGCGCGTCTTCCACGTCCTGCGGCCGGCGACGGTGACTCTGAGCGGGGTTACGGTCAGTGGCGGCCGCGCCTCGAACGGCGGCGGTATCTACAACGAAGGCACACTGAACTTGACTAGCGTTGTCCTATCGGCCAACAGCGCCACGGGCCCCCTCCTGGCCGGTGGCGGAGCTATTTATAACGACGGCGCGCTGGTTGTGCGCGATAGCGCGCTGATCAACAATTCGGCCGTTGACCGGGGCGGCGGCGTCTACAACGCTTCGGCCGCCGCTACCACCCACCTGGTCAACACGACTGTCGCCTACAACACGGCCGGACACGGCGGCGGGGCCTTCAATGAAGTGGGTATCTTCACCTTGTCCAGCAGCACCCTAACCGCCAATAGCGCCGACTGGGAAGGCGGCGGAATCTATCACGTTTCGGCGGCCGTCACCGCCCGCAACACGATCTGGGCCGTCAATTCGGCCGGCCAGAACGGGCCAGATTGCCGGGGTACGGTCACCTCGGTCGGTTATAATCTACTGGGCAACGTGGGTAATACGGGCGCTTGCACCTTCTTGACCACCGAAGGGGATCAGGTGGGCGTGCCTGGAGCGGTGATCGATCCCCTGTTAGGATCGTTGCAGGCCATTCATGGTTCGACTCCAGCCCAAGCCCTGCTGCCGGGCAGCCCGGCCCTAGACGCCGGCAATCCGGCCGGCTGCGCCGACCACGAAGGTCAGTTGTTATTGGCTGACCAGCGCGGGGCCGTCCGCCCGGCCGACGGCGATGGCGATGGGGCTTTCGTGTGCGACATTGGCGCGGCCGAATTCCGCACGCTGACCGGCCCCGATTTCGAGCTGGTCGCCACCCCGCTTAGTTTGGATGTTTGCGCTCCGGCCGACGCCGTTTACGAAGTGGCCTTATACCGGCTGTTGGAGATGAATGCCGCCGTCACCTTGAGCGCGCAGGGGCAGCCGTCGGGGGTGACGGTCACTTTTTCGCCCAATCCAGCTATTGTGCCGGGGGTTAGCACCTTGACGATTGGCAACACAGGCGCGGCGGCGGCCGGCGACTATACCATAGATGTCACCGGAGCCACGCCCACAGCCACCCACACGATTAGTGTGGGCTTGAGCCTGCGGAGCCAGGTTCCATTCAGTGTGACCCTCCTATCGCCGGCCGACGGGGCGACGGCCGTCTCCCGCCGCCCGCGCTTCGAGTGGCAGGCGGTCAGTTTCGCCGACAGTTACATCCTCGAAGTGGCGGCCGACGCGGCTTTCAATCATGTACTCTTTAGCGCGCCAACTTCCGACCTCAGCCGCGATAGCCAGCAGGTGTTACGGCCGGGCACCAAGTATTACTGGCGCGTCCAGGCTGTCAATAGCTGCGGCGGCAGCCTCTACTCGCCAGTGTTCAGCTTTACCACCGATCCCAACGTGAATTACACGGTCAACAGCGCGGCCGACAGTCTGGATGCCAGCCTGGGCGATGGCCTTTGCGCGGCCATATCTGGCCTTTGCACCCTACGAGCGGCCGTCGAGGAAAGCAACCTGACGACTGGTTCAGACGCGCCCACCATTAACATTCCGGCCGGCACGTTTCGACTGACGGTAGCCGGGGGGGCTGAAGAAGCAGCGGTCACGGGCGACCTGGACCTGACCCGCGTGATGTCTATCGTCGGGGCCGGCCGCAACCGGACGACGATTGATGGCAATAGTGCTGTCACGGGTGACCGCGTCTTTCACGTCCGCGACTCGGTACGGGTCAAAATATCCGGCCTGACCATTACTGGCGGTGAGGCGGCCAACGGCGGCGGCATTTACAATAGTGGCAACCTGACTCTGGACCGGAGTACCTTATCCGGTAATTCAGCCACCGCTGACTTTGCCGGTGGCGGTGGTGGTGTCTATAACGACGGCCGTCTGATCATCCGCCAGACGACGTTTAGCGAGAACAGCGCGGCCGAGAGCGGCGGAGCGATCTACAATAACCTGGGCAGTGTTACTCTGAATAACAGTACGGTTTCAGGTAACTCGGCCGCCTACGGCGGCGGCGTCTACAGCTTATTCGGTTTGCTTACTCTGACCCGCAGCACCCTTTCGGAGAATACGGCCGGCCTGGAAGGGGCGGGAATCTTTGCCAGTGGCAGCGCCACCACTATCGCCTACAGCACGCTTTCCGCTAACCTAGCGGTTGAGCGGGGCGGCGGTGTGCGCTACGATGGGGCGGCCGTCAACGTCTTGAACAGCACGATCTCTGGCAACGATGGTGGGCTACAGGGTGGCGGTTTCTATGGCAGTGGTTCGGACCTGGCCCGGCTGCAATTGAGTAGCGCAACCATTTACAATAACACCGCCGGTGACGGGGGCGGCCTTTACAATGAGGATGGTTTCGTAACCCTGCGTAATACGATTCTAGCTGGCAACAGCGCGGCCGGGCTGGGACCGGACTGCCAGGGAGCTTTGACTTCCGACTTTTACAATCTGATTGGCGATGCCAGCGATTGCGCTTTCACCGCCAGCACCGGCGATCAGGTCGGCGACGGCTCCGCGCCCATTGACCCCCTGCTAGGCCCTTTGCAGAATAATGGCGGCTCGACCTGGACTCACGCTTTATTGGCCGGCAGTTTAGCGATTGAGGCGGGCAACCCGGCCGGCTGCTTTGACCACCTGGGACGTTTGCTGACCCTCGACCAGCGTGGACTGGCCCGCACGGTTGACGGCGACGGGGACGGCCAGGCGATCTGTGACGCCGGGGCTTACGAATTAGAGTAGGTCGCGCTTTTGGCTTGACCAGAGACGGTCAGGTTGAAAACGTGACCGACAATTCGTACTGTTTGCGCTTTTTGTCACACTGGTTATAATTCCCACTGAGTACGGCCGGAAACATTTCGCCACTGGCCCTGCTCGCTTATCTCACACATACTCTGACTCAATTGGGTGTGCTTGTTGCGTTAGATGGTCGGGTTGCTCATCCGCCCGGATAGTCCAGTACGCCGATCATCGTGTCCGATTACGGCCGCACAAGTTCCAGTTGAGGTTGAAGGGTATGGAGGCTTAAAACACAAAAGGAGAACTACTCATGTCTGTCGTTTCCATGAAAGCCCTGTTGGAGACGGGTGTTCACTTTGGACACCGCACCCAACGGTGGAACCCCAAAATGAAGCCGTTTATCTTCACCGAAAGAAACGGCATCCACATCCTGGATTTGCAACAAACGATTGTTTTGATCGAAGACGCCTATAACCGCATCCGCAATATCATCGCCGACGGTGGGGCCGTCCTGTTTATTGGTACCAAGCGTCAGGCTCAAGACACGGTGGCCCGCGAGGCTACCCGTTGTATGCAGCCTTTTGTCAACCAACGGTGGTTGGGCGGCACACTGACCAATTGGCAGACCATCCGCCAACGCATCGCTTACCTGGACAAACTGAAGGCGCGTAAGGCGGCCGGTGACTTTGACCTCTTGAAAAAGCGCGAACGTCTCAGCTACGAGGTCGAGATCGAAAAGCTCTCCGCCCGGCTGGGTGGCATCAGCACGATGCAGCGTCTCCCCAATCTGCTTTTCGTGATTGACGTGAACACCGAGGCGACGGCCATCCAGGAAGCCAACAAAATGAACATCCCGGTTATCGGCATGGTGGACACCAATTCCAACCCCGACCCGGTGGACTTTGTGATACCTTCCAACGACGACGCTATCCGGGCGATCAAGCTGATTTGCGGCAAAATGGCCGACGCCGTGCTGGAAGGGTTGTCCATGCGAAAAGAAACAGTTGAGGCTGAAATCACCGATTACGAAGCCTATACCTACGAGGATTACGAAAGCCTGGAAGACGCCGGCGACGAACGGTTGCTGGGAGAAGCTACACTGGCTAAACTGCGCGGCGCTGAGTTCAGTGAAGAGGCGGCCGGATAACCAGGCGCGTCGCCCTGGCGAAAGTGCAACGCGCCTGACATAACGAATTATGATTACAGCAGAAATGGTTAAGAAGCTGCGCGAGGAGACTGGCGCAGGTGTATTAGAAGCCAAGAAGACTCTAGAGGCGACTGGCGGCGACTTTGAGAAGGCGGCGGCCGTCTTGCGCCAGAAGGGTCTGGAGAAGGCGATTAAGAAGGAGAACCGCGAGGCCCGCGAGGGCTTGGTGGAGGTATACGCCCATCCGGGTAACCGCGTGGGGGTGATGTTGGAACTGAACTGCGAAACAGACTTCGTGGGCCGCAACGAGAAATTCCGTCACCTGGCCCACAACCTGGCCCTGCACATTGCGGCGATGGCCCCCCGCTACGTGAAGCCAGAGGACGTGCCGGCGGCCGACCTGGATCGGGAGGTCAGCCGGTGGCGGGCGGACGCCCAGGCGGAGGGCAAGCCGGAAGCAATTATGGAACGCATTGTTAGCGGCCGGGTAGCCAAGTTCTACCAGGACACCTGCCTTACTGAACAGGTCTACGTCCGCGACGAGAATGTGCGGATCAAGGAACTGGTGACAGAGGCCATCCGCACCCTGGGTGAAAACATTGTTATTCGTCGCTTCGCCCGGTACGAACTGGGCGAGGAACTTTAATGATTTTGGATTTTGGATTTTGGATTTTGGAAAAGCCAGGATCCAAAATCTACAATCTACAATCCAAAATGGGATCGTATGAGCGAAATCCGCTATAAGCGGGTCTTACTTAAATTGGGTGGGGAGGCTTTGGCCGGGCCGGGCGGTGTGGGTATTGATCCCGAACGGGCGGCCGAAGTCGCTCAAATCGTGCAAGAGGTCTACGACCTGGGCGTTCAGGTGGCCCTGGTCATTGGGGCGGGCAACCTGTGGCGGGGGCAAGATGGGATTCGACGGGGGATGGCTCAATCTACGGCCGACCACATGGGGATGATTGCGACCGTGATGAACGCCCTGGCCTTGCAGGACGCGCTGGAGCGGATTGGCATTGTGACGCGGGTGCAGACGGCTATTGCCATGCACTCCGTTGCCGAGCCATATATCCGATTGCGGGCCATCCGCCATCTGGACAAGGGGCGGGTGGTCATCTTTGGCGGGGGTACTGGCAACCCATACTTTACTACCGACACGGCCGGAGCCCTGCGGGCAATGGAAATTGGGGCCGACGTTCTTATCAAAGCCACCAAAGTTGACGCCATCTACGACTCTGACCCCATGAAGAACCCAGACGCCAAGCGTTTCTACACCCTGTCTTACATAGACGCGCTGAATTACCGGCTGCGGGTTATGGATAGCACGGCCATCACCCTGTGTATGGAGCATAATTTACCCATCGTCGTTCTGAACCTGTGGCAAGTGGGCAGCGTCAAGCGGCTACTCATGGGTGAAGACGTGGGAACCATGATCCATTGAGACATTGGATGTTTGGAAAACATCCGATGTCTGAAAACCGCAAGCGGAGGGTAAGATGATCAATGATGTCTTACAAGACGCTGAACACCGGATGAAGGGGGCATTGGCTTCGCTGGAAGCGGACCTAGCAACCTTTCGCACCGGCCGCGCCTCTCCCCACCTCCTGGATCGCCTGGTCGTTGAACTGTATGGGGCGGAGATGCACTTAAACCAGGTAGCTCTGGTGAGTGTGCCGGAGCCGCAGCAGTTGGTGGTGCGGCCGTATGACGTGAAGACTCTACCGGCCATCGAGCGAGCGATTCTCAAGTCTGATTTGGGTATCATGCCTAACAATGACGGGAAAATTATCCGCCTCACGTTGCCCCGTCTAACCGAGGAACGACGGCGGGAATTGAACCGGCTGGTCGGCCGGCGGGTGGAAGAGGGGCGCACGGCCGTCCGCAATGTCCGCCGTGATGCTCTCAACGATCTGCGCGACTTCAAGAATGAGAAGTTGATTAGCGAAGATGAGTTGCACAAAGGCCAGGATGACCTGCAAAAGCTAACCGATAAGTACATCGCCAAAGTTGACGAGCAAGGTAAGAAGAAAGAAGCCGAGATTATGGAGGTTTAGTGTTCTCCGCGCCTCTGCGGTGAGCAGTTACCACTGATCAATGTCCAGGCCCAAGCCGCCGCTTGACCTTACCCAAATCAAGATTCCCACCCACCTGGCGATCATCATGGATGGCAACGGCCGCTGGGCGCGCCAACGTGGGCTGCCGCGAGAGGCCGGCCACCGGGCCGGCGTGGAGAATTTGCGGCGGATCATTGATACCTGCGTCGAATTTGGCATCGGCATCTTGACCATCTACGCCTTCTCGACGGAGAATTGGGGGCGGCCGGAAGGGGAAGTGCGGGCCTTGATGCGGATTTTCTCCCGCGTGCTGGATCAGGAAGTTGGTGAATTGCACGCCCAGGGGGTCTGCCTGCACCACCTGGGCGACTTGAGCGGCATTGACCCTGCCTTGCAGGAAAAAGTCAAAAAGGCCATCGAGTTGACCCAGAACAACCGGCGGCTGATTCTGAACGTAGCTTTTAACTATGGCGGCCGGGCCGAGATTCTGCACGCCGTCCGCCTGATGCTCGAAGACGGCATCTCGCCCGATTATTTGACCGAGGAACGCTTTAGCAGTTACCTCTTCACCAGTGGCCTGCCCGACCCCGACCTGGTCATTCGCACCAGTGGCGAGTTGCGGGTGAGCAATTTCCTGATCTGGCAGGCCGCCTACGCCGAGTTTTACGCCGCGCCAGAGAATTGGCCGGATTTCGGCCGCCAGGAGCTTTACAACGCGCTTCTGGCCTATAGCCAGCGCGACCGGCGGTTCGGCCGGCTTTCCGAAGGAGATAGTCGCGCCGACTAGGGTGAGATGAAGGCTGCCAGTTATTATGTTTCTCCAACGAGCGCTTGTCACCTTTACCCTCGGCCCTCTGGCGCTCTACCTCGTCTATCTGGGCGGCTGGTACTACTTCCTGCCGGTGGCCGCCGTCCTTCTGTTAGCCACCATTGAATACGCCGATTTGATGGGTCGCCTGCAATGGCAGACGCCGCTGTGGATCTTACTGCCGGCCGTCGTCGCCCAATGGCTGCTGCCGGCCCCGGTGCAGACGCAGTTGTTCGGCCGCGTCGTTTGGGGACATGGCTTATTTGCCCCGGCCCTGGTAGCCAGCCTGCTGGCCGCCGTCTGTTTTGGCCTATACCAGTACGAGTACCGCACGCGCCCCCTCGCCCCGGCCGACTGGCTGGCGACCAGCGTGGGCATTGTCTTTCTCGGCTGGATTGGCAGCCACTTTTTTCGCTTGCGCGGGGTGGAGGGGTCATTGGCCGCCCAGTGGACGGCCGTCGCCCTCACCGGAACGTGGGTGGCCGACTCGGCCGCTTACGTGGTGGGGAAGCGTTGGGGCCGGCGCAAACTCTCGCCCCGTCTCAGCCCAAACAAGACAGTCGAGGGCTACCTGGGCGGCGTCGTTTTTGGCGTCTTGGTGGCTGTCGCTCTGGGCAGCTATCTGAAAATGCCCCTCGTCCCGGCCCTCGTTTTGGGTGTCTTGGTGTCGGTCGTCAGCCCGGCCGGCGACCTGGCTATCTCGATGCTCAAGCGGCCGGCCGGGGTCAAGGATTCGGGTAGCTTTTTGCCGGGTCACGGCGGGGCGTTAGACCGCATTGATAGCCTAATCTGGTCGGTCACGATGGCCTACTATTTGGCTTTGTTTGTCAGTTAGTCCGAAACGTCTATGCAAAAAATTGTCACGATTGAACGCTTTATTCTGGATAATCAGCCCGCTTACGCCAAGGGTGATTTCACCAGCCTGCTGTATGACATCGCTCTGGCGGCTAAACTCATTTCCCAGAAGACCAACCGCGCCGGACTGGTGGATATTCTCGGCCGGGCCGGGGACATCAACGTGCAGGGTGAGGAGCAGCAGAAGCTAGACGTTTACGCCGACGAGGTTATTTTTCGCCTGTGCGACCACACCGGCCGCTTGTGTGTCATGGCCTCTGAGGAGCGGGAAGATGTTATTCCCATCCCCATCCCTTATGACAAAGGCCCTTACGTCCTGATCTACGACCCCCTGGATGGCTCATCCAACATTGACGTCAACGTGAGCATCGGTACCATTTTTGCCATCTACCGTTGTCTGGATTGGGAACAGCGCGGCCGGCTCGAAGATTGCCTGCAACCCGGCCGGAACATGGTCGCCGCCGGTTACATCCTCTATGGGGCGAGTACCATGCTGGTCTACAGCACCGGCCAGGGTGTGCATGGCTTCACCCTCGACCCGGAAATTGGCGAATTTCTCCTTTCCCACCCGGACATCCAAGTACCAGAACCGCCGGCCTATTACAGCGTCAATCACGCCTATTACCGCCGTTGGACGCCGCCGGTGCAGAAATTTGTTCGCTGGCTGCAAGGATCGGAAGGGGCGGATAGCCCACATATATCGGAACGGTACATTGGCTCGCTGGTGGCCGACTTCCACCGGAATCTGCTGCGCGGCGGTATCTATATGTATCCCGGCGAAGTGGGCAAGCCGCAAGGCAAGCTCCGCCTGCTCTACGAGGCCAATCCTCTGGCCTTTCTCATTGAACAGGCGGGCGGCATGGCGACCGACGGCCGCCAGCCCATTCTGGACATTGTGCCGGCCAACCTCCACCAACGGGTCCCCTTGTTTATCGGCAACCGCTCGCTGGTCGAACGAGCGATGAGTATAGGACTTTAATCCCAACTTAATTGACTTACACCAGACAACGTGTTATACTTTAAGTGGCCTTTCGCCAGGTTTTCCACTTCCTCAGCGAAGGAAAAATACAGTGGGTCGGGAAGTGACAGCCGATTAATCGGTTGTTTGTGCGAGGTTCCCCAGGCTTCACCAACACATTAACGCTTTCCCATCCAATCCAGCGGGGCCGACCTGCTATAGAATGATAGCACCCATTCATTGTCCCGATTATTCTGGGATTCATCTTGCATAGACCCTCTGAACCGGGCTATGCCGGCCGGTATGCGCCTGTGCGCGTGTGTCGCCCGGCCGAGCCTCGCCGTTAGCCCCATCATACCACCCCTTTGACACCAACCGGCCGGACGGCCGTCCATACATTCTAGTCGCTACTTGGAGATATACAAATGGAGATTGCCGAATTAGAAGAGAAGAAATTGAGCGAGCTGCGTGAAATGGCTCGCGAACTAGAGATTGCCAACGCCACCACCCTGAAAAAGCAAGAATTGGTCTACCAAATTTTGCGGGCCAGCGCCCGCTCGCAGGGTCTGGACTTCCGGGGCGGGGTACTGGAGATCGTTGAAGATGATAAGCAGATGATGGGTTTTCTGCGTTCTCATCGCAACTATTTGCCCGGCCCGGACGACATTTACGTTTCTAATTCCCAGATTCGCCGCCTCGGTCTACGCTCCGGGGATATGGTGGTGGGGCAGGTGCGTATTCCGAAGGAAAACGAGAAATACTATAGCCTGCTGCGGGTGGAAACGGTCAACAACACGAACCCGGAACTGGCGAAGGATCGGCCGAAGTTTGAGACCATGACCCCCATTTTCCCCCTGGAAAAGCTCAAGCTAGAAACGACGCCCAACATTCTGTCCACCCGCTTGCTGGACCTGGTGGCCCCCATCGGCCGGGGCCAGCGCGGGATGATCGTCTCGCCGCCCAAAGCCGGTAAGACCACTGTTCTGAAGGAGATTGCCAACGGCATCTCGGCTAACTACAACGATGTGTATCTGATCGTGGCCCTCATTGGCGAGCGTCCTGAAGAAGTGACGGACATCGAGCGTTCGGTCGAAGGGGAGGTGGTGAGTTCGACCTTCGATGAGCCGGTGAAGAATCATTGCCGGGCGGCCGAGATGGCCCTGGAACGGGCCAAGCGCATCGTCGAATCGGGTATGGACGTGGTCGTTCTGCTAGACTCGATTACCCGTCTGGCCCGCGCCTATAACCTGACGGTTTCGCCCAGCGGCCGCACCCTCTCCGGTGGTATTGACCCCTCAGCCCTCTACCCCCCCAAGCGCTTCTTTGGCGCGGCCCGCAACCTGGAAGAGGGCGGCAGCCTGACCATCATGGCGACCTGCCTGGTAGACACGGGCAGCCGCATGGACGACGTGATTTACGAGGAGTTTAAGGGTACCGGTAACATGGAACTGGTGTTGAGCCGCCGCTTGCAGGAACGCCGTATCTTCCCTGCTTTCGACATCGAGCGCTCCAGCACGCGCCGGGAGGAACTGCTCTTGTCAGGCGACGAGCTATCCCGCGTCTATACCATGCGCCGGATGCTGGCCCACCTGATGGACACCCCCGGTTATGACCTGACCAGCGCGACGGCCGCCGTCCTCCAACGCCTACGCTCCACCCGTACCAATTACGAGTTTCTGGAGACGCTGACCAAAGACATGACGTAAGCAGTAGTGCGTATGGCGTAGTGCGTATCGCGTCTGGATACGCACTATGCTATACGTGCTACGTTGAACCATGGACGATGAGCGCACTCCCATCCAACGTTTTAGCGGACATCTCGTTTTACTGGTTGTAGGCTTCCTTCTCTTTTTAGGCGGCCGCACTCATCTGATCAACCGGCTCTTTGCCTTTGAGGGGCTGCCAACGCCCGTTGCCGCCGGCGAGAGCCAGGCGTCCCCCCCGCCCACACCCATTGGGGAAACGGCGGCCGCAACCAGCTTCGACCTGAGCCAGCTACCCGCGCCAGTAGATAGCAGTCTGGCCCCTGCTCCGACTCCTCACACTTACCAGGGCAAGCTCCCCCAACACAACTTTCAGACCTACGTCGTCGAGCCGGGCGATACGCCCAACCGGATCGCCGAGAAATTCAACATCGAACCGGAAACGATTCTAGGCGGCAACCCCCTCTTGAGCCAGGAATCCAGCCTGCTGCAAGCCGGGGTGGAGTTGATCATCCTACCCATCAATGGCGTTCTGCATGACGTAGAAGAAGGGGATACCCTGGAAAGCGTCTCTGCTCAGTACGGCATTCCGGTTGAGGAGATCATTGCCTACGCCCCGAATAATCTGGAGTTTCCTTACCGCCTCTACCCTGGCACACAAATCCTCGTCCCAGGGGCGGTGCGCCAGGTCTTCGTCTGGACGGCCCCCCAGTTACCGTCTCGCCCCAGCCTGGGCGGCAACGTAGCGGCCCTGGTCGTTGGCACAGGCACGTTTGTCTGGCCGGTGAGCGGCCGTTCCATCAGCCAATACTACTGGTACGGTCACGCGGCCATTGACATTGCCCTGCCCGAAGGCTCGGCCGTCGTTGCCTCCGACACTGGCACGGTAACTTACGCCGGCTGGAACGTCTATGGCTATGGCAACCTGATTGTGATCAATCACGGTAACGGCTTCGAGACGTACTACGCTCACCTGAGTAGCATTAACGTCTTTCCGGGTCAGGTGGTCTACCAGGGAAATTACATTGGGGCGACGGGCAATACAGGCTTTTCCTCTGGTCCCCACATTCACTTCGAGATTCGCTACTTCAACGTCCAGTATGACCCGTTGAGTGGATATTTGCCTTAGGATTGGCGATCTAATAACCTGAACGCTTCAAACCTGACAGGTTTTCGGAAACCTGTCAGGTTTTGTCCAGGTTATTTCGTGGCGGATCCTTAGTTGTAAATCTGTCGCGTCGCCAGAGGAGACGCTGACGCGCCTACTACAAGCCGTAGACAGCTACTTGGCTACGCGCCCCGGAGCCAGGCCCTGACCTGGTTGGCTTGTTCGGCCGTTACCCCCCGCATCTCGAGAAGGATGTCTAGCGGATCAAGCGTATCAGCCTGCCACAACCAGGACGGCCGCAGCCAGAAGCCAGACAACACGGCTGAGTCTACGCGATCGTCGTCGTCCGTCGCAAACAACTCATATTGCCCTACCTCATCCAGCCGGTAGAAATCAGCCCGACGCCTGCCGGGGCGGGGGTCAACGACCCAATACTCCTGCACACCGGCCTCCTGGTATTCCCTGAACTTCTCATGCCGATCCCGGCGCACACTATCACTAGACACAATTTCCACGATGAGGTCGGCCGGGCCTGTCAATCTATCTTCACTCAGCCGGTGTAGATTCTCTTTCGAGACGAAGAAAATGTCTGGTTCACGGGAGGCGCGGCCGGGAAGAATCTTCACCTCAAAAGGAGCTATCATCACGCGACCTCGATCAAACAATCGGACAAACGAGCCTAACAATTCGTAGAGGAAGCCTAACGTGATCTGATGGTAGTCTTTAGCTGGCATCTGAATAATAACCTCCCCATTAACCCACTCGGCACGAATTTCCTCGCCAGCCCACCGTAGAAACTGCTCGTAGCTCATTCTTAAACGTCCTGGTTTGGTTGGAATGAGGGTCGCTTCTTGGGTCAACATTGTTTCTTCCTACTCACTATTCAATATTATTATACACCACTTTACCACCCACTGGCACGGAAAAGGATTTGTAGCAGATCGGCCCGCTCGGCCGCCGTCAACAGCCGGGGGCAGCAGTAGTTTTCGATGAGGCCGATGAACAGATCAACGCTCAACACCCGGCCGTCGTATATCACGTAACTGTCCATAAAGCTCTGGCGCGTCCCCAAAATATCCATCTGGTCAAAGAATAGATTGCCCAGGCCGTAGTGAATGAAAGCCCCGTTGTAGAAGTCGAAACCCTGGGCGTGATGACCCTGGCTGCCGCTGACGGCCGTCGCCCCGGCCGCCGCCACCGCCCGAAAATCGGCCTGCTGTTGGAGCGTGGGCGCGTAGTCATAGATCTCCCAGTATTGCAGGGTAGCCATGACCAGGTAGCCCTCGGCCCGCAAGGCGGCGATTTGGTTGAAGAAAGCATCGTAGTCGCACGGCCGGGCCCCCGGTGAAGCGGCCGTCGCCCAGGCGGCATAAGGGCCAACGGGATTGCAGCCCAGAAAGGCGATGCGGTTGCCATTGTGAACGAACAGGGCCGGCCGTTCAGCGTCGGCCAGGTCACGCCCGCCGCCAAAGTGGAGCATCCCGGCCGCGTCGTACAGGTCTAAACTATGCAGTAAGTTGGCTGCGCCCCAATCGTTGACGTGGTTGCCGGTTAGCTCCACCACGTCCACCCCCAGGCTGGTCAGCAACTGGAAATAGGGGTCGCGGGAGCAGAAGATGGGGTCGCCAATGGGGCTGGGATAAGGGCAATTAGGGGCGAAGCTGACTTCGTTGCTGACGTGGGCAATATCGGCCGCCGTCAGGAGAGGGGCGACGGCCGCGCCAGGGGTAGTCACGCTCTGTAGCTCCATCTGGTAGGCGGTAGCCCGGCTGAGGGCGGTCACGCCGGTCATGGCTACCCGTGTCAGCAGCCTGGTGTCCCGGTTGGTGGTGGGGCCGGGCCAGGCGGCCAGGAGAGCGGAGACGGCGGCCGGTTCACCCACGGCGGAAATCGTGGCGACCAAAGGGTAGGCAGCCAGGTCAAGGGTGGGTTCCAACGGCGTCAACCCATCCAGACGCAGTACTTTCAGGTCAGGGGTCAACTGGTGAAAGGGGAGGAGCGTCCAGGCCGGCCGCGCCGACCACAAACGGGCGGCCAATTCGGTCTTGTCAGCGACCTCGATGGCCGCTGGCGGCCCCCAAAGCTGGCTGAACAGAGCCAGGGTCGAGCGATCCACCACCCGTATGCCGAGAGGCGACGCGCCGGTCTGCCAGGCAGTGATGACTTCGGCCAGGGTGGTATCGTCGGTCACGGTGGCGAAGGGGACGGCGACGG
Organism: Chloroflexota bacterium; assembly: GCA_040751925.1. Classification (GTDB taxonomy): domain Bacteria; phylum Chloroflexota; class Anaerolineae; order Promineifilales; family Promineifilaceae; genus JBFMFT01. Next base: position 17,476 of record JBFMFT010000019.1, read on the forward strand.
CGTAGACCCATTCGGCTACCTTTGCGCCGGCGGCCAGGGTCAGGGTTACGTCGGCCGGGCCTTCGTTGGCCCAGGTGAACAGAGTGGGCTGCTGGTTGGCGACCTGGCGCGCGCTGAAGACGAGTTCGGCCGGTACGCCTTGGGCCGCGCCCACTCGCCAGGGAGAGGGGGTAGGGGAAGGAAGGGAGGGCGGATCGGTTTCGATAGGCATAGGTGGCGTGAGGGGTGGGGCGGCCGTTGGTGACGCTGGCTGGATTGTGCTGCTCACCCTCACCCCTTCTTCTCCCTCACCCCCGACCCCTCTCCCAGAGGGAGAGGGAAGTTCTGGGATGAGGGCGGCCGGCGGCCGGCTACAGGCCGTGATGAACAGAATGACCAAAATCTTGAAAAATCGGCGGTTTGTCATTAACATACTGGATAGCTTACCTGCATCGGCCGTTAGTTGTCCACTCATTGGACACGGATTAGCGGGATTTTCGGATCAGAAATCTGTAAATCCTGCGAATCCGTTGTTACACTCACCAGTCCATGACGGATTCTGACCTGAACAGCCCCAGCTTCTATATCAACCGCGAGTTGAGTTACATCGAGTTCCACCGGCGCGTTCTCAACGAGAGCTTCGACATCCGCCACCCCTTGCTAGAGCGAGTCAAGTTCCTGGCAATTTTCGGCTCAAACATGGATGAGTTCTTCATGGTGCGGGTCTCCGGTCTCAAGCAGCAGGTGTTGTTGGGAATTACCGATGCCCCGGCCGACGGCCTGACCCCCCGTGAACAACTGGTGGCGATTCACCGGGTGGTGACCAACCTGGTGCAGCAGGAGCGGGATTGCTGGCACAACCGGCTGCGGCCGGAACTAGAGCAGGCCGGTATCTTCATCCTCAACTACCAGGACCTCAAAAAGCGGTCGCAGCGTAAACTAGGCGATTACTTTGAGCGCGAGATTTTTCCCGTCCTGACCCCATTGGCCTTTGACCCCGGCCATCCCTTCCCCCACATCTCTAATTTGAGCCTGAACCTGGCGGTGGTCATCCGCGATCCCGACACAAAGGCCACCCGCTTTGCCCGCGTCAAGGTGCCGGCCACGCTGCCCCGCCTGGTGCCGATGAACCCGCTCGACCCCGACGAATTGCTGCCGCCGGCCGTGCAGAAATTTGTGTGGATTGAACAGGTTGTTGCCGCCAACCTCGGCCGCTTATTTCCTGGCATGGAGGTCGTTGCCACCTATCCCTTCCGCGTCACCCGCAATACGGACATGGAAATCCAAGAGGAGGAGGCGGACGATTTGCTGCTCACGATTGAACAGAACTTGCGCGACCGCCACTTTGGTTTTGCCGTCCGCCTGGAAATTGAGGAGGGGATGCCCGAAAACATCCGCCAATTGCTGATGTCCAATTTGCAAATCACCAATTACGATGTGTACACGGTCAATGGGCCGCTGGGCTTGAGCAGCCTGATGGAGTTGCACAGATTGGAACGGCCGTCCCTCAAGGATGAGGTGTTCCAGCCGAATGTGCCGCCGCCCCTTCGCTCGGGCGACAATATCTTTGAGGTGTTAAAACAGCGGCCGATCTTGCTGCACCACCCCTACGACAGCTTTTTGCCAGTGATTGATTTCGTGGCGGCGGCGGCCGAAGACCCCGACGTGCTGGCGATCAAGCAAACGCTCTACCGGGTCGGCCCTAACCCGCCCATCGTCCGCGCCCTCATGCGTGCGCGGGAGAATGGCAAGCAGGTATCGGTTCTGGTGGAGTTGAAGGCCCGCTTTGACGAGAAAAGCAACATTGAATGGGCGCGGGCGTTGGATAAGGCCGGCGTTCACGTGGTCTATGGGCTGATTGGCCTCAAAACCCACTGTAAGGTTTGCCTGGTGGTGCGGCGGGAGCGCGAGGGCATCCGCCGCTACGTCCACCTGTCCACTGGCAATTACAACACCATTACCGCCCGCATTTACACCGACCTGGGGTTGATGACGGCCGACGAGCAGATCGGCATGGACGCTTCGGAGTTGTTCAATTACCTGACCGGCTATTCCAAGCAGTCAGAGTACCGCAAATTCCTGGTGGCCCCGGTCAATCTACGCAAGAATCTCCTGCGTTTCATCCAGCGCGAAATCGAGCATGGCGCAAAGGGGCGCATTATCATCAAGGCCAATTCGCTGGTGGACGCGGAGATGGTCCGCGCCCTCTACCGGGCCTCCAAAGCGGGCGTACAGGTTGACCTGGTCATTCGAGGGATGTGCAGCCTGCGGCCGGGCCTCAAGGACGTGAGTGAGAATATCCGCGTGACCAGCGTGGTCGGCCGCTTCCTGGAACACAGCCGCATCTATTACTTCCACAACCAGGGCAATCCCAGTCTGTACCTGGGTAGCGCAGACCTGATGCCCCGCAACATTGACCGGCGGGTGGAAGTGTTGTTCCCTATCGAAGACGCTGAGTTGCGGGGCGAATTGGTAGACCACGTGCTGGAGGTTTACCTGAAGGACACTGCCCGCAGCCACCGCCTGCAAGCCGACGGCCGCTACCTGCCGACAATTACCACCCTGAGCGAGGGGGAGAAGCCGGTGAGCGCGCAGGAGTGGCTGTTGGACGGCCAGGTGACGAGTTGAACGCGGAATGATGAATGATGAACGGTGAAGGAGGAACTCAAGGAACTGAAGGAACTTCTTCCAGTTCCCACAGTTCCCTGCGTTCCCTCAGTTCCCTTTTTCCTTTGGGCCGCCTTTGGCAACGACTTCGTGGGTCATCTGGTCGGCCAGGCGGGTGACTTCGTGGTCGCTCAGGGGGAGTTCCGGCCGGGTGAGGGCAACCAGACCGTGCTGGCAGGGAATAGCCAGGGGCGCGCGGTAGGTGAGGCCCGCTTCCTGCACCTGGTAGTTGCGGCGGGCGGGCAGGCCACGCTCCTTTAAGGTGGCGTACAAGCGATCCACGTAATAACCGCCGTCAATAAACAGGTCGTTGATTTCGGCCGCTTCCTGAAAGCGATCCCAGGTGGTGTGGGTGAAGGTGATGCGCCGCCAGCGCAGGCTGACAATCGGCCGCGCCAACTGCTGCAACGGCCCCAACTGGACTTTGTAATAAAGCTGGTGGGCGCGGGGGTGGTCGGGTTCGTGGGGGAAGAGGGTCAGGCGGGGCAGCAGTTCGTGGCCCAGTTGTTGGGCGTAGAAGTGGATGGCCCATTTCTGGTCGCCGAAACGGCCGCCAAAGTAAAAGGCGAAATACTCAGCGTATAGCCCCTTGGGGGCATATTGCTGGGGAATGCGGTACCAACTTTCGCGCTGGACGAGGGCGAAATCGGCCGGGTGGGGGACGTAGGCGACGAGAACGCGGTCTTCGGGGTACATGGCGGCCGGCGACGAAGGACGGAGGACGAATGACGGATGGGAGTATTGTAGCGAGTGGGCGGCCGTTCATCAATGGCCGCCGGGTTAGCAGGAGTCGACTTGGTCGGCCGGTGGGGGGAAGGTTACGCTAAATACTATCACGGAGTCAACATTAACACGGCCGAAAGTTGGTTTGCCTTGTTACAGCGCGGTTTTGTTGGCGTGTATCACCACATGAGAACAACTCACTTGAACCGCTATGACGTTGAATTTGCCTTCCGTTGTGATAATCGTAAGGTATCAGACAGCAAGCGTACTAAGCGGGCGATTAAGGGGGCAGAGGATAAGCGGCTGATGTACAAGGATGTGATTAAGACGGGAAAATAGGGCAATGAAAAGAAGGATAACCGATGGACGGCTATCCCTCTACCATTCCTAACATACCGGAGCGGCCTACCAGCATCGCCCTACTTATCTAGGGTATGTTACTTGGAAGCTGCCTGGTACTGGACTAAAACTAGGCAGCCGTAAGTATTGGAGGAGGCATTTCTCACCTACTGGTACAATTCCGCTTTGACTTTCTAGCGGATTTGTGGTAAAGTGAGACTGATAGTGGCGTGCAATCCCTATCAGTCTCATACTTGGCCCCTTTTCAGTCCGGCTCTGCGGTAGGGGGTCAACCTTTGCTAATAGCCCCTGTGACACCGGAAACGTATAGTCACAGGGGCTTTTTCATGCAGCATGAAGTTGATTTTACTCTCTCTATGCAATCTTGTCAAGCATGTATCGGATTCCACGCCATAGAAGCGATACATAGATATTAGGACTTGATTTCCAGAGAGAATGGATGTACAATCCAATCATACGTGTAGCAATGGTTGAGATACGCAGATTCTATAAAGGAGTGTGAGATTATGTCAGACACAACTGAAAACGGGGATTCCAGAGTACGAAGTAGCAACTATCCCTATTTTAACCTAAAGAGGAGTGTTGAGTATTTGCATACGCTTTATGAAAGGGAAGCGTTACACCAAATTCCTGTAGATATAGCAATCGAGCATCTTGAGATGTCACCTGATAGCAGCATTGGAAAACGGGCCATTTCATCCCTGACTATATTTGGGCTAGTAGAGCAGGAAAGAAGGGGTGAGACAAGATTTGTGAGGATTAGCCAACTTGGGCGCGATATTATTCTCTCTGGGTTGAAAGCTGAGGGTCAAAAGAATCCTGGTTTGCTCAAGCAGGCCGCATTAAAGCCCAAGATAGTTAGCCATATAGTGAATAAATACTGTGAGAATGGGCGGCTGCCCTCTGACAAGGTGTTACGATTGCAGTTGCTAGATGATACGGATGTAATCGTCAGCAAGGTAGCAGTGGATAAGGTGATTTCAGTAGTGAAAGAAACTCTGGATTATGCGGAAATAGGGAAGGATTCTATAGAAGAAACCCCAACAGAAGAGTATGCACCCCCTGGTGAGGAAGTTAGCCTTAACAAAAATGGACAAGAACAAGAAAGCCCCCCTGCTAAGGACGCGAAAGACGACGAACGTCCTCCCGGTTTTGTATCTAATACACAAGTATTTAGACTTCGCAGCGGCGGGGAAGTAATACTGACCATACCGCATAGTGTGACCGACAAGGAAATGGAACTAATAAAGCGATGGGTTGATTTGATGCTAGAGGCGATAGCTCTACCTGAATAACCAACGAAAGCCTAGCTGGTTAAGCTAGGCTTTTTGTCATTAGGAGGTTAATGTAGCTTGGGTTTGTGAAGTATGAGACTCCGTTCTGTTATGACCACTTTACATCCATCCGACGTAGCAACAGCGGCCGGCCGCCTGGCCGGTATCGCCAACCGCACCCCCGTCTTCACCTCGCGCACCTTGAACCGGCTGACCGGCTTGCACATTTATCTCAAGTGCGAGAACTTCCAGCGGGTGGGGGCCTTCAAGTTTCGCGGGGCCTATAACGCCATCAGCCAACTGAGTCCCGAACAGAAAGCGGCCGGCGTCATCACCCATTCCAGCGGCAACCACGCTCAGGGGGTGGCTTTGGCGGCGCAGTTGTTGGGTGTGCCGGCCGTCGTTGTCATGCCCGCCGACGCCCCGGCCGTCAAGCGGGCGGCCACGGCCGGTTATGGCGCGCAGATCGTGACCTGCCAGGCCATCGAGCGGGAGAAGGTGACGGCCGAGTGGCAGGCCCGGCATGGTTACACGCTGGTCCACCCTTTCGACGATGATCGCATCATTGCCGGGCAGGGCACGGCCGCCTGGGAGTTGTTTGAGGAGGTGGGCGAGTTGGATTGGCTGTTCGTGCCGGTGGGCGGCGGCGGCTTGATTAGCGGCAGCGCATTGGCGGCGGCCGGGCGGTCGCCGGGTTGCCGGGTAGTAGGGGTGGAGCCGGAACTGGCGGCCGACGCCAACCGCTCCTTCCGTGAAGGCCGGGTCTACGTGCTGGAACAAGTGCCGCAGACGGTGGCCGATGGGCTACGGCCGCGCTATGTGGGCCAGCGCAACCTGGACATCATGCGCCAGTACGTGGCCGATATGACCACCGTCAGCGAAGAAGCCATCAAGGAAACGCTGCGCTTCATCTGGACACGGCTCAAAATCATTGTCGAACCGAGCG
>JBFMFT010000190.1:0-9189 GCA_040751925.1 Chloroflexota bacterium
TCAATAGTAATCCGGCCGAAGTCCATCGCTACCGTCGTCATCTCCTTCACCGCTTCGTCCGCGCTGGTGATGGTCCGCTCGGTGGAGACGACTTCGATCTCGCTAATGGCGCTAATAAACTGGGTCTTGCCGGCCGCAAAAGGGCCGGTGACCACCATCTTGACTGCTTGCATACTCAAAGACTACGAATCCGCTCAATGATCCGCCTGACCACTGACCGCTTCACGGGCGGCGACGACGGAACAGCGATGGTCGTCGGGCCAGCGGCCGTCGCCCGGTTGGTCGGGACGGCCGGTGGTTGTGAAACACTACTCTTAGCCAGGGGGGCCATCTCCACCAGGCCCGCCTGCAGAAGCCCAAAGACAATGCGCCGTATCCGAACTTCGCTGAGTTGGTTGACCTCGGCAATCTGGCGAAGCGTGCGTTGGGGGCTAACCAGGGAAATCACCCGCCATTCCTCCACCGTCAGGTGAACGTCGCGCAGCCGGCCGTTGGGCTGCTCCGGGAAACGCAAGCGCACGTCCAAACTGGGCAATTCCTCAGTCAGTTGCTTCCACTCCTTCAGGCGGCGCGTTCCTTCCAGGATCACCCCGTCCAGGTCAAGGGCCAGGGCAATCCGCTCGGCCGCCGCTCCGAGGTCACTCTCGAAGCGAAACGGACCCTCCGGCCAGCCAAACACGCGGTAGGTCGTCTCCAAAACGTGTCCGCGCAAGCTCTGAATGATGTCAGCTTGGGTCACCTGGCCGGCCTCAACCAGCAGATGACCCAACTGTTTATCGCCCGTTCCTTGGGCGCGTACCTGTAGGGCCAGGCTTTGCTCCTCAGACAAACGGCCGGCCCGCCGCAAAATTTGGGCCAGGCTATTCCAATGGCTATCACCCGCCTCAGCGTAGATCAGCCGGCCATCCCGAAAGTACAGGCGGGTCGCCTCCCTACCCTCGATGGTCAGCGTCCCCGTCTTGTGGGCCAGACTAATCAGGTTCAATAACTGGGCGGCCGAAAAATCGCGCAAATTGCCTTTCAAGGCCATTGGGTGAACTTCCGCAGCGTGTGATCTGTTGAGGAGAAAGGCGCCGCCCACTTGCTGTTGTGGAGAGACCGGCCGCACCTGGGGGTGCTTGCTCCTCAATCGGTTAGATTATACCCTATGCCGAAAAAGCAAGTCAAAAGACCTGGCAGGTTTTAGAAACCTGTCAGGTCTCTCCGGGGGGACTTGACAAAAGAGCTAGGCTGTGTTATTTTAGAAGTATCTAATTTTTTTGTTTTGCTCAACAACAGTAGCGATCATGTCACCCCACATCCGAACGTTGACGGCCGGTTCATCCCTCCAGCGCGAAGGGCTAAACCACCAGGCCATCGAAGATTACCTAAAGACGATTTACAGCCTGGCCGAAACAGAAAGCCCGGTGAGTACGTCGCGGGTGGCCGCTGCCCGCCAGGTGAAGCCTGCTTCGGCGACCAGCATGATTCAGCGATTAGCCAGCCTAAACCTGGTGAACTACGAAAAGCATTATGGGGTTACGCTAACAGAGGCCGGCCGGGCCATTGCTTTGGAAGTCATTCGCCACCACCGACTGCTTGAACTGTACCTCACCCAAGCTCTGGGCTTTGGTTGGGACGAAGTTCACGAGCAGGCTGACGTTCTCGAACACGTTATTAGCGAGAAACTAGAGGAACGGATTGCGGCCGTTCTCAATTATCCTGAATTTGACCCACATGGCGATCCGATCCCAGCGAAGGATGGGGCCATTGTGTCCGTGACGACACGGCCGCTCATCGCGTTGGCGGCCGACCAGCCGGCCCACGTAGCCCGTATTCCCGACGACGCCAACCCAGAGATGCTACGTTACCTGGCTGGGTTGGGCCTGACACCTGGCGCGCGCGTCGTCGTGTCTGACGTAGCCCCCTTTGATGGACCAATCACACTGAACGTCAACGGCCGCCCCCAGGTGGTCGGTCACAAAGTCGCTACACAAGTATTGGTTGAAGTCGAGTGAGAGTTCAGATGAATCGTAAAGGTATTTCACGTCGTGATTTTCTCAAGGTTTCAGGGGTTGGGGTGATGGGGCTGGCCGGTGTGGCCGGCCTGCGGGCGATGGCCCAGCCCACCGTCACTATCCCTGAGCCGGCCGCGCCGATGCTACACGGCAGCGACCACTACATGGGCGGGCCGGGCGTCGCGGGCAAGGTTGACCACGCCGCCAATGGTTTTGACCCAGCCGGACTCCTGACTGATTTTGACTATGGCGAGGTAACGGAGGAGAACGGCCGCACCGTTCGCCAGTGGGAGATTCTGGCGATGGATAAGGAAATCGAGGTTGCCCCTGGGGTGTACTTCCCGGCCTGGGCTTATGGCAGCAGCACGTCGGCCGAGTCCAAGCGTGCCGGTCACATCGTCGGCCGTGTGCCTGGCCCCACCTTTCGCTGCGTTGAGGGCGAACTGCTGCGCTATCGCTTCATCAATGCCGGCAGTCATCCCCACACCATCCACTTTCACGGGATTCATCCCGCCACGATGGACGGCGTGCCGGGCATCGGCGTCGGGCTAGTGTATCCAGGGGCGACGGCCACTTACGAGTTTACGGCCGCTCCCTTCGGCTGCCACCTCTATCATTGCCACGCCAACCCGCTCAAGAAGCACATCCACAAGGGTCTCTATGGGGCGTTCATTATAGACCCTGACCCAGAAAAGTACAGCGGCCGCGAGCAAGAAATCGCCCGCAGCCGCAACCACCGCTACGAAGAAAACAAGGCTGTGCATGAAATGGTGATGGTGATGAACGCCTTTGACACCAACTTCGACGGCGAGAATGAGATTTACGCCGTCAATTCGGTGGCCTTCGCTTACATGACCGACCCTATTACGGCCAAGCGCGACACCCTACAACGGCTGTACCTGGTCAACCTGACTGAGTTCGACCTGATCAACTCCTTCCATCTGCACGCCAATATGTTCCATTACTACGATCATGGCACGACCTTTGAGCCAACCTTGCGGACGGTGGATACGATTGTGCAGTGCCAGGGGCAGCGCGGCATCCTGGAGTTTTCCTTCAAGGACTTCTTGCCCGGCCTTTATATGTTCCACGCCCACCAGAGCGAATTTGCCGAACTGGGCTGGATGGGCTTCTTTGGCGTCAGTTAGCATCCACCACTAAACCTGACAGGTTTCCGAAAACCTGTCAGGTTTGCCGTAGAGGAGATATTTGTGGAAACAACCAAGACGACTACCCCTGTTAGAACTCTGCCGAAGTGGGTGATGGCGGCCGGGCCATTGGTCTTATTGATAGCCCTCGTCGCCGCCTTTTTATTACTCAATCCCCTGGCCTTCTTCACTGGCGCGTTCCCGCCTCTGGAAGAGTTGACCATTCAGCGCGTCATCTTCCCCGAACCGGGGTTGATGGAGTTTACCGTCATCAACGGTGGGCCAGACCCAGTGACCATTGCCCAGGTTCTGGTGGATGAGGCGTACTGGCTCTACACCATCGAGCCAGGGGCCACGTTAGAGCGGTTGGAGCAGGCCACTATTCACATTCCCTATCCCTGGGTTAAGGATGAGCCGCTGGGTATCAGCGTCGTCACCTCGACGGGCTTGACTTTTGGCGCGGAGGTAGAGGTGGCCCTGGAATCGCCCCGCGTGCGAGCGGCAAACTTCGTAGCCTACGGTCTGTTGGGCATTTACGTGGGCATTATCCCTGTCGTCCTGGGTATGTTATGGTTTCCCTTCATGCGCCGGATTGACCGTCGCTGGATGAACGCTGTCCTGGCTCTGACTGTGGGCTTGTTGGTTTTCTTATTCGTGGATACGGTGCTAGAGGCGACGGAAATGGCGGCCGAACTCCCTGGCGTCTTCCAGGGTGTGCCAATGGTCGTCTTTGGCACGCTGTTGAGCCTGGGCGTTCTCCTGGCTGTCGGGCAGCGGGGCGGCCGGGCCGCTTCTCCCTTATCTATTGCCACCTTGATCGCCCTGGGGATTGGCCTGCACAATCTGGGTGAAGGTCTGGCGATTGGCGCGGCTTTTGCCACTGGCGCGGCCGCTCTCGGCTCTTTCCTGGTCGTCGGCTTTACCCTGCACAACGTCACCGAGGGGGTGGGCATCGCCGCCCCCTTGCTGCGGGAGGATGAGCCGCGCTTGTCGCAGTTCGCTGGTCTGGCTGCTCTAGCCGGTGGGCCAGCTATCGTCGGCGCCTGGGTGGGTGGCTTTGCCTTCTCCCCCTTCCTGGCGACCCTCTTCCTCAGCCTGGGGGCCGGAGCCATCTTGCAGGTCATCTGGGAAGTGGGCAAATTGCTGGTGAAGGAAACCCGCCGCACCCAACAACCGGCCCTCACCTGGCTCAACCTGGCCGGAGTGGCGGCCGGCATCCTGGTTATGTATCTCACGGCCTTCCTGGTCAAGTTCTAGAACGATTCTTGGAGCGCAGCACCTGCACCATGGCCCAGCCGCTCAGGATACCTGACAGAATACCCAAGATAAGGCCGAGGATAGCTCCCTGGACGGCTGCGCCAGCCACCCCGACCAGAAACCGATCCACGAAAGCGTAGATGCTTTCTCGGGTCGGGTTGACGATGAAGCGGGGCAGCAGGACGCCAAGTGCGCCACCTAGCAGCCACCACCAGGCTTTGTCAAATCGCCGTCGCAGAAAGTACCACTGAAGTATCACGGTGGGAATGAGACCAAAGGGTGGGGCCAGGAAAACAAAGCGGGGCCGGATGCTGCCGATGATCCACCAGGCCACGGCCGCCAGGCCCCAGGCGGGCAAGGTTGCCAGCCACCAGCGGCCGATTGGCGCGTAGCGCCGCAGCACAAACCACTGAAAAGTACCGGCCAGAATCCCTCCACTCACGCTGTAAACCATCGAGCGAATAGGCTCGGCGTCGGGGGCCAGGGCACCTACAGCATAGCCCACAGCCCAGCCGATAGACCAGCCCAAGGCACAAGCGACTATCCAGCGCCCGACAAAAATCCGACTTACTCTTTCTCGTGCTATGGTCATCGTCATTGAACAGTTCCTTTTTAGATTTAGTTTCTAACCCATCTCCCCTGCCAGCGCCGGACCAGCGTCAGGCCTATAGCATAGTTAGCTGCCAGCCAGTAATGTCTCGATGGCTTGTTGAAAAACGGCGAAGGGTTGTGCGCCCACCAAACGTTGGCCGTTGATGAAAAAGGTCGGTGTCCCATTGATACCGAAACCCTGCCCTTCGGCTACGTCGGCGTTGACGGCCGCCGCGTAACGGCCGCTGTCCAGGCACTCGTTGAACCTGGTTCAACGTCCCGATTTTCTAACTCTGTTTCGCTCATCTTTCCTCCGAATTGGATCACCTGGCCTGGCCGCCTTCGGCAATCGGTTGCCAGGATTGGCCGCCATCGGCCGACAGGTAAACAGCGCGGCTGAAAGTAGCGAGGGCTACTTCCTGCGGTCGGACAGGATTCACTACCAGAAAGCTAATGGCGTCACCAGCAACGAGAGTTGGTACGGCCAGAGCCTGGATCTGCTGGCTGGCTAGATCGTAGACGGATAGCCAGTTGTTGCCAAAGTATAACTTCTGGCCGTCCGGGCTGAAGGTGGCGGCGGCCACCGCTCCGTTCTGGTTAACCAGGCTAAAGGTATGGCCATAGTCCGCCGACAGAAACAGCCCGGCCTCTGTCGCCAGAGCCACCACGTTAGCCTCTGTGGGGTGGACGGTCACCCGGAAGGGCTGAGTGTCCACCCCCTCCAAAGCAGACGGCTGCCAGGTCTGGCCGTCGTCCAGGCTGTAGTGCATTCCGGCCGGCAACTGAGAGTTAGGCGTAGCGTTCAGGACGTAGATAGCATGGCTCTGGTACCCCACCCCCATCAGGTGAAAGTCGCTCTCGCCGGCGAAGCCTAACTGGGCCAGACTCCGGCCGCCATCGGTACTTTTCACCAGACCCAGGGGATTGACCAGGCCGGAGGCAGGGTCAGGGTGGCCGCTGCTGTAAAAGCCGTCGTCGGCCGGAGCATAGCCCATGTAGTCGTGGGCCGGTACGTCTGGGATCAGCCACTCGCCTTCGGCATAGATACGCAGGCCATCGTGCGCCGGCACGACGAGCTGGCGGCCGTCGGGCGAAAAGCCCAGGCCGTGAATATGGGGCATCTCGATGACAGCCTGGCCGGCGGGCGGTTGCTCCGCCTGGGCTACTTCAGCAGTAGGTGTGGCCAGACTGAGGCCACCGCCGCAGGCAGCCAGCAGAGATAGGGCAACCAAGACGGTCGACAGGGCCAGAAAACTCTTAAGAATGACCATTGAATCCTCCTCCCTTCGACGATTACGGTCCAATGGTGGCGTTACGGCCGCACGGCAGCCATCGCTGCCCGCAAGACCTCGGCCGTTTGGGGGCCAATGAAACGTTGGCTGACGTTACCACCATAATCCAGCACAACGAAAGTTGGATGTCCCCGCAGAGTGTAATGAGCCTGCAACTGTTGGTTGGCTGGCTCATTGACGTTCAACCGGATTACTTTCACCTGGCCCGCGAACTCCGCTTCTACCCCATTCACGATGGGGTCCATAGCCGCTCAGTTGGGTCAGTTATCCGTGTAAAACATGACCAGGGCCGGCCCGCTCAGGGGCGGAGTCGGCTGGCCCGTATCCGTGCTGGCGCAACCGGCCGCCACGCCCAGGAGTAAAAGAGCCAGAACCAACGTGACATGCCAGGGTTTCATACACACCTCAGCTAGAACATGATCATCAAAAGCATATATGATATTCTTGATCATCTTGCCCGTTACTCACAGCGTCACAGGCAGTGAAGGCTAATTGTTCATTGTTCATTGTCCATTGTTCATTGTCCATTGTCCATTGTTCATTTCTACAATGATAGGCCCGCCCGCCTGAACTTATCCTCAATCCGGCCGGCCGTATCTGTAAAACCGCTTTCCAGATATGGGTAAAGCAGCCAGACGACGCCCAGGCCGAAGAGCATACCGGTTATCAGGCGTGCCCACGAGTTGAAAGAACCAGGCGCATCCCCGACGTAGAAGGTGGCTGGTAAAGCGTGATTGGTCAAAACAGCTAACCAGGTATTGGTGTCCCGGAAGCCGCTACCAATCCCTATTGCAAAGTCGCTGATCGCATGAGTGACGCCATCCATAATCATGGGCAGCAACAGCAGCGCGAAGCTCCACAGGCGCAGTGGCTTGAGCCGGTGGCGGAGAGGCCAGTAGAGCAGACCCCACAGCAGAAGGCTACCGTACATAAAAACCATGCGGTCTGACCAGGCCACCTTCCAGCCCATCGCTGGATTGCCCATGAACTGGCGCAAGATGAGGGGATTGGTCGTTGGCTGCCAGGCGGCCTGGATTTCAGCCAGCGAATACATGGCTTTCGGGCCGAATAGGAAGAAAGAACGCTGGGGCATCTGGTGGCATTGGGTGGCATAGAATAGATAAATAGCTCTACCTATGCCGTTCCAACCCAACTTCATGGCCACCGGGGCCAGCCAGGGCAGCCCGATGAATACCCCCCACGACAAACCAAAGAGGAGGAGCCAGTGGCGGCTCAACCCATAGACCAGACGGTTGGCCACAATGGCTATTGATCGTCTGTGAGGGTCAGCAACTGGGGTCATGGACGCGGAATACTCCTGTAGACTTTTCGGCAACAAAACTTACAGTCCGGCTAACTGCTGGAACCCAGACGCGGCGGCCGCACACTCCGTAAAGGACGGCACGTGCCCGGCGGCCGGAGCAAGGGCTACCACGAGGAAGAGCAAAAGCCACAACAGGCTGAGACCCAGGTGGCGCGGCCGAAAGAGCGGCAGTGACCGGATTGGGTCTAGCAGAACCAACAGGCGCGTTTCGACGACGTTGCGTTCGCCGACCAGAGCCGCTTCCAGAGGAAGGGTGGGCGAGATGGTGATCAGTTTGCACAAGGCCCGGGCCAGGGGGAGGGCTTTGCCCATGGCCTGAACGGCGTGCTGGTCGGCCGCGATTTCTTTGGTAGTGCAGTAGGCTTGAGTCAGATCGCGGGCGACCGGGATAAAAAAGAGCGCGCGGCTCAGGCAACGCGCCAGCAGAATCTTCAGCGGATCACGAGCCTGTAAGTGGTGCGCCTCGTGCCGTAGCACCGCTTCCAGTTCATCGTCGGTCAGGGAGGCCAGCAGCCCAGTGGAGAGCCAGACACGGGGCCGGAGCAGACCGTGGGTAAAGACAAGTGGCTGGGCTGCGTTGACCCGAACGACGTCATTGGTCAGGCCGCATCGCTGGGCCAGGTAGCGCAGGTGTTCCGTCGGTACACACCGCCCAGACCCCAGGGCCGCTATCCAGCGCCGGGTGGCCAGGGTGCTGCGTAGGGCTTCGGCCGTGGCCAGCGTCAGACCGATGCCCACAGGGAGGAGCAGAGACAGGCGGCCCAAATCGGCCCCGTGCGCCAGCGTTTCGTCGAGTGTTCGCTGGCAAACGGTCACGATCAGGGCCAGGGCAGCGATTAGGCCGCGTCCAGACAGGGACAGGGCGCAGAAGCCGGCCAGCAGGGCCAGTCCGACGAGCAGAGCCAGGGCTACGTCAGCGCGACGCCAGGAGGAAGGCTCAGGCATGGTCAGAGGTTGAGGGTTGAAGGTCGAAGGTTGAAGGTTGAAACCTCGAACTTTCAACCTTCAACTTTGAACTTTCTTCCTCGGCCGCGAGTTTGTTTTCCACTAGAGCAGCCAGTTCCGCGAGTTGCTCCTTGTCGGCGCTGGCCAGAGCGTCCACAAAGTGGGCCAGGACGGCCGGGCCGAAATCGGCGATCAGGCCGTCCAACACCTGCCGCGACAACTGCTCCACCAGTTCGGTGCGGTTGGTTTGGGGGACATAGACAAAGGCGCGCGAGACTTTGCGGCGCTCCAGGAAGCCCTTGTTGACCAGGCGGTTCATTACTGTCATGGTCGTTTTATAATGGGCATCCTGGCCCAGGTTATCCACTACATCCTGGACGGTGGCCTGGCCCAGGTCCCAAACTATGTCCATGATCCTGACCTCCAACTCGCCAAAGAGACGGGCCAATCCATGCTGATTGAGGCGAAAGGCGTGAAATTTCATCGGATGTCTTCGCGCCATATCCTACAGGGTAATTCCAAAGTCAGGAACAGATAAGAGATGAAAAGAACCTCCCATCGGTTATTCTTGTAGGCACCAAACCAAAAAGAAAAACAGAAGGAGGTTCAAATGCAACCAATCATCTTAAAAGATA
>JBFMFT010000191.1:0-9179 GCA_040751925.1 Chloroflexota bacterium
ATGGCCTGGGCGGCCAGGAAGAGGCCGCCGGCCAGGACGACGATGCCGGCCACCTGTAGCCAGTGCATCGCCGCCAACCCACCAGTAACCTGAGTGGTTGTGGTGGCGGTCTGGGTCGCTTCGTTGGGGTCGGCGGCAAAACCCTCACTGGTGGCGGTGGTGGTCGCCGCGCCAGCTTGCTCCATTACGCTGCCGATGTAACGTTGGCCCAGGAAACCTACCCCAAAGAGCAGCACAGCCAGTAAGAGTACCAGGGCCGGCCGGCGCAACTGGGGCGCTACCTGACGTAGCCAGGGAGCCAGCCGTATCTCGTTCGCCAGGCGCAGGGCGACGAAGCTGCCGAAAATCGCCACGTAGATATAGGCGGTTTCCATGGTGATAAACATGAGAACCAGGCCCAGGCTGAACCACCAGAGATACTTTTCTTGGCGTTGGCGCAGGTAATACCAGGCGGCGGTAAAGACGAGGAAGGCGGCCGCGGCAATGTAAATGTCGTGGCGAATGTAGCGTGAGTAATAGGTGATGAAAGGTGAGATGAGGAGGAAGAAGCTGGCGAATAAGGCCCCAATCCGGCCGAGCCAGCCGCGCAAAAGATAAGGCAGGCAAACCAGAATAATGCCCAGGATGGCGTCTGGGATGCGCGAGGTGAAATCGTTGGCCCCGAACAGCCAGTAAGAGAGAGCGGTGGCGTGGAACAACGACGGCCCGTGCATCAGGGGTGAATGCTGGTAGCCGTCGCCGATGTAGAACTGGTAGGAATACTGCGTGTGCAGGCTCTCGTCGTGGCTCATCACGCGGTCGCCCAACCCCCAAAAGCGGGAGACCAGGGCCACGATGATAAAAGTGGCGTAGAGGGCCTTCTCCCAGTCTAGGGTCAGGGTCGCCAGCCACGGCCGGCTCAAGAAACCTGTACTGGCGTTGTCTGGTGTAGAAGTGAGTTGGGTCATAATCTTTAGTAGGAGAAGAAGGCTGGAGCCGTCGGGGTCGGCCAGGCTTCCGGCCGCTCCGGTGGCCGCCCGGCGGGAATGGGCGGCTGGATGGCCTGGCTCATGGGAGCGAAGGCGGCCGGCCGGACGGCCGCTTCCGTCTCGGCCGCCAGCCGCGTCGCCGTGACCGTTGGTGTGGTCGTCGTCGTCGCCGTAGCCGCTACGACGCTCGGCGACGGCGTAAACCACAGGCTATTCTGATTAGCCCGCTCCAGGCTATAGCCGCCAATAACCAGCAGAAGAAACAAGCAGGCCGTGGCCGCCCGCGCCCATAAGGTGGTTTTGCCCCACCCGTAGAAACGGCTACGGGGAACGGCCGGCCGCAACTGGGCCAGGCGGCCGGGCGACGGCCGCGTGGCCACCAGCAACGTCTGGCGAATCATCTGGCCTAGCTCTTGTTCGTCGAGGAGGTGGGTTGTGTCCACTCTCTCATCTCCAACGGTGGCCGGTCTCCCGACCGCGCCACATTAGGGATACCGTAGGTCACGTTTTCAACTTGACCGGAGGGGTCAAGCTAGAAGCGTGACCTACGGTGTTTCCAACACGTCGGCCAACAATTCATGTAACGCTTTGTGGGCCAGGCGCGTCCGCGATTCGGCCGTCTTGGCCGGTATGTCCAAAATCGCCCCAATCTCGCCATAAGTCAATCCTTCGTAATAGCGCAGCACCACCGTCTCGCGCAGCTTGGGCGACAATTGGGCCAGGGCTTGCCAGATGGCTTGCTGCTGGCTACTCAGGGCAGCTAGCTCGTCTAGCTGCGGCTGGTGGGGGTCGGCCGCCGTTTCCACCTGTTCGGCCGAGAGTGATAGAGACGGCAGCCACTTCCGTCGCCGCTTATTGTGGCAACGGCTAATGGCGATCTGGAAGAGCCAGGTCTTCAAGGCCGATTTGGCCGGGTCGAAGTGGCGCAACTTGCGGAAAGCGTACTCAAAGGTGTCCTGCAATACTTCTTCGGCGTCCTGCCGGTCTTGCAGGAGGCTGTAGGTCAGGCGGTAGACCCGCGCCGCAAATTGGTCGTAGAGTTCGACGTAGGCCGCCTGTTCACCGGCCAGGCAGCGGCCGATCACCTGGCCCAACTCATCCGCGTAGCCCGGCGCAGCCCTGCCCGGCGGCCAGGCTAGCGAGCTTTCATTAGCGTAAGACGTGGTCATAAATCTTCACACTTCACGTTTCACGTTTCACGGCCGCGCCAAATCCGCCCGCAGCCACAGGATGACCCGTTCCTGCTGGTACGTCTCGGCCGTCTGGCGCAATAACCACCCGCGCAGCCGGGCAGCCAGGTCTGTAGGAGTGGTGGGGGTCTCCGTTCGCGACAATACGAAATCCATACCCAGGTAATCACTACCCAATTGCGGCTCACTGGCGACGGGTGTGATCACCACGTCGGGTTGTACCCCAACGGGCAGGGCTGTTCCCACCACCGCCGGGTTGAAGTCGCGCAGGTACCAGCGCAGGGCAGGGCTATCTACGGCCGCCTGAATTTCCAGCCCATGATCGGCGTTGGCCGCCTGGCGGCCGATCTCTTGGATCAGGCCCACCAGCAGCCGCACGTCGTCGTCCGTGGCCGTCGTGACCCACCGTTCACGGGGATCGTTGGCCGCCACGTGGCCCAACCACCAGGCTATCCCCCAGTTGAAGGCCAACAAAACGGCCAGCAGACCAGCCAACGCGCCCTGGACGGCCGCGCCCTTCTCCCACGAATAGGCAAAGGAGAAGGCGATGACCGCCAGGAAGAAGCCAATGAGGGCCAGCCAGAGATAGCCGATGGCGTTTGCTCCGTAGGGTTCGACCCGGCCGTAACGGGCCAGGTTGACGTAGACCATCGCTCCCACCAGGGCAAAGACGGCCGCGACCAGCCACCGGAACCAACCGGCCGGCTGCTCGAATTGCCGGTTGACGAATAGGCCAACCAGGAGATAACCGGGGAGGGTCAGCAGAGCCACGTTTTCTAGGTGATCGCGCTGCAAGAAGGCCAACATCAGCCCAGCCGCCAGCCAGTAGACCAAGAGGGCGGGCAGTGGCTCACTATGCCAGGTGGCCCAGGCCACGGCCATTAGTCCGCACAATAAGAGCGGCCATTCGTAGCGAGCCAGAGCCAGAAAGGGAGTGTACCAGGCTGGTTCACCCACTCGCACGTTGAAGGAATTGAACCAATGTACGGGGAGGGCGGCCGATTGGCCCAGCCCGGCCGGATGCCATAAGAACAAGGTGGAGAGGGCGATGAACACGCCAATCCACAGGAGGCCGGCCGTCCGATCAAGAAGAAGGGACGCGGATGGATGCGGACTCTCCTCGTCCTCGGCCGGCCCAATCACCCGCCCGATCAGGCGGGCAATCAGCAGGGTGGCGAGGGCGCTATAAAAGAGTGGCGCGCTCGCCAGGCCAAGTCCCAATGCCCCGGCCAACGCCAGCCGCCACCGCGGCCGGCTGCTCTCCTGATAGTTGTCGTAAGCGATGACCAACAGGAGAGTGGCAAAAATAGCCAGCGAATGGCCGCCGGCCGTGCGAGACAGAGCCGCGCCAGTGGCGGAAACAGCCAGCAACAGAGAAGCAACCAACGCGCCCACTTGTCCCAGCCGTTCCTGCCACAGCCAGGGCAAGAGGCACGTCGCTAGGCCCAATAAGGCCGGGACTAAGCGCACGACCGTATCGCTCACGCCCACGACCTGGGTCAATAGGGCGGTCAACGTGAAATAGGCCGGGCTGCCAGCCGCGACCGCCGCCACCTGACCCGGTTGCCAGAATTGCCAGGCAGCCAGGGCTTCGTTTGCTTCGGCCGGCGACAGGGGTATCTGGCCCAGGTCGGTCAGGCGCATGACTCCGGCCGCCAGAGCCACTAGCAGAATCAGGCCAAGAACCATTACCGCCGGCCGCGCCTTATCATCCATACCAGCCGACAGAAATTCATGCGTTTCCACCATTGTTCAACTTCACGGCGCAATCCGGCGGATTGCTCTATGTGGCGCAATCTGCCAGATTGCGCCGCACAATCCGGCGGATTGCGCTACAGGTTATTCACCTTCTCCTGCCCATTGATAAATCGTCACCGACCCGTTTTGGTAGACGGCCGGTAGCCGTTCCGCAAACTTGTCTAGTCCCCGGCGGTTGTACGTGGTCATTTCCAGGGGGCCAACGTAAATATATTGCACGTCAAATTGATCTAGCAGAGCAGCCACCTGTTCCCAATCTTCTTCATTATAAATGGTCTTTACCATACCGTCACGCACATTGTATTCGTTGGTGCTGGTACCCCGCCACTGCCCTTCGTGACCAGCCCAGCCCAACAAGGTAGGTAAGCCGGTGTGGGCGGAGACGCGGCCGAACGACGAATACTGCCCCCCTACCGCCTCGACGATGACCGGCGCGCCGGACACGTTTTGGCGCAGCCATGAGATAGCCTCATAATCGTCTGGCTGGAATCGTTTCAGATTAGCCATGCCGTCCAGTGTGGGTGACTGGCGGGTGGCGGCCGTGACTGGGCCGCGAAATTCGGCCGCTCTGGATTGGACGGCATAGAAAGGGAATAGAAGGGCGGCGGCGAGGGCGGCGGCGTAGACGGCCGTCGCCACCACCCCCGTTACCCTGGTTTCGCGCAAGAGATAATCCAGCCCGCACACGGCGGCCACGCCAAATAAGACCCAAGCCTGATAATAGAACTTGAAGATCGTGTTCAGGCGCACGCCGAAATTATCCCGCAAATAGACAAACTCTGGTCCCAGCGTCAACAGCGCACCTGTCAGCACCATAAGCAAGACAAACGGTAAAGTCGTCCCGGCCGCGTTTGTACTCACCGCAGAGACGCGGAGGACGCTGAGGTGGTCTTTCAACTCTCTCTGCGCTCTCGGGGTCTCAGCGGTGGTGTAGTGGAGGGCCATCACCGATAAACCCAGCAGGGTCGCCAGGAACAGGGTCAAGGCGGGTGTTTGCAGGCGGGCGGCCAGGATGGGAGGAAGGAGGGCGGCTGCGGCCGACGCTCCCCAGCCCAGGCGCGCCAATACTCCTTCGCTGGACGGTGCAGCCAATTGGATGCCCAATTCGTTCGCCAGGCCCATGACCCGGCCGGCCCCATCGGGTGAACTGGCTACCACCCACCCCAGAAAGAGCATGAGCAAGAGTAGAACGCCAACTGGCGCGACGGCCGCTCCTAGTCCGACCCGCCACGGCCGTTGCCTTTGCCGGGCAACCACCGCCACAACCATTAGAACGATGCTCCACAAAGGCATGGCGAAGATGATCAGGAAGTGGGCCAGGCGGGTCGGCCGCATCAGCATCGGCAGCAGGAAGGGCGGCCCGGCCTGGGAGCGGAAGCCCAGGTAAAACGGCAGGTAGAGCAAAACGGCCGGGATGACCAGGAGCAAGCCGACGACGGCCGCCTGTCCAATCAGCTCGTTATTCCAACGTCCTCTGGTCCGCCACTGGGCCAGGACAAAGGCCCCGACCACCACAAACAGGTGAATCAGCACGTCCCAGGTGTTCAGAAACGACAGCCCACCCAATACCAAAGCCGTGAACAACCAGGTGGGGATGCCGACATTTTGGATTTTGGATTTTGGATTTTGGATTTTACCTACGGCCGGCAAGCCGGCAGCTTGCGCTACATCCGCCGACTGCCACCTGCCACCTTTCCCATTTTGGATTTTGGATTTTGGATTTTGGATTTCACCGGCCACCGGCCACCGACCTCCCCAATCCAGATACCAGGCCAGGGCGACGGCCAGGCTGACGAAGGCAAAGGGCAGGGCCAATACGTGGGGGTGCATGTCGCCCAGGACAAAGCTGAAGCCGGGAAATTCGGCGATAGGCTCTAACCCTTCTTCGGAGCGGCCGGACAAGTGGTATTCGTGAATGACCCGCGAGGAGCGCCACCACCACCATTCCGAGGTGGCGTAACGCGCCCGGCCATCGGGCGGGCGGTTGAGGTCGCGCACGTCTAGCCATTGCCAGAAATCGGCCGACCCGATCCGGTTGGCGTGCAAGACTTCCAGCAGGGTTTCCATATTGCCGGCGATGGGCAGGGCCAGGGCCGCGACCAATCCCAAAACGAGGGCCGGACGAGACCGGACAGGTTTTCGGAAACCTGTCCGGTCTGCCGCCACCAGGTTGTAGACGAGGCCAAACGCGCCGACGGCCGAACCGGCCGTCAGCCAGGCGATGCCCAGGTTGAAGGCGATTGGCTCGGCCACGCCAGCCAGCCGGCCGATCACGGAGGTCATCACGTAGCCAAAGTAGTAGTAGCTGATGGCGTAACCAGATAGCCAGGGGTCGAGGGGGGGAAAGGTGGGGCTGCGGCCGACGGCGTTGAGAAAGGCAAGCTCCATCGGCTTTTCGGTGGCGACGATAGCTGGATTCTGCGAGCGCACCCACACCCACAGGGCAAAGATCAGGGCAAAGACCCATTCCGTGATGACTATCTGCCGCAAAGAGGGAAGAAAAGGATGAAGGATGAAGGATGAAGGATGAACAGCAGCGTTTGCCTGCCCTTCATCCTTCATCCCTCCTACTTCATCCTTCCGGCGTGCGGCCCAGGCGGAGAGGGCCAGCAGCCCGCCGGCGGCCAACAGGATGCCGCCCAGGTTGTTGCCCACGAAGCCCAGGCTACTCAACAGCCAGAACAGGTAGCTGACCACCAGCAGCCCGACCATCTTGCTGAAGGCGTAGCCCCGGTCGGGCAGGCGGCGCAAGAAGTATCCGGTTAGAGGAGCAGCCAACGCGCCCAGGGCCAGGAGAACGAGCCACCAGCGCACGGCCGCCAAAACGTCAGAGAAGGGCATGGGCAAATCAAAAGGAACTCTAGGAACCGGGGGGAACTGAAGGAACTCTCCCTCAGTTCCTCCCAGTTCCCTCAGTTCCCACTAGAACTTCTAATCACCTCGTAAATAGTCACACCTTCGTTGCGATAGACTTCGCGCAATTGCCCGGCCGCCGCCATAAGGTCAAACTTGGCGATACCGTCCGGGCTGTAATAGGCCCGCTCCAACGGGCCCACGTAAACGTACTGTACACCATATTGATTGAGAATAGATAACGCTTGCTGCGCGTCAATCGTATTGTATAGGCCATTGACCGCCTGAATACGATTCTGCACCAGCGAGCCAGGCACAACCGCCCGTTGCTGCCGCTGGTGCCAATCCCAGCCCACGATGGTCGGCAAACCCGTATACATGACGACGCGGGTGGCTATCGAACGATAAGGGTTGTCGCTAAAAGCCTCGACAATGAGTGGCGAACCTTCGATGTTGCGCTGCATCCATTGAATCGCCTCGTAGTCGTAGCGCAAGGGAATGGTCTGGCCATGATCCTCGTACTGAACGTATTGCATATAGGCCATGCCATCCAACGTGTGCGGGGTCTCCTTGCTCATCCGCACGTCCCACTTGGCTTTGGTCGCCAGCACCGGATAGAGAACGGCCATGAGCAGTAAGGCTATCAGGATAGTCTGCCAGATGCGCCGGCCGGTCGGCCCCCACTGGTGAGTGACGGCCGGCCAGTCCCACACGGCCGCCGCCCCACAAGTCACACTCAGCAGCACCCAGACCTGCAAATAGAACTTGAAGACGGTATTCATCCGGCCGATGTCCCCTTCCAGGACAATGATTTCCACCATCAGCGTCAGGGCCAGGGACATCGCCATCAGCAAGAGGACGATCCGGCGGGCTGGTGGCAAGCCAGGGCGCAGGGATAAGAGACCGGCCGCCAGAGCCAGCGTTAGGACCACCGGCCCGATCCAGTAATCTTTGATCAGCAGGGCCAGCAGCACAACGACGTAGAGGAACAACGTCACTAACACGAGACGGCTCACCGGCCGCCAGCGAGCCAACCCCTCCTGCGTCCAGGTCGCGCTCCAGGCGCGGAACTCTCGCGCCAGGTGGGTCAACACAAAGAACAGAAATAGGCCGTAAATCGCCAGGTAATTCTTGAGGTAGGTATAAGACCCAGGCCACAAGGCAAAAGACGTATACCCCACGCCATAGTTTTGGGCGAAGGGCCAAAAGGTGAGGACAGAGAGAATGACCAGGGCCGCCGCCTGGAGGACGGCCGCGCCCATTCCAGTAATCAGTGACCAGTAATCAGCCCCCACTGAATGCTGCTTACGGACGGCCGCATAAAACACAGCCAGCACCCCTATCAGCAAATAGGTCGGCCAGTCCCAGGTATTCGTCGCCCGCAGCGCCCCAATCGCCAAACCACCCATCAGGAAATGCAGAAGGATGAAGGATGAAGGATGAATTTCTTGTTCATCCTTCAGCGCGTGGGCCACCGCCCAACCCAGGGCCAGGAGAGTGAGCGGCAGGGCGATCATGTGGGCGTGCAGGTCGCCGTAGAGGAAGGTGAAGAAGGGAAACTCGGTGATGGGCGCGGTCTCGCCGGGGTTGACGTTGATGGCCCGCGTGGCCGTCCAGAACCAATCGCCCGGATACATCGGCACGGGCTTGTCGCCCAGGGTCACGTCCAGTCCCCCGTCAATCGTACGCCAGAGTGTGTCCACGACCCCGATACCCGTGTGGATAGGGCTGTCGCTGGCCCGCTGCCAGGCCCCCAACATCACCCCCACTTCGGCCAGGTTGCCCAGCAGAACGCAGAGGGCCAGGGCGACCAGGCCGGCGGCGACGGCCGCTGATTTTGGATTTTGGATTTTGGATTTTGGATTGCCACCGGCCACCTGTTCCTCTGCCCCCCTGCTCCTCTGCTCCTCTGCTCCTCTGCCACCTGCCACCTGCCCCTTGCCACTTGCTACCAGATTGTAGGCGATGGCGAAGGCCCCCAGGCCGGTGAAGCTGAAGAGCATAGGTACGATGAGGTTATAGGCGACGGCCGGCGCCACCCCCAGCAATTTGGTCAACGCCCCCACGTAGACGAAGCCATAATAGTAGTAGTTGATGTAGCCGCCGGCAAACCAGGGGTCATAAGGCGGGAAGGAGGTGCTTTTGAGGACGGCCGTGAAATACGACAAATCCATCGGCTTCTCCCCACCCCAAATCACGTCCCAGGCGTCAGGGTTGCCCAGGCGAATCAGGATGAAGAGGAGGTACAGGCCCAGTCCGACCAACTCCATGACTAGCAGAATAGAACGCTGCTCGCGGATAAAGGCCATGATCGCCCGCCGCTGCCGGAACAGAATAACCAGGCTGAGGAGAGCCATCAGCCCCAAGCCGAGAAGGAGGGTTCCACGGGTGAAGGGGAGCAACGGCCGCC
>JBFMFT010000192.1:0-9102 GCA_040751925.1 Chloroflexota bacterium
TTTACGGAAGATGGGATTAAAACCAGGGCCTCAATACGGGGCTTTGTTAGATCGTCTGCTGGTCGCCCGGCTGGATGGAGAGGTCGCCGATAGGGCCGGAGAGCGGGCTTTGTTAGAGCAATTGCTGTATAGTTGACCGACCCTCGTCGCTAACCGTGACTGAGAAGTCGCGGCTACAAAAGGTTACTCGTATTTGCTCAGGTCGGTCTCCTGACCGAGCCTGGCGTAGCACGGCCAGGAGACCGGCCACAGCCAGAGAGGGTGAGCAGTTACGGTTACTCCCAATAATCGCTCCTTGAATCCTGGCATTGTGCCGCATTAGTGGTCATCAGGCAAGCCGCTTCTGGGCCAACAGGGCGGCCTCCACCCGGCTGCGTACCTGTAACTTTTGCAGCACGTTGGTCATGTAATGCTTAATCGTCTTCTCGGCCAGATGCAATCGCTCGCCAATCTCTCGATTCGTCAACCCTTCTCCCACCAGCAGTAGAATCTCCCGCTCGCGGTCGGTCAAGCTGTTGAGGGGGTCTTCTTGTTGGGACACGGAAGCCATCTTCGCCAGGATACGGCCGGCCAGACTAGGCGGAATGTAGCGATCACCAGCGAAGACGGCCCTGACCGTATTGGCTAATTCGCGGGCCGATACCCCTTTCAGGACGTAACCCCGCGCCCCGGCTTCCAGAGCCGCCATCAGATCATCCTCATCCTCCGAGACCGTGAGCATGATCACCCGCACCACCGGCCAGGCCGAGGCAATACGGCGGGCGGCGGCAATGCCCCCCGCGCCAGGCATGGTCACGTCGAGCAGTAATACGTCCGGTAACAAATCACCGGCCAGCCGGAAAGCCTCTTCACCGGAACTGGCCTGGCCGACAATGGTGAAGCCGGGCTCCCGTGCCAACGACAAGGCCACCCCCTCCCGAAAGAGTGGGTGGTCATCGGCAATCAGAATCCGTAATGGTTCAGTCATAGTTGACGTAGAAACTCGGTTTCTGCTTTGGAAACCTAGTTTCTTTATCCGTTGTTGACTTCTGGTACGGCCAATGGTAGAACGGCGCGAATAGTCGTCCCCCGGCCGGGCCGGCTATCCACCTCGAACCGGCCGCCCAATACCTCCACCCGTTCGCGCATACTCACCAGGCCCAGGTGCCCGTTGAGGGGGACCGAATGGGGGTCAAAGCCGCCAC
Organism: Chloroflexota bacterium; assembly: GCA_040751925.1. GTDB lineage: Bacteria > Chloroflexota > Anaerolineae > Promineifilales > Promineifilaceae > JBFMFT01. The sequence goes on from JBFMFT010000192.1 coordinate 1,185, forward strand.
CCACGTCGGACACTTCTATCAGTAACTCGCCGTCGCTGGCCGCCACGTGGATAGTCTGGCCCTGGCCGCCCGCGTGGCGGTAGCCATTCGCCAGGGCCTCCTTCAAGACCCGATAGAGGGTGATTTTGACGGGTAGGGAGGCTTCGGCCGGCAGGTCGCCTAGTTGTAGCGTGACTTCTACTTTCGTCTTTTGTTCGTAGTCGCGGACGGCCCGCCGGGCCGTCTCGGCCGGCGAGATCGAAGCGATCTCCGGCAGGCGCAGTCCGGCCGAAATCTCCCGCAATTCGGCCAGGGCTGATTCGACGGCCGTCCGCACGGTATTCATATCCTTCGTGACGGCCGCGCCGCCGTCGGGAGCAGAGGAGATGCAGATGGGACAAGGGTCGGGTAGATTGCCAATCCGCAGGAGGGCCAGGGCCAGGTCTTGGGCGGGGCCATCGTGCAAGTCGGCCGAGATGCGCCGCAGGTAGCGCTCGTTGAGGGCGGTCGTGTGGGCGGCTGCCCGCCGCACTCGTTCGTGTAACTCTCGGTTTTGTTGGAGGAGGATGCTTAACTGATGGACGTTCTCTTCCAATTTAGCCTGCTGGGCGATGAGGGTCTGGCTGGCCCGGCCGACGATACCCGTCAGGGTCAGGTAAACGACCAGCATGACAGCCCCGACCACCAACCAGCCATTGAGTTGCGCTTGCCGAATGTCTGCCTCCAGGCTCTCCGGCGTCTGGTAAAACTCGGTAACAGCGATCACCTGGTCGCCGCCCTGCCGCCAGACAGGGGCGTAGGTTTCAATCAGGTTATCCCAGGACTCGCGCTCGAAACTTTGCTCCGGTTTATCCAGAGGGCTCAGTTCGGAATTGACAGCCCCAGCCAAAGCGGCGGCCAAATCTTCCTCAAGGGGGAATCTTTGCCCAATCAACTCCGGGTTAGGACTATAGACAATCGTGCCATCGGGCAGCCAAATCTTGAAAGAGACAATTTGCCGCCCCAGACCGGTCTGGCTGATGACCCCATCCAAGAAGGCCCGGTTGGACTGGCTCAATTCGCGGCCGTCCGCCAATTCTTGCAGGTAGGGCGCGAGGTAGCTATCCACGTAGAGGGCGGTGACGGCGGCCGTTTGCTTGATGACCCGCGTTTCAATCTGGCGGGCGAGGGCCGCCCCAATGACCAGCGTACCGGCCAACATGACCAACAAGCTGACCAACATAAAGCGACGCGAGAGTGTTAATTTCCTGACGAGAACCATCATGGCTGCGAATAAGTAATGAGTGATGAGGGTTGCGCCACTCATGACTCATCACTCATCACTCATTACTCATTATACCCCGTTTACCCTGGGGGGAATACAGACCAAAGTCGGAAGATGTTCCCGACTTTCAGCCGTTGTGAATCACTGACCCCTGTTTTACAATGCCTGGCAGAATCGTGCATGACCTGGCGCCAGGAAGCAAGAATCACCTCAGCCTCACCGCCAAGACGCGGAGAAAATTAACGAGAGACTCAGCGTTCTCTGCGACTGCGGTAAGCAGTTATCCAAAACGAAGGAGATAGGACAATGAACCACAAACGAGTCATGATCTTGTTGGGTGTGATGGTGGCGTTGGTATTGGCGGCTCTGCCCGTCATGGCTGCGCCCGACACCCTGACCGTATCGCCCTTTGTCGAGAGCCAGGTGTGTCTGAACGGAGATACCGTCGAGGTAACTCTGTCGGCCACGTCTGACTCCACCAGTTCGCCGGTCTATTACCGTTGGGATTTCACCAACAACGGTAGCTTTGACACCCGTTTCAACACCGACCCAACCGTGACCCACAACTACACGGACGAAGTGACCCGCACGGCCCGCGTGCGCGCCGCCAACCCCGAAGGCAACCGGGCGACAGCCACCGTGACCTTCACCACCCTCCGCTGCACCAATTAAAGGTTAAAGAAAGTAGGGCAAGTTTCCAAACTTGCCCTACTTCTTTTTTGGGGGCCACCACTTTAGTATAATGCAAAAGTGGGCCGCAGGGTTTGGGCGGCCGTTCCCCATCGCCAATCGTGGAGGCAACCGTGAAACACAAGCCAATCGCCCTCTTCTTCTCAACCATCGCCACCCTCACCGCGCTCTTAGTAGGCGGCAGTAGGGTTGCCCAATCCGAAGCAGTCCTCATCGCTGACCGCTTCGATTATCCCCTAGACCCTGCTCAGTACGGCTTAGAAAGCGGCTCGGATTTCCTGGACTTCACCGCCCTGGGCTGGCACACCGGCGAGGACTGGAATCGCCACAATACCGAATGTGACGAAGACCTGGGTGATCCGGTGTATGCGGTGGCAGATGGTACCATTACAGCCGCCGGGCTGTACGACGACCCGGCCGGCAATACCATTCTCATCATTCATTCCCTACCCGATGGCAGCACCGTCTGGTCTATGTACACCCACCTGGACGAAATTACCCGCTTCAGTGGCGATGTGGTAATGGGGGAGCCAATCGGGACGATGGGCAAGACAGGCGGCCGGCCCTGTGTCCACTTACACTGGGAAATCCGCATCACCGACTTGCCGCCCGACCACCTGCCCAGCGATTGGTCTCGTCAGCAGATACAGGCTAACTATCTGGACCCCAGCGACTTCGTGGCTTCGTACAACCTCAGCGACCGGGTCACGGTCTCCCACTGGTCATTCTATCGCGGCCGCACCACCACCTTTCGCAACCCCGGCCTGTATAACCTTTCGTCCGCTTTCAATGATAAGTTGTCCTCTATTGCCCTGCCGGCCGGCTGGACGGTGACGGTCTACCGCGACCGTAGCGGCAGCGGGCCAAGCCACACTTACGCCGCCAATGACACGGACTTTGCCAACGACCTGTTCAGCGACGGCAGCCCGGTGGACGACCAGATTTCATCCCTTTTGATTGCCTCCCCCGTGAAGTAGGCTTTGCCCTCTACCCCTTGTCAGAGCTATAATGAATAGGCGCGGCCGTTTGTGGTCGCGCCTATTATTCATTTCATGTAACTACTCAGCCAGAAACCAGGTTTTTCTCTGGATAACCATCGTCATTTCGCGCAAAAACCTGGTTTCTACAGAGAGTCTGAGCAGTTACCATTTCATAACAGGAGAGGAGGATCAATGTCCAAGAATCGCGTCGTATGGCTTGTTCTGATAGCCTTGCTGGCCCTTACCGTTGCTTTGCCCGTGGCAGCCAATAGTTCGGCTCTCAAGAAGGTCAGGGTCTATGATTACAGTTACAGCCCGCGCACGACCTACGCCGTGCTGGGTGACACCATTGGCTGGAAGAATTTCGGCCCCACCGTTCATACCGTCACCAGTAGCGATGGCCTTTTCGACTCCAGCATTATGTCCCTGAATGAGCTTTACTCCTGGACGCCGACGGCCGCCGGAACGTACAACTATTACTGCACCCTGCACGCCGGCCAGACCGGCCGCATCATCGTCAGCAGCGCTGGTCAGTAACGAGTCATGAGTAATGAGTGATGAGTTACTCATCACTCATCACGCATCACCCATCACTTCCCAGTGAAAACTACCCCTTTTTGGACGGATGACTTTCCCCGGCCGGCCGACCTGCCCATCTCGCCGCTGCCATCGCGGGTAGACGTGGCCATCGTCGGCGGCGGCTACACCGGCCTCAACGCAGCGCGCGTGCTGGCGAAGAACGGGGCCAGCGTGGCCGTCCTGGAACAACACACCATTGGCTGGGGGGCCAGTTCGCGCAATGGTGGCATGGCTACCACCGGCATCAAAGCGGCCGCCCCGGTCATGGTCGAGCGCTATGGCAAGGAACTCGGCCGGGCCTTCTGGGAAGCCTCATTAGACGCGATTGACTTGATTGGCGAAATCGTGGCCGAGGAGGAGCTAGAATGTCACTTCTTGCGAAAGGGCCACGTGGCCCTGGCCGCCAAACCCTCCCATTTTGAGAAGATGAAAGAACGGGTGGCCTGGTTCAAGCGGGAACTGGGCCACACGATGTACCTGGTCTCCCCGGCCGATCTGCGCGACGAGATTGGCTCCAACGCCTTTTATGGGGGGATGGTGGACGAGTTGAGCGCGGGCTTGCACCCGGCCCGCTACGTCTTTGGCCTGGCGCGAGCGGTGGCCGGCCATGGCGCGCAGTTGTGCGAGAATACGGCCGTCACCCACGTCGAAAAGGGCCACCAGGTCTTCAACGTCCACACCAGCCAGGGACCAGTGGTGGCCTCGGAAGTATTGGTGGCAACCAATGGTTATACTGACCACCTTTTGCCCTCCCTCAAGCCGCGAATCTTTCCGGGGGGCAGTTACATTATCATTACGGAGCCACTGGCCCCGGCCTTGCAGAAGAAGTTAAGTCCGAAAGGGCGGATGATGTACGATTCCCGGTGGTTTCTAAATTACTTTCGCCTGACGCCGGACGGCCGGATGCTCTTTGGCGGCCGGAACAACCTGAGTACCAGCCTGGATTTGCAGGAAAGCGCGCGCCGTCTGCACAAGCGGATGGTCGAGGTCTTCCCAGACCTGCGCGGCGTGCGCCTGACGCACTCCTGGACGGGCCAGTTGGGATTGACTTTTGACCTGATGCCGCACATCGGCCGGCTGGATGGGGTTCATTACGCCCTGGGCTATTGTGGGCATGGGGTTTCCATTGCCACCTACCTCGGGACAGAGGTGGGGTTGCTGTTGGCCGGCAAGAAGACGCGCAGCCCCTTTGCCGAAATTCCCCACGAGACGCACTTTTTCTACCGCCACCGGCCGTGGTTCCTCCCCTTCGCCGCTTTCTATTACCGTCTGCTGGACTGGCTGAAGTAACGGTCGGGTGCGTCGCACTTCGGAAAGGGTGACGCGCCTCTAACAGTGGAGGTGTTTATGTCCACCCCGCAACAAGGCTTTCTTCTCGTCGCTGACATCACAGGCTACACCATGTACCTGAGCCAATCCGAATTGGAGCACGCCCAGAGTGTCCTGCAGGCGTTGTTAGAGCTGCTAATTGACAACACACGGCCGCCGCTGGTCATCTCTCGCCTGGCCGGCGATGCCGTCATCAGCTACGCGCTGCGGGACAGCGCGCCGCAAGGCCAGACCTTTATAGAAATGCTGGAAAACACCTACGTCGCCTTCCGGCGGGCCATTGAGCTGATGGTGATGAATAATACCTGCCGATGTAATGCCTGCGCCAACATTCCCTCGCTCGACCTCAAGTTTTTCCTCCACTATGGCACGTTTGGCCTACAGCGCCTGGGGGGCCACGATGAACTGGTGGGCAGCGACGTCAACCTGATCCACCGGCTGCTCAAGAATCACGTCACCGAGCAGACCGGTTTTCGGGCCTATACGATCTTCACCAACACCGCTATCCGGCAGCTTGGGTTGGAGCAGTTCTGTGAGAAGCTGGTGGGGCACCGGGAGCAATACGAGCATCTGGGCGAGGTGGCAGTATGGGTACAGGATATGCACCCAATATGGGAGGAGAAACGAGCCGCCACACGCATCACCATCCCACCAGGGCAAATCGCCTTGCGAGTGGAGGGGGAAGTTGCCATGCCGCCCGAACTGGTGTGGGATTACCTGAGTCAACCGGAATTCCGCACCACGCTGATGGGTTCTGACCGGCAACGGGTCCTCAACCGGGCGCACGGCCGCGTTGCCCCCGGCAGCGTCTTTCAATGTTTCCACGGCGACCGTGTCACCACCCAGACTATTGTGCAGTGGCAGCCCTTTGAGCAGATGACCAGTGAGGACCTGACGCCCATTGCGAAGACCTCCGTCCTGGTGGACTTTCGTCTGATCCCGACCGAAAAGGGTACCCTTTTAGTCCAAACGATTAGCAAAGCCACGGCCGGCCCTCTGTTCGGCCGCCTGCTCTGCAACGTGGGGCTTCCGAGGATGGCGAAGCAGGCCAGGCGGGATATTGAAGCGTTTCGACAGCGCATCGAAGCAGACCTGGCGGTACGTGGAGGTGGGCGGCCGGCGGCCGGCGACATCTCCCCGGCAACAATCGGTGAGGCCGTTGCGGCCAGTCTAAGTGGGGTGTAATTGGGACAACCCCCCGGAGGCTCGGAACCTCCAGGAGGATTCGACGGCCGCCCCCTTTTATGCTATACTATGGTTATGTCTGGGGATGACAGGCTTCGACGGGGAAGGCTGGTCCCGGACGGCAAGCCGAGTATGCTTCTCAACTCGTAAATCTGGAAGCAACCTTTAAGCGCCAATCGCACTGTCGCTTATAACGCTCTCCCCCTCGCTGCCTAGTGTAGCGCGAGAGAGCTAGACCCCAAGAAGGGGTCGCGCCTGCCTGACCTGCTCGTTGACCAGGTGAGAGTCAGGTGTCATAAAGGTCAACGTGCTACTCCTCGACGCCGATAGAGGAGGGTAAGGGGCCCTTTAGGGGGCCATCGGCCAGCCAGGGCATGACCCAGTCGGCCGGGGCAGTTCTGGTTAAATAAAGGGCCGACTAAGCTTGTAGAAGTCTGGCGGCCGAATTTTTCGGACGCGGGTTCGATTCCCGCCATCTCCACTCAAAAGGCGCCCCTTAAGGGGCGCCTTTTTATGGGTTGATAGGGAGCGACCGGATTTGATGCCAGTGTTCCATCGCCCCAGTACGGAAGAGAGCCGGGTCGAAGTTAGCCAACACTTCCCACCCCTCAATGCTGGCTAGTTCGCGCTCTTCGTCGGTCAGCTCAATCTCCAGCGTGCGGCCCTCCGTGTGCATTTCAATCGTCAAGGTATCCTTGCCATCCTCCTGGATGTCCCGGATGCACATCCGGTCATGTCCCTGGGGGAAGCGAATGAAGGCGGCCGAACAGCGCTGGCAATAGGGCAGGCTGGCGTCACATAAGTCGCGGTCAATGATTACTTTCATGTTCTTCACCTCGCGCAATTATCCGCATCTTCATGGATCGTAAAGGAAAAGGGGGCGGCCGGCTAGTGACAAATGTCAGGTAATGGGGTGATGAATGGCTACCTTGTTGTTGCCCCTGTCCCGTAGTACAATGGGGGTTATGGCAGATTTCGGCCGGTTGCTGATCATCATTGGCCTGGTGATTGCCTTCGCCGGGCTGGCCCTCCTGTTGGCGGCCCGCCACCTGCCCTGGCTGGGCAACCTGCCGGGCGACTTGCGCTACGAAGGGGAGAACTTCAAGATTTACTTCCCCCTGGCGACCATGATCCTCATCAGCATCCTGGGTACCATTCTCCTAAACATCGTCATCCGTATTTTTCGCCGCTAATAGAATCCGCCTCAACCCATAGTGGCAGGCGTGACCCACACGGAATGGTGGGGGCGAAAGTCGGGCGTTCCAAAGCCTTCCCATCACGAGTATTTGGCGGCAATCTTTTTGATAGTCGTGGCGTTGCGGAGGGTGGCCGGCATGTTGAGGGTCTTTTCAAGTAGCGCGCCGGAGAACGCAGACTCGCTCATCCTCGTGCGACAGAGCCAATAGACTTCGCGGCCGGCAACGTGAAATTCGTCGTCGGCCGAGGTGAAGGCCAATAGCTTCTGCCTGGCTTCCTCCCTGGGCGGGTCAGTCAGGAAGGCGACGTAGAGCGTGTGGCCCTCGGCATTTAGTTCGGCGGCCGGGAAGGGTTGGTAACTGGCAATGGCCGCCAGTTCTGCCGTCGTTCGGATAAAGGTCGCCACACTGTAGCCCAGGCTTTCCTGCAAAGAGGCTCCTATCTTTTGTTCGAGATCCCTGGGGCTGGCGGCCGTCGCCTCGAAGATGACGTTACCGCTGGCGATAAAAGTCTCCACGTTGGCGAACCCCATCGCGGCAAACAGACGGCGCAGATGATCCATTTTGACAGTGTGACCACCTACGTTGATGGCGCGTAAGAAGGCAACGTATTGGGGCATGGTCTTGATTAGTAACTGCTCACCCTCTCCCCCAACCCCTCTCCCTCGGAGGTAGAGGGGCGCTCCCTCCCCCTGCTAGGGGGAGGGTTAGGGAGG
>JBFMFT010000193.1:0-9101 GCA_040751925.1 Chloroflexota bacterium
TGAGAAAGAAGCCGGTACTTTAGAGACGGCTGCCACTATTCTGGCCCGGCATATTCCCGCCTGGCGAAATTTGCTGGAACACCCGCGGCAAGGCTGGAAATCGGCTCTGGCCCAAGCTGAGAACGAAGAAGGGGTGCGCCTGTTGATCGCGGTCTGGCTACGCATCCTGGGCCAAGACCTGGGTTTTAGCGAGTGGTTCCTGTTCTACGAGTGGCGCGCCTTTTTCGAGGCGCGACCTCCTGAAGTACCCATGGCTTACCAGCGTTTAGTGGAGGCCCTGACCCAGATAGAGAATCGCCTGATCGGCCATGACCGCCTGGCTTTCCTGCTTCATCCCGAAGATTATCCAGAGTTGTCCTTTGTGCAAGTGTGGGGCGACGGCAGTGTTTTGTTCGATTGCGCCGTGCGCTACTGCCTGACCCAAAGGCGGCCGTTGCCATTGCCAGACGTGGCGTGGATTATCAAGAAGGCCATAGACAGGTATCGGGAACTCCTCCTGCATTTGCTCAACCTGGTGACTGATGACCGCTACGCCGACATGGATGAGGATTTGGTTCTTAAGTTACTGAATGACGTAAAGATCAATGACCGCCTGCCCCTCTACAACCTGGCCCACGCTCAACAGAGTAACGCTTCACCACCCTCCCTGCCTTTCATTGAGCGAACGTTGCGGGAAATTCTGGTACTGCCTCTGAATCACGAAGATAAGGTTAACAGGTATAGGTCGTGGATGGAGCAGGTAAGGAGGTGGACGGCCGGGCAGTCTCCTCACCTGGATCGCCTGGCGGGACGAGAGTCCGCTATCGTCTCTTACTGGGAGGCGGCGCAGTGCGTAACGCCCGACCCGGATTTATTCCTGATTGCCCTTGATTATGCCCTTCCAGACCTCCCACCCAAGTGATAATACCCCCATCAGCCTGGCGGTGGCCGATGTGCAGGCGTTGGTCCGCCTGGAAGATGAAGGTCGGCCCCTGGCAGGTCAGTTGTTACAGCGTGCCTTGATGCAGGGGGTAGTTCCCTCTGGTCTTATTGGAGAGTTGCTGGCTAAACGGGAGCAGGACTCGTCGGCCGACGTTCTGCTACAACGCATTGCTAAGGATGAGAAGTGGGATGTCTATCGGCGTGGTTTGTCTGAGTCAGGGGCCCTGGCCTGGCTGCAAGCGATTCCCCCAGAACAACGGCGACCCTATTACCAAAACAATCGTGATACATTATATAACACTGCCAGCCTTGTCACTCAAGAGGCCCCCCTCCCCCTGTTGTACGAGATAACCAGACTGCCAGCCGGGCACAACAAGGCCGAGGAATACGCTGGTCTGTGGCGGAAGGCTAAAGCGATACTAAAACAAAAGCTGCCCCCTGCTCTTGGTTGGCTGGTCCGGGGTGAAGCGGCCGATGGAGTAGATTCATTCCGAAAAGCAACCAGGGCTGACGAGGATACAACCCTTTTCCTGTTAGCTATCGAACACACGTTGGAGAATGAAGACAGTCCCTTTTCGAAGCAACGGCCTCTGCCGATGGTCGATCTCTGGCAGCTATATGAGTTAAGCCAAGGGGTTAACCCTGACTTGCCCCAACGCCTTCTCTTGCAGGTGATTGGTCGGGGTTGGTTCTCCCCTGATTTTATACACCAATTGATAGAGAAGGGTGATTTGGCTTCCCCGATCCTGGTAGCTGTGGCTCATCACTATGCTGGAGATGGTTCAATGTCCCCTGTGTTGCCAACGGACGACGCGCTTCATTGGTTAAAGCGTATTCGACCTGACCAGTTGGATCCCTATCGCCGTCCCCCGTCCATAGGAGATGATTGGTTGTACCTGGCGGCCGTCAGGAGCTTTGAGCACAACAAATCGGCCCCCTTATTATGGCAAATTATCCAACATCTACCGACTCTACCCGATCCGCTCGGTTAAATGAATACCTGCGCTGGCTAAAACGCTTACCTGAGTTGGACAAGGAGGGTGTCGTATTAGAGCCAGAGTTGCTCTACCTGGCAGGTCTGCCTTCTACCCTGGCATCATTTACCCAGGCTACTCATCGAGCGAAGGAACCTGACGGGTTATTCCTGTTAGCCCTGAGTGGCTGGCGCGCCCAACCTCAACGGTGGCCTGCCTCCTTACCGTTGGAAGACGTGGAAAGATTGGTGACGTTAGCGGCCGGCAATTCCCAGGTACAGACCCTATTGGAGAACATCTTGAGCAATGGCCTCATTGGGCTGGATTTCTTCAAGCAACAAAGGTCCAAGGAGGTAGAATCTTGCCTGGCCCAGATAGCCAAACCGGCCTGGCACTCTTATTTTGATAGGATGTTCAGGGAACAAGACAGGGTATCAGATCCAACTCGACCCGAGGAAGCGGTGATCTGGCCGTCGGCCTTAAAGCTCGACGATATTCTAAGTCGGAGTTTCCTGCGTGCCCTTTACGAATACTTGAAAGATTTATCAAGACCAACAAAGGGATTGGTCTTGAAAGTTGTGCGCTGCTTACTGGGCAGGCTAATAGATAACCCTTACAGACCAGAGGAGTTGCTCAAGGAATATGAGTTTTGGGTGAAACGGATTCCGGCCGAACAGATCAAGAGTCCTTCTTTGCGAGTTCTGGCTGGAGCCAAAGTCAAACGCGGGACTGATTTACCAACCTTATGGCAAGCCGTCAGTGATTGGGACTCAGATGAAGAAAAACGCACGAAACGAATCCCGTTTCTGCTGGCGATTCATTATGCCCGAAAGCAAGGCCAGAAGATCGTTGAATTAGACCAGGAACGATACTGGGAATTGACCGTTGGCTCTAGTTACGTGGATCCTTTCGGCAGACCAATCAAAACCAAAAAGGGAAAAAAAGCCGCTTTCCCCTGGGCTTTTGCTACTCAAGGTGTTCTCGTCGTAGTTCTGCTGGCTTTCCTGTTATTCAATGCGAGTCAGAGCGTGACTGACTTCATCGCTAATGGTTCGTGGCCGGTAATTGCTACTCCGACCCGGCCAATCATCGCCCAGATTTCATCGACCCCTTCTCCTGTGGCTGATCTTACCTCTACACCAACCCCTGGGGCACTGGCTACCATATCAGCAGTGAAAACCGCTACTCCAGACAACACAATTCCCACAGTCACAACCACCATTGTTCATTCCTCCCCCAGTCCGTTTCCTACCTTGACAGCCGCAATCACGCCTGCGCCTACAGCTACGTCGAGGCCATCTCCAACACCTGAACCGTTACCCCCACCTACTGTTCTGCCACCTTCGCCCCTCCCAACACCGCTTACTCTCATCTCATTTCTGGAATGGAGTGGTGAGCGCGGCCGTCTATTCTTTACGAAGATTGACAGCACAGGCCAGAATGACGCTGTTCCTCCCAATGCTGACATTTATCATTTATATAACAACGCCGAGAATCTGGCCCCGCTCGGGCTGGGTGAACCTAAATATCGCAGCAGTCCATTTTACCACCTGGGACAACTGTACTTTGTCACGCATTCCGTGAACGTGCCGAATCTTACTGTACCGCGTTACGTCGTATTCAATGAAAGAACAGAAACCCTCAAACTCAATGAAGTTACACAAAGTATAGAAGGGGGCGAAGCTTTCTGGCCCGCCGTAGGACACGAGCGGGTTAGGTGGAACCCTGATGACACCCGTTATGCTACACTTTGTGATAGCACATCCCTTTGTCTAATGTATAGCTCCAGTGCGGGAACTACTCCCTCTGCATACCGTGTTACTTCGGACGAAGTAAGCGGAACCAGATTACTAAAATATAATGCAGGTGGAGAGGAGATGAAGAGCGCGATTTCGGCGTTCGAGTGGCTGGATTCAGACACGATTCTTTTCACATCTTCTATTACCAGAACAGCCGTCTACTCGGTCACAGAGGATGGCACACCGGCTGATTTCTTGCCGATCCAGGAGTTTAGCCCTTTGACCGACTTTACGACTCTTCTGGATATAGACGTTTTCCGGTCGGCCGATGGTCAACCCGAGATCGTTGTTCTGGCCCAGAATGATGCAAACGGGTTTACCCTTATGCGCCTGGATATAGCTGGACAAACTACGAAATCTTGGGAATTACCCCCTGTTTTGATAGAGGTATTCCAGATTGGCTGGTCGCCCGACGGCGGCGAAATCGCCTTCACCGCCAGTAGCGACACAGTTTGGTCAGATGGTCAGGGTCACGAGCAAGCCTGTGACCTGGGCTGCCTCTTCTTGCTGAACGTGGACAACGGTGAGATAGCCCTAATGCAAACAACCGGCAACGGGGTACGGGAGTTTTGGTGGGGGCAGCCCTAACTGCTTATCGTTTACCATCAAACAGGCGCAGCGGCCGAGGCTCATTCACCTCCGCCTGCCACTGCATGAGGGCCGGCAGGCCATCGTCTGTGTCGTCCAGGTCGGGGATAATGCGGAAGAAGGTGAGTTGCACCTCGCCGCGAGTGAGGCGGTCGTATTCGCTGAGGGTGGGCAGCCAGCAGCCGGTGTTGACGTACCATTGGCGGGGCTGGCCGGCCGCCTTGTCGCCAATCTCCACCAGGTCGGCGTGGTGGTCGTGGCCGTACAGGTGGTAGCGCACGCCGGCCGGGCGGCCGTTCATCGCGCTTTGGTTGAGCAGTTGGCATACCTCCTCGGCCGCCCGCCGCAAGCTGATCGCCTCGCCCAGGTTATCGGCCGCCGATGAAAAGGCCGCCCGCAGTAGCCACAGCAGACCGGCCGCCGCCAGCCGCAGGAAGAATAGGCCATATTGTTCAGTTAGCAGGGGTCGGATGGATAGGAATAGGAGAGCGATCATCCCCAAGCGCAATAAGAGAGTGATCACGATACTGCCAATGCTGAGGGCAATCGTTCGCCAGGAGCGGCGGCCGAAGTTTCGCTGGATGGCTCGTAACGAGTCGGCCAAGACTTTGCCAGGCGCGCCGGAGTGAGGAACGGCCGGCCGGGCGGCCGCCTTGATCTGCCGCCGGGCTTGGGCCTCCGCCCCAAAAGAATCTCGCCAGCGCTTCCTGAGCAGATTCCAGATCGTGCGCGGCAGGGTCGTGGGCGTAGACAGGCCAATGCGGAGCGTCGTCCCCAGGTCCTTGTTCAAGGCATAGTTCAAGTAGCGCGTGAGGGGCTTCAGATTATCGGCAAAGGGATGTACCTGCTCTAACTTGTTGAAGAAATAGCGCACGACCAGAGAGCCGGCCGGCGCGTTGATCCGTTGCTGCGCTTCAGGCAGGTTTTGGTCGGAGGGCAAGATGGGCTTCAGGAAGTCGTCGAAGTCGTTGAAAGGGTCGTACTGGTTGCCATGCTCGGCGAAAAAGAGTCCCGGCTCGTGAAGAAACCACTCTGGGAAGAGAACCCTGGTTTCCAGATCGTCCAGACTGGTCAGCAAGCGGTTGTGAAGCGGGAGAGGCGATAGTGGTGGGCAGCCCTGGCTGGCCTGGGCGCGCCACGCGCTATAGGCGGCTTGCAATTGGGCGCGTAGGGCCTTCTGCACCCCCGGCCAGAAAAGCTCCACATCGTGATTGCCCTTCATGATGACCAGTTCGTGATTGGGGTGGGCCAGGAACCAGGCCAAAGCCTGGAAGAAGAGGGGGTGGCCCTGGTGGATGCGGCCGAGCTTCCACACCGTCTCCCGCTCTGTCGTCCCCAGCCCATAGCGTTGCTCATTCTTGGATAGCTCTTTGTAGGTGGCTTTGCCGGTTGCCTGTTGCAGTTCTAGGCCCTCGGCCGGCAGGCTCGCCACCTGCAAGAAGTCAAAGAGGTCGCCATTGACCACCAGCGTCCAGGGTCGCCGGTAACAGGCAGGGTTGGTCAGTGAGAGGCTCTGATTGACCTGGTAAACGATGAAATGGGCAAAGGCTTCGTCCTGAAAAAAATCCTCGGTTGGCGAGGTTTTGCCCGTCAGCGGGCTGCGTCCTTCGCTCAGGTGCAGGTCGCTGATAAAGAGGTAATTGCGATTTGTCCCCACATTGCCACCTCCTGTTGGCCCTGTGAGACCTGACAGGTCTCCACATCCCTACCAGGTCTGGGTCTTTTCAGACAACTTCTTGAGCAGACGCGCTCACCACTCAAAGCTCTGGACGAGTAGAATCCCCCGCTCCTGGGCCAGTTTCAAGACAGACGGCCGGGCGTAATGGGTGATCAGCAGCCGCACCACCTGGCAATCGGGGTAAGCCTTCTGCACGATTTCGGCCCGATTATCCAATTGGGCGAAGGCTTTTTCAGCTTCGCGCCGGCTGGTGCGCCGTTCGTCCAGTTGCAATTTGGTCTCCCCCACCAGGCAGATCAAACTACCATTACGCCTACCCCGCGCAAAGAAGTTGATCTCCTGGCCTTCTATCTCCGTCCGCACGATCCGCTCGTCCAGAGTGAGGCCATGACGGGCTTGCAGGTAGGCCGGCAAGGCTCGATAAGCCTCATTCTCCAAAGCGTAGCTGACGCTGCGCGAAAGGCCGCCCAACTCCTGACCCAAGCCAGTTACTACCTGGGTCAGCTTATCCAGGCTTGCCTCGGTGCGCTCTTGCGCTTCAGTCAACCGCTCTTGGGCGGCGGCTAGAGTATCCAGTCGGGCCTCGGTGCGCTCCTGGGCAGCAGCCAGAGTATCCAGACGAGCCTCAGTGCGCTCCTGGGCAACAGCCAGAGCGTTCAGTCGAACCTCAGTGCGTTCCTGGGCAGCAGCCAGGGCGTTTAGTTGAACCTCAGTGCGTTCCTGGGCAGCAGCCAGGGCGTTCAGTTGAACCTCAGTGCGTTCCTGGGCAACAACCAATTCCCCAACTTTGACCTCGGTGCGCTTTTGCGCTTCGGCCAGGTCTTTGACGATGGCCTTCAGTTCATTAAAGTCGCTGGTTTTGACCAGGTCACTGTAGGAGGCGATAATGACCTCCGCCAGCGCAGTGGCCTGGGGCGGGGTGAAGACGCGCTCAAAGCGACGGGTAAGGGTCTCGACGTTCATCATGCGACCCTAATTATAGCACAAGTCACTAAAACCCCGTAGGTTTCAGGCAACCTACGGGGTTTGGCGTATAATATGCTGCCTATGCTTTCTCTACACCGGTGGCTGGGGCGCATCGGCCGCAACGCCCTTCTGCGCCTGGCGGCCGAATTGGCCGGCCGCCTGGCTACCTTTGCCCTGCTGCTGTGGGCGGCCCGCCGACTGGGTGAGACCGGTTTTGGTCTGTATAGCTACGGGCTGGCATTGGCTTTTGTCCTGTCGCAGATAGCTGACCTGGGTCTACAGCTATGGACGGCCCGCGAAGTAGCTGTTGGCGGCCGGTCGGCGCAACCGGCCGTGCAGACAGCTTTCCGCCTCAAGCTGGGCCTAACTGCGCCGGCCTTCTTGCTCTTGATTGGGCCGACCTGGGGCCGGCCGCCAGCCATTCGGGCCGCCTTTCTGGCTCTGGGCGCGGCCACGTTGGCCCAGACCTATCTGGAGTTTGCCGCTTACGTTTTCCGAGGGCAGCAGCGATTGGCGGTGGAAGCGCGGCTGGTGGCGGCGACGCGCCTGCTCGTGGCGGCCGGCGGCGCAGTTGTCCTGTGGTTAGGTGGAGGATTGATGGGCCTGGCCCTGAGTCACCTGGCAGTCTATGGCCTGGCGGCCGTCTACGCCATTTACTTGCTCCGGCGAGAAGGCTGGCTGCTAAGTGGCGCAAGCCGCCGGCTTGCCAGCGCGCAATTGGCTCGATTGCGCTACCCGCAATCGGCTCGATTGCGCTACCCGCAATCCGGCGGATTGCGCTACATATTTCGGCAGGCGTGGCCGTTGGGGCTAGCGATTTTTCTGTCTATCGCCTATACCCGGCTGCCCCTTTTTCTCCTGGAATACCGTCTGGATGAGGTGGCCGTCGCCTATTTCAGCGCGGCGCAACGGCTGGTGGAACCGACCCAGATCGCGCCGATGGCGATGATGGCCGCCGTCTTTCCCGCTTACGCCCGAGCCCTCGACCGAAATCGGCCGTCGGCCGACCGCCTGGCCTGGCAAACCAGCCTGCTGCTGACTCTGGCCGGAGCAGGGTTAGCCCTCCTGTTTGGGTGGGGTGGGGTGACTATCGTATCCTGGCTCTATGGGGAGGCTTTTCGGGCGGCCGGGCCCGTTCTGCAATACCTGGGGCTGTCCATCCTGCCGGCTTACCTGAATTACAGCCTGACCCATTACCTGATCGCTCGCGGCCAACAACTATTTGTGACCCTCTTCACTGCGCTCATGCTGCTGGCGCATGGGTGGCTAAGTTGGCGTTGGCTACCTGAGATGGGGCCGGCCGGCCCGGCCGCCTCCGTCGTGGTAGCCGAAATCATCCTGACGGCGGGCTGCCTGCTGGCCCTGCGTTTCGGGCGGCCGGCCGAAAGCAAACACGGATTGGCAGGATTGACGGATTGGTCTCGAGAATAGACGAGGATTGGCAGAGAAGCGCGTAGCGACGTTTAGCAGGCGGCTTGGGTCAAGTCTTGGCAGTTTGAGTCTAATTGCCCTGGCCTTTAGCCTGCCCTTTGAGGTCGAGACGGCCTGGTTGCGCTTGGGGCCCATCCAGTTGACCAATGTGGAGCTTTTGCTGGGCGGCTTGTTGGGGCTGGCGGTCGTCCAGTGGATCGGCCATCGTTGGGCAAACCGGAAACGTGCCCTACGGGGGGCAAGTTGGAAACATGCCCTACAAAGCTGGCTGACCGGCCGGCCAAACTGGCTGTTGGGTTGGTTTGTGGCTGCTTTGTTCCTGTCAGCCATGTTGGCCCCGGAGTGGCCGGGAAATGCGCTGAAGGCGGCCGGGCGCACGACGGCCGGGGTGCTGCTGGCGCTGGCCGTGCCTGACCTGGTAAAAAGCCGACGCACGTTCAACGGGGTGGTGGTGGCTCTGGTGATCGGGGGAGTGGTGTCGGCCGCCCTGGGCTGGTTGGAAGTGGCTCAGGGGACACCATTGGCCTGGCTGCGGCCGTTTCGCCCGACACCGACGGTGGCCGGCCCGTTTATGCGGCTGACCGGCAGCTTCGGCCACGCCAACCAGGCGGCTATGTATGCTGAGGTGATTCTGCCCCTGCTGGTGGCGCTCGTGTGGTGGGTGTGGCGCGGCCGGCGTCGGGGGTGGGCGGTTTTGCTGGCGCTGGTGGGATTGGGGTATTTGCAGGCCACTCTGCTGACTTA
>JBFMFT010000194.1:0-9060 GCA_040751925.1 Chloroflexota bacterium
CTACATTGACATTGATATTTGTATGAACTGCGGCTACTGCGCCGAGTATTGCCCCTTTGACGCGATCAAGATGGATCACGATTACGAACTCGCCAGCTACGACCGCACTTCGGCCCACATTCACGACAAGAACCGCCTGAGTAAGCCCCTTAGCTATTGGCGACAGATTGCGCCGGGGATTGCGGCGGCCGAGGAGCAAGCCCGTGAAGCCGATAAGCAGGCCAAAGAGAAGGCGGCCCAACGGCGAGGCAAGTAAGACGTATTTCGTAATGCGTAAGATTAGGACGAAGCATTACGCATTACGCACTACGGGTCATTATGTTCAAGCGCAAAGAAGAAGCTAACAACCACGTCACGGAAGAAGCCGTCCGCAGCGCGTTGTCTACGGTTATGGAGCCGGAGTTGCACCGCGACCTGGTTTCCTTGAATATGGTACGCGACGTGGTCATCAGCGGCAACGACCTGGCTTTTACCATTGTCTTGACGACGCCGGCCTGCCCGCTGCGGGGGAAGATGGAGCGCGACGCTAGAGAAGCTCTCGGCCGCATTCCGGGCATCGGTCAGGTCAACATCAAGTGGGACGCCAATGTGCCGCACGACCGCCGCATCAGCGACCAGATTGGGCAAAACTTCCGTAATACAATTGCTGTATCCAGCGGCAAGGGTGGGGTAGGCAAGACGACAGTGGCCGTCAACCTGGCGATTGCCCTGGCGAAAGCCCGCGCCCGCGTGGGCCTGCTCGACGCCGATATTCTTGGCCCGAACGTACCCATGATGATGGGGCTGGACAGGATGCCGCCGCCGCGTGAGCGCAAGATGGTGCCGGCCGAACGCTTTGGCGTGAAGACAATCTCGATGGCTTTTATGGTGCCAAAAGATCAGCCGTTGGTGTGGCGTGGGCCTATGCTGCACAGTGCAATTCGCCAGCTCTTGACCGACGTGGCCTGGCCGGAACTGGATTACCTGGTGGTGGATTTGCCGCCAGGCACGGGCGACGCCCAACTGACGCTGGCCCAGGTCTTACCCCTAACCGGAGCGATTATCGTCACCCAGCCCATGCAGGTAGCGGCGGCCGACGCCTTACGTGGCCTCAAGATGTTCGAGAAGCTAGACGTGCCTATCATCGGCATTATTGAGAATATGAGTGGGGAGTTTTTTGGCACAGGGGCGGGGGAGAAGCTGGCACGGGAGTACGAGGTGCCTTACCTGGGTAGCGTGCCCCTGGACGCCAACGTCCGGCGAGGCGGGGACAGTGGCGAGCCGGTAGTGGTGGCTTTTCCTGGCTCACCGGCGGCCGTCGCCCTGGAGAAGATCAGCAAGGACGTGGCGGCGCGGGTGAGTGTGTTGACTATCACTCAGCAGTCGAACATTATCCCTATCCAGATGATTGGCTAACGGAGTAAGCACGCTCGCTATTTGCGTTCGACTGGTAAGGAGTGATAGCCGTTAGACTATCCCCCATCGGCCGGCGGGCCAAGTCGAGTTCATAAGCCTGCTGAAGATTAAGCCAAAACTCTGGGCCAGTGCCGAAGAACACGCCAAGGCGTAAGGCTGTATCGGCCTCACGGTATTTTTGCCGGGGATTGCTACGCTTGGTCTCCTGCCAGGCTCTCTGCTGCCACTTTGCATGAGAGTCTTACATTTGGTAGGATATAGGCAAGCGTCTTACGATGACTGTTCTGGCTTCAGCCGTTGGTGAGCAGTTCAATGACTAGCATGAGCAGTCCAATCCGCGTCCTTTTAGCCGACGATCACGCCGTTGTTCGTAAAGGCATTCGCGAGTTTCTGGAGACCGACGCCAACGTCATGGTGTCGGCCGAAGCGGCCGATGGACTGGCAGCCCTGCGACTCATCCGCGAGCGGCGGCCGGATGTAGCTGTGCTGGACATCCAAATGCCAGGTCAGTCTGGCATCGAAGTCACGCGGGCCATTCGCGCCGAACGCCTGCCGGTGGGTGTCCTCATCTTAACAGCCTTCGACGACCCCCCTTACGTCAAAGCCGTGTTGCAAGCAGGCGCCAATGGTTACGTGCTGAAGACGGCCGACGCGCAGGAAATCGTGGCCGCCATCCACGCCGTCTACGAAGGCCAGTCTGTTCTTGATCGGGCTATCGTAGGCAAAGTCATGGCGCAACTGGTCGAGCCAGAAACCCATCCAACCGGGGGCTACGTCGAATCCCTGACGGACCGTGAACTAGAGGTGCTGCGCCTGGCCGCCAAAGGCTACACCAACAAGGCCATTGCCGTCGAGTTGTCCATCAGCGACCGCACGGTGCAGGGCCATCTGGCAAAAATCTATGCCAAGCTCAACGTCGCCAGCCGCACCGAGGCGGTCATGCGGGGGGTGGCCCTGGGCTGGATTCCACCCACGATAGGGGAGCCGGCATGAAAGGCTTGCCTGGGCGGGGGTTGACAGTCCAATTAGCTATATTCGTTGTTTTGCCGCTCACTATCCTGCTCATTGCTATCCCTCTAGGCAGTTTAACCCTGCACGGCCGGGCTATGCGGGTTCTGGTCGGCGAGCGCGACCAACGGGCGGCCCGGGCCGCCGCGGCCGCCATTACCGAACAACTCAACCACCGCGCCGCGGCCATACAAGGGCTGGCCCTGTCGGCCGCTGCCACGCCCGATCCCGCTTCTTTACTTGCCAGCTACGTCTTCCTCCAACCGGACTTTGAGGGCGGCCTGGCCCTGTTTACGGCCGGTGGCGCGTTGCTGGCGGCGACGAGCCCGGCGGCAAGCTGGCAGAGCAGGCCGGTGGCTGAACTTCTGGCCCAGACGAGCCGGCAAGGAGAGGCGCAGTTTTCGGCCGCCTTTGCGGATTCTAGTGGCGGCGCAATGATGACGTTAGTGGCGGCCGCTGCGGATGGGCCAACGGCCGTGGGGGTCTTTGCCCCGGCTACCCTGGCCCGGCGGACTCTGGGCGATGATTTTTCCGCCAGCGGCCAACCCTTCGTCTTGATGGTGGATGGTGAGGGACGATTACTTTATCAGGATGGTACCACTCCCTCCGAGTCAGGACTGACCGAACACCCCGGTGTCGCCGAAGCCCTGCGCGGCCGCTCTGGGACAACCTACCTCGCCGTCCAGGGTGATGAACACGTGGTGGCCTTTAGCCCGGTGGAGCCGGTGGGCTGGGCGCTGGTTTTCGAGGAACCCTGGAGGGCAGTAGACAACCCTCTATTACGCCGGACACAGGCTGCCCCTTTGATCCTTATCCCCGTATTGCTCTTTGCCCTGCTGGCTCTGGGCTTTGGCCTGCGGCAGATTGTCCAGCCGCTGCGAGTGCTGGAACAGCAGGCTAACGAACTGGCCTGGGGGCGTTTTGAGGCCATCGAGAGACCTGTAGGGGGCATTGCCGAAATCCGCCACCTGCAGGCTGAACTGATCGGCATGGCCCGCAAGGTGCAATCGGCGCAACGAAACCTGCGTAGCTACCTGGGGGCAATTACGGTCGGGCAGGAGGACGAGCGCCAGCGGCTGGCCCGTGAACTCCACGATGGGCCGGTGCAGGCTCTCGTGGCTTTGGACCAACAAGCGCAACTGGCCCAGTTGACCGTAAAGGACATCTCCCCGGCGGCGGCCGAACGGCTGGCTGCTATCCGGAGCACGACGGCCGCCCTGATGGACGAACTACGTCGCGTGATTCGCGCCCTACGCCCCATCTACCTGGAAGACCTGGGCTTGCTGCCGGCTATCGAAGTGCTGGTACGCGACCTGGGGGCCACGCCCGGTACACAGGTGACTTTCGCCACCAGCGGCCGGCCGCGCCGCCTGCCCACCGGCCAGGAAATCGCCGTCTACCGCATTGTCCAGGAGGCCCTGAACAACGCAGCCCGCTATGCGACTGCCCAGACCATCCATGTCACGGCCGCCTTCGAGCCAGCAGAACTGGCCGTGCGGGTGCAGGATGACGGCCGGGGCTTTACAGCCCCCGAACGGGTGAGTGACCTGGTGGCCTCCGGCCACTATGGGCTGATGGGGATGCAGGAGCGGGCTGAGTTGATTGGCGCGCGGCTGACCATTCAATCCAGTCCTGGCGCTGGCACGACGATTGAACTGCGCCTACCTTTGGGGTCTGAGGGTTAGGGGTTGAGGATTAGGCCTGGCACGTGGGCGTGCCTCGCTCCTCCCGGTGGGTCAGCGGGATTTTGTGGGTTTAATAGCGGGAGACCTCTGCACTGCCATAAGCCATTTGGCGTATATTGAACCGGCTAAATAGCGCTAGGTACAATCCCTTCTCCTCGCTAGACTTGTTGACAGGTGAAGGCCATGAATGATGGCATTGTGCTTGACTCGAAGCCCGAGGACATTGTGGGAGAGCTGGTAACGGCTCTCGCCCGGCGTGGCTTCTACGTGGTGCGCGGCTTCGATCTGCGCTCGGCCCTGGCCGCGTACGGTGGTTGCCCCTGCCCCCATCACGGCACGGCCCAATGCAGTTGCCAATACGTCGTCCTGCTGGTCTACGGTGAGACGGCCGAGCCAGTCACCCTCACTGCCCATAGCTGTGACGGCCGCACCTGGGCCCAGATTGTCCACGACGCTACGATCATGCCTGACCCTCACCTAGTTGAGCAAGTCACGGCCGTCCTGGGAGAGACATCGCTGCTGGTCTCCGTTGCGCCAGAGGAGTCGCTGGTTGCCTATGCCTGGTAGTTCTCTGGAGGGGTAGTTTGACGAGAAGGAATCCCTATGACTGATTCTGTCCAATCCCTCACTTTACCCATCCAGGGTATGTCTTGTGCCTCGTGCGTGTCGCACGTCGAAGGCGCGCTGAAAGAATTGCCCGGTGTCACCAATGTCGCCGTCAACCTGGCTACCAACAAGGCCAGCCTGACTTACGACCCCGGCCGGGCCACCCTGGCCAATATGATCCACGCCGTCGACGAGGTGGGCTACGCTGTACCGACGGCCGAACTGACCCTCCAGGTCACTGGTATGACCTGCGCCTCCTGTGTAGCCCACGTGGAAGGCGCGCTCCAAGAACTGGCAGGCGTAAGAGAGGCGGTGGTCAACCTGGGACTGGGTACGGCTCGTGCCACCTACGTGCCGGGGGTAGTCACGGCCGGGGCTATGAAGCGAGCCGTGCGCGAGGTGGGCTACGAAGCCCAGGAGCGCAGCGCTGGGGCCAACGCCCTGGATAGCGAGCGGCAGACCCGCCAGGCGGAAATCAAACGCCAGGGGCGCAATCTGCTCATCGCCGGCATTATCGGCCTGGTGGTGATGGTGGGTACCTTTTACGACATGCTCGGCCCACTCAAAGCCTTTATCCCCGAGTGGCTATCTTACAAGTGGGTCATCGGCCTGCTCACGACACCGATTGTCTTGGGCCCAGGGCGGCAATTCTTTACCCATTCCTGGCGCGGCCTCAAGCATGGCGTGACCGACATGAACCTGCTTTACGCCACCGGTATTGGGGCGGCCTACGGCATTGCCGTCATCAATACCCTGTTCCCCACGGCCGGCTTTGGCGGCGAGGGAGCTACCTTCTTCGAGAGTGCGGCCCTGCTGACCGCCTTCATCATCCTCGGCCGCTGGCTGGAAGCCCTCACGCGCGGTCGCACCTCAGAGGCCATTCGCAAGCTGATGAAGTTACAGCCCAAAGTGGCCCACGTTATCCGTGACGGGCGAGAGGATGAGATTCCGGCCGACGAAGTGGAAATCGGCGACCGGCTGCTCGTCCGCCCTGGCGAAAGCATCCCGGTGGATGGGATGGTGACTGAAGGCTATTCGGCCGTAGATGAATCTATGTTGACCGGCGAGAGTCTGCCGGTGGAGAAGAAGGCTGGTGACAACGTCATCGGCGGCACGCTGAATAAAACCGGGGCCTTCAAGTTCACGGCCACCCGCGTGGGCCAGGAGACGGCCCTGGCCCAAATCATCAAGCTGGTGGAAGACGCCCAGGCCAGCAAAGCCCCTATCCAGAAGTTAGCCGACTGGGTGGCCGGCCACTTTATCCTGGGCGTCCATATTCTGGCCGTGCTGGTCTTCGTCTTCTGGTTCTTCTTCGGCTATCAGCGCTTCTTTGACCCGAACTCTAGCTTTGTCCTCTCACCTTACAAGTTGGGCGAAATTGGCGTCTTTGGCTTCTCCCTCCTGCTGTCGGTGACGGTGCTGGTCATCTCCTGCCCCTGCGCCGTCGGTCTGGCAACGCCCAGCGCCATGATGGCCGGCACGGGTAAGGCGGCCGAACACGGGGTCCTCTTCAAGGGTGCGGAAGCCATCGAGAAGGCCAGTCAGTTGCAAACGATTATTTTTGACAAGACAGGCACACTGACCAGGGGCGAGCCGTCGGTGACAGACATTTTAGATTTTGGATTTTGGATTTTGGAGCCCCAATCCAAAATCCAAAATCCAAAATCCAAAATTCTTTGGTTGGCGGCGGCGGCCGAAAAGAACAGCGAACACCCCCTGGGTGAGGCCATTGGGCGAGCGGCCGCAGAGCGCGGCCTGACCCTGGTCGAAGCTGAGTCGTTCAACGCCATCCCCGGCCACGGCGTCGAAGCCCGCGTGCAGGGCCAGGCGGTGTGGCTGGGCAACCGCAAACTGATGAACGAGCGCGGCGTAGATTTTGCGCCGCTTCTGACCCAGGCCGAAGCCCTGGAAGCCGACGGCAAGACGGTCATGTTCATCGCTGTAGACGGCCGGCCGGCCGGGCTGATCGCTGTGGCTGACACGCTCAAAGAACACTCGGCCGAGGCCATCCGGCGGCTGCACCAGTTGGGCGTGGAAGTGGCGATGATCACCGGCGACAACCGGCGCACGGCCGAAGCCATCGCCCGCCAGGTGGGCATTGACCGTGTGCTGGCCGAGGTGCTGCCGCAGGATAAGGCCGAAGAAGTCAAGAAGCTGCAAGCCCAGGGCCAGAAAGTAGCCATGGTGGGCGATGGGGTCAATGATGCGCCGGCCCTGGCCCAGGCTGACGTAGGCATGGCCATTGGCTCTGGCACGGACGTAGCCAAAGAGACCGGCGACGTTATCCTGATCAAAGACGACGTCCGCGACGTGGTGGTGGCCCTGGAAGTGGCGAAAGCCACCATGCGTAAGGTCAAGCAAAACCTGTTCTGGGCCTTCATTTATAATACCCTGGGTATCCCGCTGGGGGCGGGGCTGTTCTATCCCTTCGTGGCCCTCATCATCAGCCCCGAGTTAGCTGGCTTGCTGATGGCTGTTAGCTCAGTGACGGTCACGCTCAATACGTTGTTGCTTAAGCGGTTCAAGCCTTCTATCCAACGTAGGCGTAAGCCGCAGCAAAGAGGAGTAAGGCATCCTCAGACGCCACCTCAACCAGAGCCGCATCTGGGGATGCTCCCTCCTCGACCGTAGAGTCTCAGCTACCAATATTCTTTTCAAGGAGATTCTGTACCAGTATGAAACGCTTCACACCAATTCTTCTCGCCGCAACCCTCCTCGTTCTACTTTCGGCCTGTGCTGGAGTGACAGCACCCACGCCAACTCCGACTATGAGCGCCAACCTACCTGACATGGATAGGAGCGGCAATATGCAGCCCGCGGCCACGCCTGGAGAGATGAGTGCCTCCACGCCTGGAGGAATGGCTAATGACATGGGTGGCATGAATATGGACGTGGGTGGGATGAACATGGAAGGGCCTGTGTCTAGTGAGGGTGTTCCCCTGGCACCCCCAACGATGGGCGGGCAACCGTTAGACTATACGCTGGATGGCGAAGTAAAGGTCTTTCAACTCACCGCCCGGCCGGTGCGCTGGCCGATTCTGACGGACAAGTACGTTACTGCCTGGACGTACAACGGTACTGTGCCCGGCCCTATGATCCGGGTGACGGAGGGAGACACGGTACGTGTCGTCATTCAGAACGAATTGCCGGACGCCACCAGTATTCACTGGCATGGCATTCCGGTACCCAATAACATGGACGGCGTGCCTCCCTTTACCCAAAAGGCCATTGAACCCGGCGAGACCTTCACCTATGAGTTCGTGGCCGCCCCGGCCGGCACCTTCATGTACCACTCTCACGTCAACACTGACGAGCAAATCCCGCTGGGTCTGTATGCGCCGTTCATCATTGACCCCCAGACGGCGGAGGCGGCACCACCGGCCGTAGACGAAATGTTGATGTTGAGCGAGTGGACGATTGGCCCTGACGGGGAGACGTACCCTACCATGCCTATGGCCGGGGCCGAACCCAATTACTTCACGATCAATGGCAAGTCCTTCCCCGAAACACAAAGTATTACGGTTAAGGTAGGTGACGTAGTGCGCCTCCGGCTGGCAGCCATTGGTCAGTTTACTCACCCCATGCACCTGCATGGGTCGTTCTTCAAAGTGGTGGCTACGGATGGCAACCCGGTACCGGAAGCAGCCCAGTTGACCAAAGATACCATTGCCGTCAATCCGGGTGAGCGCTACGACATTGAGTTCACGGCTACCAACCCCGGCACATGGGTATTTCACTGCCATGTACTGCACCACGTCACCAACAACAACGTCGAACCGGGCGGGCTGATCTACGTCATCAACGTCGAGCCATAGCCCGCCCCAAGGAGTGATGAGTTACTCATCACTCATCACTCATCACTAGCGAAATGGAACACGAACAAGTCGAGAAAGAAGTAGCGCGTAAGAGTGCGCTGATCTATCTGCCGGTTGCCATTGGCGCGGCCCTGCTATTCTTGTCGGCCGCCAGCCTGGTTGGTGGTTATCCGCCGGTAGCCAGAATCGGTGGGGCCGTCTGGGTCGGCCTGCTTAGTCTTATTGTGTCCATGCCCATTGTCACCGCCCGCGTCAAGAAATGGACAATGAACAATGAACAATGAGCAATGAACAATGAACAATTGGTCATTGCCCTGGAGGAACACGTGTTTAAGGCTCAACTGGAAAGAGGCCGCACTCTGTTCAGACGACTTGGTTTTCAGTCGGAAGAAATGGCCCTGGCCCTTTTCTTGTGGCTGTGCAGCCTGCCGCTGGTGGCCATCGTGGTGATTCCCCTTTTCGGCCGCCAGGCAGCGGCCATCGTGGCTCTCATTCTTTTTCTGGCGGCCATGGCCCTGTGCTGGGGCATCTGTGGCTGGAAAGTTTACCAG
>JBFMFT010000195.1:0-8954 GCA_040751925.1 Chloroflexota bacterium
TGGCAGTAGCGGTGGATGCGGCCGGGGCTGCTTACGTGGCTGGCTGCACCCATTCGGCCGACTTCCCCATCGCTAACGCTTTGCAAGCGGCGCACGCGGGTGTCAATAGCGATGCCTTTGTAGCCAAAGTAAGCGCAGACGGTTCGGCCCTGGCCTACGCGACTTACCTGGGCGGGACAGATGAAGACTTCATCAATGGTCTGGCCGTGGATAGCCTGGGCCGGGCAGTTGTGGTGGGTGAGACCTATTCCACCGACTTTCCACTGGCGAACGCCGTGCAAGCCGGCCATCGGGGCGGTCTAACCGAAGGCTTTGTGGCCCGCCTGGATGCCGCTGGCTCATCTCTGGACTTCGCCACCTACCTGGGCGGCGCCGATGACGACAGCGCGAACGGCGTGGCGGTGGATACGGCCGGCCGTGTCTACGTCGCCGGCCAGACCCGCTCGGTTGACTTCCCCACTGTCAACGCCATCCAAACGACCCGACAGGGCACAGACGCGGATGCCTTCGCCGCCAAGTTCACCGCCAGTGGGACAGGTTTGCTTTACGCAACCTACCTGGGCGGTAGCGGCCGCGACGGGGCTACCAGCGTCGCCGTCAATGCCAATGGCAGTGCGGTGGTGGTTGGGGCAACCGCCTCGGCCGATTTCCCGGTCGCCAATCCCTCCCAGGCGGCTTTCGCTGGTGGTGAGACCGATGCATTTGTGGCTAAACTCAGTCCCAATGGTGCGATGCTGCAATACGCCACCTATCTGGGTGGCAGCCAGTTTGATTGGGCTACCAGCGTCGCTCTGGACGGTGGGGGACAGGCTTACGCGGCCGGCTTTGCGGATTCGGCCGATCTGCCCACCGCCAACGGCTTGCAAACAGTCATTGGCGGCCAGCACGACGCCTTCCTGGTCAAACTCAGCCACGACGACGATGGCAACGGCACGGCCGACTTGCCCACGCTCGACACGGTGACGGTGACGGAGCAGACCGAAAGCCCGCTGTCTATGGCCGGTGGAGGCGGCGACCCGACCGGCCTCGCCCTGGCCCCGCAAGCGCCCGTGGCCATGAGTCTCTATACCGTGACGGACACGGCTATCAATCAAGCGATTTGCAACGATGGCACGCCGGCCGTCTTCTACTACCGGCGGGGCGACGGTTCAGGTACGAACAAGTGGCAGATCTACCTGGAAGGTGGCGGCTTCTGCAACGACGTAGCTTCCTGCAATGCCCGCTACATCACCAACCGCCAGTTGATGACATCCAATGGCGCAGCCCCCACCCGCATGGGCGGTGGTATCCTGAACCCGGACCCGGTCCTGAACCCGGACTTCCATAACGTGAACACGGTGTTCATCCACTACTGTAGCTCCGACAGTTGGGGCGGCGACCGGGAGGCCTCGGCCGACACGGGCAACTGGCATTTTCGGGGTAAGCGAATCATCGAGGCGGTCGTCGCCACCTTGCAAGACCCGGCCAAGATACCTTCGCCCAATCTGGCCGACGCCACCCACGTTTTCTTCAGCGGCACGTCCTCTGGTGGTGTGGGAGCGATGAGCTTTGTGGACTGGCTGACGGCCGAACTGCCCTGGGCTACTGTGAAGGGTATGAACGATGCGGGCTGGGCTATTCAGGTGGCGCCTTACAACCCGACATTCAGGACCTGGTACGAGACCTTCGAGATGGGCCATAGCTTCTGGAACGGCACGGTGGACGCCAGTTGCGCGGCTGCTTACCCGGCCACGCCCTACTACTGTTACCTGGGCATGTTGGCTGTGCCTCACGTCAGCACACCCTTCTTCGTTCACGCCGCCCAATTAGATCAAGAGCTACTCAATACCTTCCTGGGCCTGACGCCTCCCTATGACCTGAACGAGGAGGCTTATGCTCTGACCTACGCTGGCCTGGTGCGCGATTCGCTGGCCCCCTTCCCAGCCGTCTTCAGTCCACGTGGCCGCTTCCACGGCATTCTGAATACCGTGCGCTTCTTTAACCTGTCGGCCGGTGGTCTGACCTTACGACCTATGCTGGGGACGTGGTACAACAATACGGCCGGACCGATCAAGATAGTGGAAATCAACCGGCCGCCCACGGCCACCTTTGCTAATACCAGTGGGGTCATCAACGAAGGCCAATCGGCCACGCTGACCTTTAGTGGTGTGACAGACCCCGACCCTGGCGACACAGCCCTGGGCTTCCGCTACGGCTTCGACTGTACCAATGATGGCACGTTCGAACTCCAGCACGTGCCGACGGCTTCCTTCGCCTGCGCCTACGCCGACAGTGGCACGTATACCGCCCACGGTCGCGTCAAGGATGACCTGGGGGCTGCCCGTGATTACACCATCCAGGTGACAGTGCTAAACGTAGCGCCCATAGTTGCCGCCGGGGCTGACCGGATCGTTTACCGCAACGACGTGGTCAACCTGAGCGGAAGCTGGACCGACGCGGCCGGCGCACTGGATGGACCTTTCGCCTGGAGTTGGGACCTGACCGGCGACGGCCTGGCCGATACCTCTGGCACAGCCGCCTACGGGGTGTCTGTGCCGGCCACCACCTCTTTCGCCACCGAGGGCTTCTACACGTTAGAGTTCATCGTGACGGATAAGGACGGCGGCCAGGGTAAAGATAGCCTGGTGGTGGAAGTGCTGAACCGGCCGCCCGATTGCTCGGCCGCCGCCCCCAGCACCGCTACCTTGTGGTCGCCAAACCACGAATTTGTGCCCATTACCATCCTGGGTGTGACCGATCCCGAAGGAGACTCAATCACCATCACGGTAGATAGTATCTGGCAGGATGAGATAACGGACGGAAATGGTGATGGGAATACGGAGGTAGACGGTCAGGGTGTTGGTACCTCAGTAGCCCAAGTGCGCGCTGAACGCGCCGGCGGTGGGGATGGTCGTGTTTACCACATCAGCTTCACGGCCGCCGACGGGCATGGTGGCTTATGTTCTGGCACAGTATTAGTTAGCGTACCTCATGATCAGAACAGCCCTGGCGGGGAGGCTGTTGACGGTGGCGCATTATATGATTCTACAATTGGCACGCCTTAACTGTGGTTGGGCGGGCCCTCGGGGAAACCAGGGAGAAACCTGCCAGGTCATTTGGACCTGGCAGGTTCGTTTTTAGGGCCAATTGGGAGATTTGCCCTGCTCCTGGTCAGCGCAATTGCCGGAGACGAGCGGACATTTGGGCGTCCACCTGGCGCAGTAATGCGGCTTGATCGGCCGGGTCAGGCAGTATCAAGGATATTTGCTCCATCGTTGGCGGATCATTCCAGGCCATGAGCAACATTAAGACAAAACCTAACAGGGCTTCGTTGACCTCAAAGGCGCAGTGACCGTAACGGTCATAGATGGGGATGTTCCAATGCCGGAGTGGGTAGGCTCCACTGCGAATGGTCTTCTTCATGTAGAGTGGCTCGTGCCAGTACGGTACGATCTGGTCGCCGACGGTGTGCATCGTCACCACGGGCGAATCCAGCCGGCCGGTGGTGTTGTAGTGGGTGTGCATCTCTTCGAGGGCGGCCGGGTCGGCCGTCACCCGCAGCACACTGTTGTTCAGTAATTCGTCGTCCAGAGAACCACTGTACCAACGGTCGTGATTGTCGTAGGGGATGCCCCCCAGCACCTCTACGCCGTTATTGGTGGCAAACACGTCGTACCACAAGACGCCCTCAGTCGTGGTCAAAACGCTGCTGGCAAAGTCAGTGGGATCGTAAGGGGCTTTGGTGACGCTGAAAAGCTGGCGTAGGTTGCTGTCATTAGCCGGGTCGGTAATGACCGGCTCAATCACGTCCGGGTAGTAGCTATCCCAGGTGTCAATGAGCCATTGGGGAATGACCAACGGATCGCCCATTGGCGGGTCGAGTTGTTCGGCAAAAAAATAGTCGAAGATGCCACGAAAGTCGCCAATGTAGTTGACCTGGCCGGGGAAAGAACCGATGGGGCCGCAAAAAGCCAGACCCCCATCGAAGATGTCGGGATATTGTTCAACCAAAAGGGTGGTAATCAGCCCGCCTTCCGACGCTCCAATGATAAAGACGCTTTCGGGTTGTCCGTGGGCGGCCGCATAAATATCCACCAGGTCAATGATGTCGGCCATACCAGGCAGCACGGCCAAACCGTTCTGGCTGTAGCTGGTGGTGGCGAACCCATAGCCCAGGATATTGGCTACGTCATTGATGCACAACTCCTCAAAGGGGCAAAGCTGGTCTTCGGGGATGTGAATCTCCTCGTTGTAGGCCACGTAGCCGTGCGCCCAGATGACCAGATTGCCGTTGTACCAGAAATCCGACTCTGGCATACAAATCCGGTAAATCGCCCCGCTCGATTGGTAGCCATCTGGCTCACAAACACTGGTCCAGGGGTCGGCCGGTTGGGGGACAGCGGTGACAGTGGCTCGGCTGGCGGCCGAAGCGGTCATTGTGCCGCCCAACACTACCACCAGGGCCAAACCGATCCAGAACGCTTTCAGATAACGGAACATCATGTGAACCTCCTCAAATTGCTGAGATGAAAACGCGCAACGTCCCTCTAAAATAATCGCTTTGTCCCCGTTTGTCAAACAGGAGTGAATAGAAGATCTGACGGGTTGCCAAAAACCTGTCAGGTCTTGAGATGATTCTGAAACCAGGCCAGGGTTTTTTGCCAGGCATCTTGAGCGGCCGAAGCGTTGTAGACAGACGGCCGCGCATCATTGAAGAAGCCGTGTTGAGCGTGGGGGTAAACGTGGATTTCGTGAGGAATCTGGTGTTTCCGTAGCTCTTGTTCAAAGGCCCGCACGGTCGCCACCGGAATACCGTGATCTTCGGCCGCGTACAACCCCAACACGGGTACACGCAAGCGGGCGGTGTCGCCCGCGTCTAGGGGACGGCCGTAAAAGGCTACGGCCGTCGCCACGTCGCCATTGTGGGCGGCGGCCGAGAGAGCCAGGCCCCCGCCCATACACCAGCCGACAGCCCCTACCTTTTTGGGACGCACGTTGTCTAACTGGGTCAGATAGTGGGCGGCGGCGGCGATTTCTTGAATAGCCCGGATTCTGTCCAGGGCCATAGCCAGCTTGCGGGCCTCGTCTGGCTCATCGGCCGCCTGACCGTGGTACAGGTCAGGGGCTAAAGCGACGAAGCCAGCGCGGGCAAACCGTTCCGTCACGTCCTTGATGTGCGGCACCAGGCCCCACCACTCCTGGATGACCACAACGGCCGGGTGCAGATTGTCGTCATCCGGCCGGGCTAGATAACCGGGGGTGGTGCGGCCGTTTGAGGGGAAATCAACCATTTGTGCTGTAATTCCCATTGCTTCTAACCTCCTTCACTGGCTTTTTGCAATTATACCCGATCTGGTACAATGACACGTGAAGCGTGAAACGTGAACAGACCCCTGTCAAAGTACTCACCCTCGCCCCCTACCCCCTCTCCCTACCAGGGCGAGGGGAGGTGTTCGTCCCTTCTCGCTCTGAGGGAAAGGGTTGGGGTGAGGGCGGGCGTGGTTGAGTAGATACAGGAAAGGATTGATGCAGAAGATAGTTGAGTGCGTTCCGAATTTCAGCGACGGCCGCCGGCCGGAGGTTTACAACGCCATTGCCGACACCATCCGCGCTCTGCCTGGCGTGCGCGTGTTGGACGTGAGCGCGGACAAAGACCACAATCGCTCGGTCATTACCTTCATTGGCGAGCCGGAGGCGGCGGCCGAGGCTGCTTTCCGGGCCATTGGTACGGCCGCCCGCCTGATTAACCTGGACGAACACCAGGGCGAGCATCCACGGATCGGGGCGACGGACGTGTGTCCCTTTGTGCCGGTGCGGGGGGTGACGACGGCCGAATGTGTCGAACTGGCGAGGCGATTGGGCCAGCGGGTGGGGGAGGAACTGGGGATTGCCGTCTACCTGTACGGCGCGGCGGCCAGCCGTCCCGACCGCGAGAAGCTGGCCGACATTCGTAAGGGGGAGTATGAGCAATGGCGGGAGGAAGTGGCGACCAACCCCAACCGGCGGCCGGACTGCGGCCCGGCCGTCCCCCAACCCTGGGGAGCGACGGTGATTGGCGTGCGGCCGTTCCTCCTGGCCTACAACATTTACCTGAACAGCGACGACGTGGAAATCGCCAACCAGATTGCCCGCGCCGTCCGCTTCACCAGTGGCGGGCTGCGCTTCGTGCAAGCCCTGGGCTTCCTGGTTGAAGGCCAGGCCCAGGTCAGTATGAACCTGACCGACTTCACCAAGACCCCTATCTACCGCGTGCAGGAGATGGTGCGGCGGGAGGCGGCCCGCTATGGGCTGGCGATTACCAAGTCAGAATTGGTCGGCCTGGCCCCCCAGAAGGCCCTGCTGGAAACGGCGCGCTGGTACCTGCAACTGGACGACCTGCGCGACGAACAAATCCTGGAACACCATCTGCTGGGGGGAGGTGAGCCGGCCGACCCCACGCCCCACGGCTTTCTGACGGCTACGGCTGCGGCCACCCCTACGCCGGGGGGTGGTTCGACGGCCGCTCTGGCTGGGGCGTTGTCGGCTGCCCTGGCCGAAATGGTGGCCGGCTTGACCGTCGGCCGCAAGAAATACGCCGACGTAGAAGCGGAAGCCCAGGCTGTCCAGGTCACCGCCGTTTCCCTACGCCAACAGTTGACGGAGGCCATCGCGGCCGACTCGGCCGCCTTCGAGCGGGTCATGGCCGCCGTTCGCAACAAGACGTTGACCGGCGCGGCCCGCGACCAGGCCATTGAAGAAGCAACCATTGGAGCGGGCGAAGTGCCCTTGCAAGTGGCCCGCTTGAGCCGCGAGGCGGCCCGGCTGGCCCAGGTCATCACCCGTATTGGCAACGTCAACGCCGTCACGGACGCGGCGGCGGCCGGGGTGATGGCTCGCGCGGCCGTGCAAATCGCCGCCCTGAACGTCAAAACCAACGCCAAAGGGCTGCTCAACCGCGAGTTGGCCCAGCGTTGGCTGGACGAAGTGACCGCTTTGGAGCGCGAAACAGTCGCCCTGGCTGACGAGGTAACGGCGACGGCCGCCGCCAGGGGAGGGTTTTAGATTTTGGATTTTGGATTTTGGATTTTGGATTGGTTGTTGCCAAACGGAGGACGAAGGACGAGGGACGGGGGGTTGTCTTTCGTCCTTCGTCTTTCGTCTTTGGTCACGTTGCTCATTCTAAGCGCGTGTATGAAAGCCCCGCAAGCGGCAGTGGTGGCGACCTTGCCGCCGACGGCCGCGCCGACGATGACCCCTATCCGGCCGCCGGTCGTCTTGACCATCATTCCTCCGCCTGTCCAGCAAGGAGTCGAGTTGCCGCCGGTGGCGGCAGTCGCTCAAACCGGCCTGGCCCCGGCCGACGTTTGGCCGGCCGCCAGCGCGAGCGAAGGCAATCTACCAGAGGCCACTTTAACGGCAGCCTTCGTCGCCGCCCCGACGGCGACAGCCACGGCCACCCCTGGCCCGACCTTTACCCCGCCCGCATCGCCCACCGCTACCGGCTGGGAGCATCTCTGGTTGGGGCGGCCGGTCTCCTCAGACACGGCCGTGTGGACAAACAAGGTCTACCCTTATGGCAGCACACGAGGTGGCACGCTCCGGCCGCATCATGGTGTGGAGTTTGACGTGCCGAGTGGTACGCCGATTTACGCAGTGGCGGCCGGTACAGTGCGGGTGGCCGGCGACGATAGCCTGGTGGCTTACGGCGAGACGACGAATTTCTATGGCAACCTGGTGGTCATCGAACTGGACTACCAGATGAACGGACAGCCCATCTTTACCCTGTTCGGTCACCTGTCAGAGCTCCAGGTGAGTGTCGGCCAGCACGTGGAAGCCCAGACGCCGATTGCCCTGTCTGGGGCCAGTGGCGTGGCCGACGGCCCGCACTTGCATTTTGAGGTGCGGGTGGGGCAGAATAGTTACCAGGCTACGCGCAACCCGCTCCTGTGGCTCTATCCCTTTCCGGGGCGGGGGGTGGCAGCCGGCCGAGTCACCTGGCCCGATGGGACGTTGGCCCACGAGGTGCCGGTCAGCCTGCGCCGCCTGGACGCGCCTTCCGCTTACGCCGCCACCACCACCTACGCCGAGGGCGATCTCAACGGCGACGACAACTGGCAAGAGAATTTCGCCCTGGACGACGTGACGGCCGGTTATTACGAACTGACGGTGGGTGGTTCCAACCATCCCATCAAAACTACCTTCTGGGTTTACCCCTACCAAACCAGTTTCGTTGAAGTCGTTCTGAAGGGAGGTGAGTAACATGAATATATTACCTATCCGCCTGGAAAACTTGCTGCAAGTTGAATCAGTTAGAATTGAGTTCAAGAAATCCTGGTCTGTCCCTACGCTTGATCAAGTAGTCAAGACGATTTGTGCATTCGCCAATGATTTTCTGAACCTCAATGGCGGCTACATCATCCTGGGCATAGACATGCAAGAGGGCCGACCTCTGTTGCCTCCACACGGACTTGCTGGAGAAGATCTGGATAGAATACAGAGGCAAATTCGCGGCCAGTGCCAAAGGATAGACCCTGAGTATCAGCCTGTCCTCTCGCCAGAGACGTATCAGGGTCAGACAATCCTGGTAATTTGGACTCCCCCCGGTGATTTGAGACCGTATCATGCTCCAACGGGCAGCCAAAAAGGGGACAGAGCGTACTATATTAGAACGGGCAGTGAGACCATAGAGGCAAAGGGGGAGATGCTAACCCAATTGATGCAACTGACTGCACGAGTCCCCTTCGACGACCGCCGAAACCTGTCCGCTACCATTGATGAACTTTCTCTATCCCTGATCAGACGTTACCTGTCCAATGTCAAAAGCGACCTGGCCGTGGCTGGACAAGATTTGGGCCTCCTAGGTTTGTGCAAGCGATTGCGTCTGTCTGTGCCAGCCAATGGGTTTGAAGTGCCCAGGAACGTAGCCCTATTATTCTTTTCCAATGACCCCGGACGTTATTTTGTCGGAGCGCGTGTCGAAGTTGTGCAGTTCGGCG
>JBFMFT010000196.1:0-8908 GCA_040751925.1 Chloroflexota bacterium
GCCGCGCCTCGACGTGAGCCAGGAACTCCCCGGCCGATGAGTGGACGGCGGACGGCGGACGGCGGACGGTGGTAGAAAGGTCTCTGTCCACCGCCCCCTGTCCTTCATCCTCCGTGGCCAATTCCGCCTGCCGCCGGCGCAGGAGTTCAGCCAATTTGCGCTCGACCTCACGTTGCTGCTGGCGAAGTAGGGTGACGGCCGACGGCCGTTGGGCAGGGCTGGTATGGCTATAGAAATCGGCCGGCGTGTCTAACTGGTTCTGGTACCATTGCCACTGCTCTCGCAGCGTGTAAATCTCCTCCGTCTGCCGTCCTTCACCCTTTGTCAGCGGCGCAGCCACCGGCAAGGGTGCGCTTTGGGCCAGATTGAGCAGATAGAAGACCTCGGCCGGACGCCCCATCGCCTCGGCCAGACGAATAGCTCCCTCGAAAACGGTCTGCTTGTCGTCCAGAAAGCCGAGACGTAGTTCATCCACCGGCAAAGTAGCCTGCAATTGCTGAACGGCCCCGACGGCCGTCTGATAACACTGCCACGCCCTGGTCAGGTCGCCGGCCCGATCCAGCACATCGCCCAGGACGGTCGCCGCTTCCATGACGGCCGGTAGCCCTTGCTTTTCGGCCATCACCAGAGCCACCTCTGCCCGAGGGCGGGCCTGGCGGCCGGTTTGGGCCAGCAGTAAGTGGCAGCGGAGGGCTAAATGGGGCCAGGCCTCACTATCCAACGCCCTCTCGACGCGGCCGGCCAACTGGCGAGCCGAACGGTGACGGCCTTCACGCCAGGCCAGCGTGGCCCGTTCCAGATCCAGGGCCAACACTCTAGCCCAGGCCCCCTTGCGCCGAAAAATCTGCCGGGCCTGAGCCAGCAGCCGATTAGCTACCTGTGTTGCGCCCAATTGCTCGCAGGCAGTGGCCCGATTAACCAGGGCCCAGGCCCGCTGCCAACTCATCCGGTTTTGGCGGAAAGTGTTTGCCGCCTCGGCCGCCAGGTCAATCGTCTCCGGCAAAAGATTCAGGCGACGATAGACAAAAGAGCGCAAGAGGTTGGTCACGGCTATGTCCACCGGGTTGGGGATGGCTGCAAAACCCTGATGGGCCAGTTCCAGGTAAGAGAGGGCGGCCGGGTAATGCCCGCGCCGGTAAGCCAATGAACCCAAGTTCAGGTTGGCCCGCGCCACCTCCTGCTCCATACCCGCCGCCTGCAAGACCTGGCGGGCGGCCTGGTGCAAGCGTTCGGCCGCCTCAAAATCGTGCATCTCCTCCAGCACGTTGGCCCGGTTCACGTCCGCGCGGGCGACTTCCACCAGGTCGCCCAGGTCAGCAAATAAAGCCCGCGCTCGCCCCAGGGCGGCCAGGGCCGCTTGTGGCTGGCCCAATTGCTGGTAGGCTGAACCCAGGTTCATGTCCAGGGCGGCCAGGTAAGGCCAGGCCGGCCGGCCTAAAGCCTCGCCTAGTGGCCGCGCCCGTAAAGCCAGGTCGAGGGCGGCCTGGTATTCGGCCGTCTCTTGCAGCACGGCCAGGCGATTGACGTGCAAGCCTAGTTCAGCCAGGTGATTGGCCTGCCCCCGATAAAAGGGGTCGGCCTGGTCGAAGCAGGCCAGCGCTTCGCGGTAGCGCGACAAATGGTAGCAGGCCACCCCTTTTGCCCAGGCCGCACGCGCCTGAGCTTCTGGCTGGTCGAGTAATTGAGCGACTGCTTGGGCAACCTCAGCCATCTGCAAAGCGCGGTGGGCGTGGCGCAATTTAGTCTGGCTAACCCCCTCGACCAGCAGGCGAACGACGGCCGGCGTCAGGAACGGCCGCACAGTCTGCAACTGCCTGTCAAAGTCGGGGCGGCCGTAATGGGCTAGAAGTTGGTCAGCCAATTGTTCAGGAGGCATTTTGGATTTTGGATTTTGGATTTTGGATTTTGGGTGGAACTCCAAGTTCAACATCCAAAATCTGAATAACCTCCAGCAGCAGTTCCAGGCGCAGGACGTAATAACCAGCGGCTACGAGTGGCAGGGCAAAGTAGCCAAATTCATCTATGCTGGCCTGAGCGATCAGGCTGTCATCGCGGAGTAAAAAGGCATGGCCCTGGCCGGCCGGAGGCGTTTCGCCGGTGATCAGTTGGCCTTCTACCGTCCAGGGCTGTTCAGGTGCGGCCGGTGGGGTCAAGGTGACAATGACTTGGTAAGGGCCAGCCTGGTAAATGACCTGTCGTTTCTCCTCGCCGCGCAAGGCCAAAGCGGGAGTGGGCGTGGGCAAAGCCAGGGCTTCGAGGAGTCGCCGGCCGCTGGCCTTGAGTTGCTCGAAGGGTGTGGGGAGAATGGGGGCAGGTAGGACATCTTTGGCTAATTGCTGTAACTCTACCTGGCAAAAGGCGCACCTTTCCACGTGGCGCTGCACGCGCCTGCGCTCCGTCCGCTTGAGCAGGCCGTTCTGGTAGCGTAGCAAGGCGGCCGGTTCAGGGCAACTGGCCCGGTAAAGGGCGTTATTCAGAACGTCACTTGCCAGGCGCAGGTCGGCGACGGCCGCCTGGCAGTGGGGGCAGGCGGCGACGTGAGCGGAGACGGCGGCCAAAGCTGCGCCCTCGGCGTAAGCCAGTAAATCACCTTCCTGTATTTCCTGCGGCGCAATACACACGGCAGCCATCACAAAATCCTTATCTCCACCCTCACCCTAACCCTCTCCCTCGGAGGGAGAGGGAACAAACGCTCCCCTCGCCCTTCCAGGGAGAGGGGCTGGAGGTGAGGGTAAGTCCTTTCACGTTCTATTCACTCAACGGGCCAGGAAGCCCGATGCCGACGTTCAAGCGTTAAAGGCGCGGCCGATTCTCTTGAGCACTCGTTCCTTCACCCGCCGCACCTCGGCCGCGTCGGCAAAAACCTGGGGGTAATGGCGGGCCACGTCGGCCGGGCTGAGGCCATTCTCAAAGGACGCCGATAACACCAATTTCTCTTGCACATCGGTCACGTGGGCCTCTACCCAGGCCCGCAGACGGCCGAGCAGGTCAGCTTGCTCCCAATCCCCCTCCGGGGTTAGACGGGTCACTATTTCGTGGCTTTCGGCCAATTCCAACGTCCGCTGCAAGCGGGCCTGGCGTTCGGTCTGTCGCCAGTAATCCAGCGTGGCCGTCGTCGCGCATTGCTTCAAGTAATTGAGCAAGTGACCTACGTGAGCAAAACGGTCGCCGAGGTGGGGGGCGTGGGGGGAAAGGGAGCGCCAGAAGTGATGAAAGCTCTCTTGGGCCAGGTCTTCTTCGTCGGCCTGATCGGGAGCGCGCTGGCGAACCCAGGTGAGGACAAGCGGCCGGTACTGGTGGTCAATGGCCGCCCAGGCGACCTCATCTGACCCTTGTAGGGCGCGCCGGAACAACTCGAAGCAGTAGCCAATCTCCTGCTCGCGTGACCGGCGCGCCTCCTCCCGGCACTGCCGGATGATTTCGTCGAGAGACAGCCCACGCAACGGGTCAGCCATTGCGTGTATTATATCAAGGCGTCAAGCTGGCCGGCACGTTGATAATGCCCTGCCCAAAGTCCGGCTCTGGAGCGGCCGGAAAGCTCAGAGGAGTCAGGTCCTGCTGGATGGTGGTGTAAACCTGATCCCGTTCGGCCGCTCCGAGCGGCCGGCCCTCGTAAGCCAGGGCGGCCAAGCCACTCACCAAAGGCGTGGCGAAGGACGTGCCGACCCAATAGGCATACTCATACGGACTGGACGATCCAATAACCAGGCTGATCAGACCCCATTCACATTTACTGCCCTCGCCGGCCGCCTGGGATGGGCATTGATCAGCCAGGCTTTGGCAGAAGGGTTCAGTCACGGCCGGTGGCTGAGTCAGTTGGGCGTCGCCGCCGGGGGCCACCACGTCACCCTCGTTGGAATAGCAGGCCGGGCCATTGTGGAGGGTGCTGGCGGCCACCCCCATCACTTCGGCGTAGGCGGCCGGCAGGTTGCCGTCTAAGCGGCGCTGGGGGGCGGCCGAGTCGTTGCCGGCCGCCGCGACGATGGCTACACCCCGGTCAAAGGCGGCCAGAGTAGCCGTCCGCAGGCTAACCAACTCCTGACTCAACAGGGCTTGTTCGTCGGGCGATAACCTGTCCACCTCTCGCGCTGTCGGCTGCATGACCCCCAGGCTGAGGTTGAAGACCAGGCCGCCGCGCTCGCCGGTCATTTCGGTCATCCACCACAGAGTCCCCAGGAGAGCTTTATTCAGAGTGTAGAGGTCGCCGCAGCCCTTGTCATCCAGGACGCGCACCAGGGTATAGTTGGCCATAGGGGCGACGGCCTGGGCCAGCCCCGTCACAAAGAGACCGTGATTCGCCATGTCGGCGGCCGGGGCTGCGGTTGATTGCGTCGCCTGCTGGGTCGGTGAGGAGGGATGCCACACGGTCAGGTCGAATTGCTGGTTCGCGGTCCTAACAGAAATAGACGGCTGGCTGAAAGGAGAGGTGTCGAAGACGACTACCCGGACCCCCTCACCCCTCACCTTGAGTGCAGAATTGCCCGGCGGCGCAACGCCGATGGCCTGAAAAGCCCACTGCGGCCAGAAGTCGGTATCCAGGGCGGGCTTACCCAGTCCCCCACCGGGGCTGCCCTCGATACCCAGAGGACTGCCTTCGATGCCCAGGGGACTACCCTCGATGCCCAGGGGGTCGGCGCATGGACTGGTCGCCAGGTGGCCGACGAGGAGGTTGGGGTCGGCGTAGACGGCCGGATTGCCCGCCCCATTGATCGCCTTGACCACTTCCAGCACTTGCCAGCCCTGCTCATCCTCGAAACCATACAGGCGCATCGCCAACTGGTCAGTCGCCGCAGCGGCGGCCGCCCGCTCCACACCTGGCGGGGGGAAGGGAAACTCTTTGTCCCTGGCCAGAAAGCCCAAGTCGCACTCGGCCAGGAGTTCCAGCTTGGGCCCAAGGTCCAGGGAGCCAGGCTGGTCGGCCCGGCCGATGAGCGTATCCATCTGGGCTGGGTCGCCGATGACGATGGCTTGCCCTTTGACGTAATAGTGCGTCGCATCGTACTCTCTGGGATCCACGAACGACTGGCATAGCCGGTCAATGGGCGGCTCGTCACCAGGCGTGGGGGTGGGGGTTGGCCCGAGTGGGCCATCACAGGCCACCACAACGACAGCCATCAAAAGGGCCAGGCCCAGGAGGGCGGCCGGCCAGTTAATCCCTCTGCGAAAATGATTGCTCGCCACCTTTCTCTCTCCTCTTTGATTCGTGAACACAGATGAGCAGGATTATCGGATCGAGGCTTAGGAACAATCCGTCAATCCTGCCAATCCTGTCAAACCAAAATCGAATCGTGAACACAGATGAGCAGGATTATCGGATCGAGGCTTTGGAAAAAATCCGTCAATCCTGCCAATCCTGTCAAACCAATGGGCCGGCGTCGCCGACCAGGAAGAAGGGGGCCCAGAAATAGGGATGGGCGTAAGCGGCCGTCTCCTTCCCCGCCAGGAATTGACACTGGGCATCACGCAGGGCCGCTCCCTTCGTCCAACCGGCCGCCAATCGGCCGTAGAAGCGTTCCATCAGGCGGGCCGTCGAACGATCCTCGACGGCCCACAGGGTCAGGGCCAGCGAAGCGGCCCCGGCCGACAGGAAGGCCCGCATCAACCCCAACAACTCATCGCCACCACCGACCACGTGCTGCCCGGTCTGGCACGCGCTCAACGTCACTAAGGAGACGGGCAGCCGCAAACTGAAAATATCCAACGTGGTCAACCAACCATCGGCCAGAACCAGGCCAGAGAAAAGGGGATTGTCCGGCCGGAAATCACCGTGCGTCGCCAGGTGGATAGCCCGGCACGCCGCGCCCGATTCCCGTAGGGCAGCGCGGGTTGCCTCACCCTCCAATAGCGTCCGGCCGCCCCACAACTCGGCCACTACTTGCGCTTCCTGGACGGTGTAGGGCAGGCGGCCGGCCGATGAATGACCCATGGCCAGCAGGCCCGGCCGGGAAGAAGGGGACGCGGATGACGCGGATAGCACAGGTTGACGCGGATTCTCTCGGTTGAAAGGGCGAACCTTTTCAGCCTGGCTGTTCCCTTGTAATGGCTGGCAATAGCGCAGGAAGCTGGCCCCAGGCAGATAACTCACTTCGTGCGTTTCCAGCAGGTAACGCCGTCCATCGTAAAGGGCGTGAAAAGGTAGATAGTGCAACGGGCCGTGCGGTACCACGATCAGCCGGTGATAGCCAGCCAGGATGTCTCGAATCGGCGACAATAGAAGCTCATGCAGCCGCCGCAGCAAGCCCTGGGCGTTGGCCGTGTAAGCGGCGACCTGGGCCGGCTGGCTGCGAGCCACC
Source organism: Chloroflexota bacterium (assembly GCA_040751925.1). Classification (GTDB taxonomy): domain Bacteria; phylum Chloroflexota; class Anaerolineae; order Promineifilales; family Promineifilaceae; genus JBFMFT01. The sequence continues at coordinate 6,294 of JBFMFT010000196.1, forward strand.
CGCCGCAGATTCACCCACAACTTCTGGCGCAACTCCTGGACGGCCGGCAGGGGATTGGGCAGGCGGCGGGCCTCAACCGTGTCGGCCGTGACCATGAAGATAATCAGTTCATCGTGGGCCACGAAGTATTCCAGCAGCAGGGTATCACGAGTCAAGTAGGGCTGGACTGGTTCGGCGCGCACCTGCCACAGAGCCGCGTCGCGGGCATAACCGGCGTTGCGGATCAAGAGTTTGTGCCAGAGGTCGGTGATCCGCTTTTCCAGAGCCAAAACCTCCTGCTGGGCCTGCTGCTGGTCAGTCGGCGGGGCCTGGACGCCGCGCTCCCCACCGCCATCACCGCTTTCCCAACGGCGGTAGAGGCGATCCCGTTCATCCCGCAGGCGGGTCAATTCAGCCACCAGGGGCGCGTCCTCGGCCGCCCGCGCCTCCACGCCCAATTCCAGCCGGAAGGCCAGTAATTCCAGCAAGGCACGTGATTTGGCCCTTTCGGCATACTCCAAGCCCGGCCCGGTCTGGCCCATATCCAGGCATAGACCAACTGCATCTTCATACACCCCTTGCTTGTCTTCCAAGAAACCAGCCCGAAACTCGACCATCAAACGGCCGCGCAACCGTTCCAATTCCTGAATCGAACGGTCGTAGGCTTCCAGGGCGGCCGGCCGGTCGCCTTGCCCTCTAGCCAGGCGGCCCAACAGAGAATAACTTTGGAAGGTCAAGAACGGTACATTGTGGCTTTCGGCGAAAGCCAGCGTTTCCGCCAGCAGTTCACGCGCCCTGGCCGGATTAGCCAGAGTCGCCGCCGCCTGGGCCGCCACCAGGCGCGCCTGGGCTTCCGCCACTGGTTGACCATACGCCTGAAAGACGGCCATCGCCTGTTCCGCCAACTGTAGGGGTGTGGCGCCGGGAGAAGGCATCGCCTCGACTTCTGACCCCTCTCTCCCCGTTGCCTCGCCCCCACGCAGCAACACGGCCGCCATTTCCAGATCGGCCGTCGCCATCCAGGTCTGGTTGCCGTTGGCCTCGAACAGGCCACGCGCCTCGGTCAAGGAATCCAGGGCGGCCGTGAATTGCCCATCGCCAGCGTAGGCAATGGCCTCATTCAGTATCGCCTGGGCCACCTCGAAGCGGGTGCCTAGTTCGGTGAAAAGTTGGCGCACCTGCTGGCACTTTTCCAACACGTCGGCAAAGCGGCGCAGTTGCAGCAGGCAATCGCTAATGAACAACTCCGTCAGGATGGCGTCGCGCCGCCGGCCGTCGGCCAGGAACACCTCGCGCACCTCGTCGAGCAAGCTCAAGGCTTCGTTGTAGCGCCCCAGGACGTAATCGGTGATGGCCAGGCTTTGACGCGCCCTGGCCGCTTCGACCGGCTGGTGGAGCTGCTCCAATAGCTCAATAGCTTGCTGGCTGGCCTGAACCGACAACTCAAAGTGGCCCAGATTCCGCAAGGTAACAGCCCGATTAAACTCCGCCCGCGCCCAACCTGGCGAAGCAGCCAGTCCAGCCCGTTCGTAAAGGCTTTGGGCCTGCTCTAGTAAGGTCAACGCCTGGGCGTCTTGGCCCAGCCGGATGTGAATGGCCGCCAGGTTGGAGGTCAACTTCGCCAGGGGGAACCAGGCTTGCTGTTGCTCCAGAATTTGGGCGGCCCAGCGGCCGGTTTGCAGAGCCGCCTCGTGTTCACCCAGGCTAGACATAGCGGCGATTTTGCCAATTTGGGCAGTGGCTTGTTCCACCTGGCAGCCGGCGGCGGCGTAAAGTTGCGCCGCCTCGTCGTACCGTTCGATGGCTTGCCGGAACTCCCCTAGCCCAATGGCCCACAAATTGGCCTCGGCCAGCAGACCCAACGCCCGGTGGCGCGGATTGCCCGTCACCCCGGCCATATCCAGCAAGAGGGCGGCCGTCTGCCTGGCCCGTTGAATGTCGGCCCGCAAGAACTGTTCGGCCTTGTCCTTCAAGCCGGCCGCCAATGCCGCCTGGCCCGCCTCATCCAGCCGGGCAGCCTGTTCAATTAAGAATGGACGTTGGGCGGCCCTGTCTCCCAGGGCCAACAACTGCTCCAACACGTTTTGGGGGGTCATGCGGGAAGCGTGAAACGTGAAACGTGAAACGCAATCAGGTCTCACGTTTTTATTAGATATTCAATGACTGAGTGTGAATCTCCACCTCTGAGGTAGTGATGATGAGTTCGTAGTGGCCGGCCGTTAGGCCGCCAATGGTGAAATTGCCCAGGTCGTCGCCGTCGGCCGTCGTGACCCATTCCCCATCGCGCCACAGGTGTACCTGAAAAGACGCGGCATCCAGGCCCACCACCAACCCCACCAGGGAGAAACGGCCGGGTTTCAGCGCGTCTGGCTGGACTTCGACCGTCACCTGCACGCCGTCAGCCTCCCACAGATACGGTTCCTGTTCGTCGCCACGCAAGGCCAGGGCTGGCGCGCCGGTCAGCGGGCTGGTGAGTAGTTGGGCGATTAGCACCTTCACCCGCCCGGCTAGCGATGACGTCGTCTGAAGGGGGGGCTGCACAATGGGTACGTCCAGGTCGGCCGCCAATTCACCCAGGTAGCTTTGCAGGTGGGTGACTTCTTGCGCGCAATGGGGACAAAGGGCCAGGTGGGCGG
>JBFMFT010000197.1:0-8872 GCA_040751925.1 Chloroflexota bacterium
CCCCTCGCCCTGTCAGGGAGAGGGGCTGGGGGTGAGGGTTAATTCTCACTTGGGGTGGGGGTCGCCTTCAGGCCCACCGGCCACCCAACCATTGCCAAAGACCACTTCCAACCACACGGCCGGGGGCAAGGCCCGGCGGGGTCCCGGCCGCTCCGGTCTGAGCAAGTCATCGCCCCACAGGTCAGTGGCCCCAATTTCATACTTCTTGGCGGCCCCAACGTTTTGGGCCGGCTGCAATTGGGAGCCATTCGCGTCACCCATCAGTTCGGGCAGTTGGGGCATGGTCCCTGGCGACAGACTCTGCAGCCGGTTAATGAAGCCCTTGAACATATCCGCGACGTTCCCGGTAGAGTCCGCGCCTGACCAGTTGGACGAAGCGGCGCCGCCCAGGCTGGGAATCAACCCCACGATTTTCTCCTCAATCAGTTTCACCACTTCTTTGATTTCATCCCGCGCCTTCGTCAAAGGCACTCGCTCGGTCGCGCCCCCGTCGGCCGCCTCTGGTTGGAACGGCCGGAACGATTCTGGTGCGCCCAGCCGTCGGAGTGAGCCGGCCCATTTCTTGTCCAATTGGTCGGCCGGAATAGCGAGACCCATACCCCGCAGCAAATCACTGTAGACGTAGGGGCGCAGGGCGGCCACCGGATGACGCCCGTCATCCCGACCCAACTCTTCGATGTGGTTATCGGTCTGCAACTCCTGGAACGATAGAGCCATAATGGGACCGCCGATCAGGCCGCCATAGACGTCGGCGAAAAGTTCTTCCAGCCAACGCTCTAGCCAAACCGGCTCGCCCGGCAGGCTATTTCGCAGGGCTACCTGGCAGCGTTCACCTTCGATCCAGCCGTGCCGGTAGACGTAGTGGCCGACTTCGTGGGGAATAGCCAGGAAGTCGCGCATATTGCCAGCACTCTTCTCGGTAGGCATGGCGGTGTAGGGGACGCCGACCAGGGCGACGGGGGCATAGGGAATCACTCGCACGGCCGGCTGCTTCTGAAAATAAGTGACCACGGTCGCTTCCGTCACCAGAGAGCCGAGAGCCGGCTTTAGGGCCATCCAGGCCAGCGCGTCACTGGTCGCCAACGCTCGTTGCTGGCGGGCGGAACCCAGGCGCTGAGAAGCGGCCGTCCGGATCACCGCCAGATCAAACGAGACCTGGTCTAACAGGTGGCGGAAAGCGTACTCGACCGGGAAGTGGCGCGACCGCTCCAGACGAATGTGTTGGCTGTCGCCAAAGCCATCATAAAGAAAGTCGAAGAGACGGCCGGCGTATCCCTGCAAATGACGGGTCAAACTAAGCAAGGTGGCACCGCGGGCCATCGTCCAATCCTGTTTGAGCATCTCCTTCATCGTCTCGTCGAGAGACACCCACCGGGCCTGCCAGGTTGCCCACTCGGGGCTACTTTGGCTCATCATGTTCTACCTCCTATTCCAATATCCTTCTCCAAATACCAATCAATGGGGCTTGCCCACCCGCGTCCTAATAGTAGCGCAGGGCAGCCCCGCCAACAACTGAATGTGAAGCGATTCTCCCGAATCGTTTTGCCTAGTTTAACGGCCGGGCGTTAATCAAGCGTTGATGGGGTGGGCCAACGGCCGGCGTTTGCCAGATGGCCGGCCGTCTTGAACGGATTTTCTTGACACCCGTGTACCTGGATCGTAATATATTGAATGGTTACTCCAACGTGCTGCTATGGTCATTGACCGGTGTAAGGAGGTGGCATGAGCTGAAGAAAGGCAATACTGGTTCCATCGTGACTGGCTCCGCCGGCCCAGGCAACCCCGTCTGGTTGCTGGAGCCACTGGTACGTTACCTGCGGGATGGTCGCAGGGCTGGCTCCATCCTAAGTGACACTCAAAACGAAGGCAAGATTTAAGGAGAAGCAAAGGCATGTATACTCGCAAGCTGTCCCGTGTCGTTATTTTGGGAACTGTGATGGCTCTTCTCGTGGCTATTATTGGCTCAGTAGGGGTCACGTCGGCGCATGATTGGATTTGCAGTGGTTCGACCGGCTGGCATTGGAACAAGTATGGCAGCAGCGTGACCATAAGGTCTCGCAACACTGCTCTGTACTCTTCCGAAGCCAGTTCGGCCATCAATGACTGGAGCAACAACACCATTCTTTACGTTCCGCAGGTGACCAGCAACTACAAGATTCGGGTTTACGACGGCAACTACGGCAACACCGGCTGGGGTGGTCTGGCTGTGATTACCAATTACACTGGTTGCCACATCCTGCGCGGCGACGCTCTGCTCAACTATTACTACTACTATTCTTCGATCAGCAAGCAAGGCATCTTCTGCCAGGAAGTCGGTCACCTGTGGGGTCTGGATCACAGCAACGATGGCTGCATGGGTAAGGGTTACTACAATGACCTGAACACCACGGTTCAGCACAACTGGGACGACATCTACAACAAGTACCGCTACACGCACCACGGCATGGAGGGTCAAGGGGAACGGCCGACCATGGTTGCCTATTGGCACAACAACCCGGCCACCCTGGCGGACGCGGCCGGCCTGTCCACCAACGTCGTTGTGGCCCGCGTGGCCCGTGTGGAGCGCGCCCCTGATCTGCTTCCCACCGCCGCCGGCGTGGACACCCGCATCCCCACCAGCCGCGTCATCCTGGATGTAACCCAATCCTTGAAGGGCGACGTGACCGGCGGCCAGGTGAGTCTCTTCTTCACTGGCGCGGACGGCCGCTACGTGGCCGGCGACCGGCCGTACCAGGCCGGTGAGACCTACGTGCTGTTCCTGCAACCGCGCGGCGACGGGACGTACCTGACCATTTCGCCGCTCGGCCGCTACCAGGTGGTAGATGGCACGCTGGCCCCGGCCGCTTATTGGGGCTTCGCCCCTGATCTGGCCGGCCGCACGGTCGGCGACCTGGCTGGCCTGCTGGCTGCTTCCGATTAACCTATTGGGGGAACTGGGGGAAGTTCCCTCAGTTCCCTCTTCTTGTTTCATGCAAGCCTACGGCCCAGGTTTTGCCCGTATTTACAACTTGCGCTGGACTAGTTTTGCCAACCAGGCAGCCCCCCTGATCCACGAGTTCTACGCCACCACGCCCATCGGCCGGGCCAACAAGCGCGTCCTCGATTTGTGCTGCGGCACCGGCCAACTGGCCGTCTACTTTCTGGACAGGGGTTACACAGTGGTCGGCCTGGACCTCTCCGATCACATGCTCCGCTATGCCCAGGAAAACGCCTATCACTATGTGGAGAGTGGACAGGTCCGGTTTATCCAGGGGGACGCCAGCCATTTCACCCTGGACGAACGTTGCGGCCTGGTCGTTTCCACCTTCGACGCCCTGAACCACCTGGAAAATGAGGAGGCCCTACGGGCCTGTTTCCAATGCGTCTACACGGTCAACGACGGCTACTTCATCTTTGACCTGAACACGCGGGCTGGTCTACAACGTTGGAACAATATCCACGTGGACGAGAGCAGCGACGAGGCGGTGATCATCAGCCGAGGGCTTTACGACGAGCAGAACGAGAGGGCCTGGACGAGAATCTCTGGTTTCGTGCGGACGGCCGGGGGGCTATACCAACGGTTCGAGGAGACCGCCTTCAATACCGTCTTTGACCTGGAGCGCGTGCGAAACGCCCTGTTGGAAATTGGCTGGTCGCACGTCTATTTTGCCCGCCTGCAGGCCCTGGCTATTCCCCTTCCCGACCCCGAACAGGAGGGACGAGTCTTTATCGTCGCCTGCAAATAGTGTGTACGCAATCTATTGATGAGCGACGACACGATTGAATCCCGGCCGCGCCGCGTCCTGCTCCTGCTCACTTCCCGCACTTACCGCGCCCCGGCCTTCTTAGAGGCGGCCGGACGCCTGGGCGTCGAAGTGATCAAGGCCATAGACATGGCCCGGCCGCTGGCCGACTACTGGCAATACCCCCTGGGGTTAGACTACAGTGATCTGGCCGCCTCTACCCAGGCAATCCTGGACTTGGCCGCCCAACGGCCGTTAGCGGCCATTGTGCCGGTAGACGATAGCGGCGTCCTCTTAGCCGCCCAGGCCAGCCAGGTGTTGGGGTTGCCGTACAACTCGCCCCAAGCGGCCGAAGCCGCCCGCGACAAATTTGTGATGCGAACGCTACTGTCCCAGGCTGGCGTGCCTGTGCCTACCTTTCGGCTCTTTTCGACGGCCGATGATCCCCACTCCGTCGCCAGCCAGGTCGCGTTTCCCTGCGTGGTCAAGCCTTTGCGGTTGTCTGGCAGCCGGGGGGTGATACGGGCCGATGATGAGCAGCAATTGGCAATGGCTATCGGCCGCCTGGGTCGCCTGCTCGATTCTCTGGATGGCACGGATAAACCTCACTCCTTCCTGGTCGAACAATTCATCCCCGGCTTCGAGGTGGCTTTGGAGGGGATGCTGGACGACGGCCGGTTAGAAGTCCTGGCCCTGTTCGACAAGCCCGACCCCCTGGATGGGCCTTTCTTTGAGGAGACAATCTACGTGACCCCTTCGCGTCTGCCGCCGGCCGACCAGTCCGCCCTGGCCGGCTGTGCCGCCGCCGCCGCCCAAGCCCTGGGGCTGCGTCACGGGCCAGTTCACGCCGAACTACGCTTGAACGAAGCCGGCCCCTGGTTGATCGAGGTGGCCGGCCGTTCCATCGGCGGCCTCTGCTCGCAAACTCTACGTTTTGGCGGCGACGTATCCCTGGAGGAGTTGATTCTGCGCCAGGCGTTGCGTCTGGATGGAGTTGCGATGCAGAGGGAACAGCGGGCCGGGGGCGTGATGATGATTCCTATCCCTGGCCCTGGCCTGCTGCGCGGCGTAGAGGGGATGGAGGAGGCGACGGCCGTGCCGGGTATCGAGGAGATAGAGATTACTGCCCGCCTGAACTACCCTCTGACCCCCCTGCCCGAAGGGGATAGCTACCTGGGTTTTATCTTTGCGCGGGGCGACACCCCTGATGAGGTGGAAGCGGCCCTCAGAGCGGCGCACGGCCGGCTGCGGGTGGAGATTGACCCGTATATAGAACTGCACTCGAAGAGGTAGAACGATTTGGCAAATCGTTCTACTTTTTCGCCCCCTTACCCGCCTGCCCTTCCGGCGACCAGCCTTCCGGCAGGCGCGCCCCTTCGCCGAAGAAGAACTCTTCCATCTGCTGCATCAGAAACTCCTGGGCGGCCGGGTCAGCCAGGTTGAGGCCATAGTGGTTGATGAGCAGGGTAGATTGTTGTGTCCATAGGATCCAGGCTTCTTTGGAGACGTTCTCAAAGATGCGCTTACCCAGTTCGCCGGGGAACGGCGGCCGGTCCAGGGCCGGCATTTCCCGGCCCAGTTTTACACAATCTACCACGTAAATCGTCTTTGCGCGTCGGGCCATGTCTAATCCAGGTTAGTGTAGCTTCTTACGGATGGTTGTCAAGGGCAGGATGAGCGGATTGCGCGTTCTCTACCTGGGCTTGTGGGGCGGCTTTTCGGCCCGGCCGTTGCTGGCGCTGTTGGCGGCCGGGATGGAGGTGTGCGGGGTGGTCGTGCCGGCCGCCTCTGGCGACCAACGGCCCATTCACCCACTGCTACCCACACCATCGCCTTCTACCCTGCCCATCGTCAACCCGCGCCTGAACCCCACCGTCGTCCACCTGGCCTGGCAGCGACAGATACCCGTGTGGGAGGTAGGGCGGCCGGGCGCGCCGGAGACGCTGGCGACTCTGGGTGGTCTGCGGCCGGACGTAGGCTGCGTGGCCTGCTTCTCCTTACGGCTGCTGCCGGCCCTCCTGGCCCTGCCGCCATTGGGTTTCCTCAACGTGCATCCCTCCCTGCTGCCGGCTTATCGCGGCCCGGCCCCCTTGTTTTGGGCCTTCCGCCAGGGCGAGATAACTACAGGCGTCACGGTTCACTTCATGGACGAGGGGCTGGACACCGGCGACGTGGCGATGCAAGCATCCATCCCCTTGCCGGACGGTATTTCTGGCCCGGCGGCGGAAGCGCAGTGCGCGACAGCTGGCGGGGAGTTACTCGTCCAGACCCTACAAGCTCTCCAACAAGGTACGCTAACCCGCCATCCCCAGGCGACTGGTGGATCGTATTATCCCTGGCCGGCGGCGGCCGATTTTGAGATGAGTACCACCTGGCCGGCCCGCCGGGCCTTCAACTTCATGCGCGGCACGGCCGAATGGGGACCGGTCTATCCGGTTGAGGTTGGGGGCGCGTGGTTGACGTTGGAGGCGGCTGTTTCGTTTACGGCCGACATGAGATTGGACGCGCCTCGCCTGGATTGGGGTGATGACGTTTGGATCCAATTCTCGCCAGGGGTGTTGCGCGCCCGACAGAGGCGGTGAACTCCCGCTGGGTCAGCGGGATTTTGGGGGTTTAATAGCGGGATGGTATTTGCTCAGGCCAGTCGATCCTTTGACAGAACCGGCACCTGGGGATGCCTCACCCCCTATTCATCGTGCATCATTCTCTCAAGGATGGGGGAGCAAGGGAACGGCGCGGGAGGTATAGATGTCGCTGTTCAGGTTGCGCTCGTCGGCCCAGATCACGTGAACAACACCGCTGTCCACAGCCAGGCCAGGATGATCCTGGACGGCCGTCCCTCCATCGTCATTCACCTTTATGTTACCAGACCAACTCAGGCCATCGTCCGTTGAGGTGGCGGCGTAAATATCGCGATTGCCCTGGCGGCTATCGCTCCAGGCCAGGTAAAGGCGGCCGACCTCATCCACGTCCAGGCTAGGGAAATTCTGGGCGGCCACGCCCCCATCATCATTGACCTGGACGTTGGCCCCCCAGGTACTCCCCCCATCGGTGGACAGGCTAAAAAAGATGTCCGCCTGGCCGTTGCGCCGATCCGTCCAGGCCAGGTACACCTTGTCGTCGTCGCCGCCGGCCAGCGTCGGCCGCTCCTGAACAGTCAACCCCACGTCATCGTTCACCCGCACGTTCGCGCTCCAGGTGACGCCGCCGTTGGTGGAACGGGCAAAGTAAACGTCCGCGCTGGGGCCGCGTTCGTCGCGCCAGGCCGCATAAACGGTATCCCCGTCGCGGCTGAGAGCGATAGTGGGCTGGTATTGGGCGGCCGTGCCCAGATCGTCATTCACCCGCACACCCGCGCTCCAATTCTGACCATTATCCGAAGAAGAACTAGAGTAGATGTCCCAATGGCCGTTGCGGTCATCCACCCACAGGACGTAGAGAATCCCCGCACTGTCCACGACCAAGGCGGGCGAGGTTTGCGATCCGGCCGCCACGTCGTTGACCCGCACGTTGGGGCTCCAGGTCGCCCCGCCGTTCAGCGAACGGCTGAAATAGATGTCCGGCTGGCCGTTGCGGTCGTCCCGCCAGACCACAAAAGCATCACCAACTAGATTTACGGCCAGGCTAGGGTTCATTTGCAAGGCGTTCCCCTTGTCGTCGTTGACACGCACGTTAGGAGTCCAGGTCAGCCCGCCATCGTCTGAGTGGGCAAAGAAAATGTCGCCATTGCCCAGGCGTTCATCAAACCAGCAGGCACAACCGACGAGGCCGTGCCAGACGGCGGTGGGGTTGTCCTGGACGGCCGCGCCGGAGTCGTCGTTGACGCGGACGTTGGTGGACCAGGTCTGGGTAAACGGGAATGAGGGTTGAAGGTTGAAGGTTGAAGGTTGAAGGTCGAAGGTTGGAGGTTGGAGGGGAGGGCCGACGGTGCTGCCACAATTCTGCGGCCGCCGGTCAGGGTCGGGCAGCGGCGCCGGCCGCGCCAGAGGCAGTTCTACCAACAAGGTGAATATCAGGACAACCATCACGTGACTCTTCATATCATTACCTTAGCCAATAAACGTAGCTTCTGTAGCGCAAGCCGGCGGCTTGCCACTACCCTCGCAAATAGATGTAGCCCGCCCAATAGTACGGGTGGGGCTGGCGAGATAGAGCCAGGCGTTGGGCCTGGTTGAGCGCGTGGGCTACATCACGTTCCATCCCCTTTGCTCCAGCCAGGCTATGGTAGAAATCGCCCATAAAACCGGCCGAAGCGGCATCCCCTACCTTCCACTGGCTAACCACCACACCGGCCGCCCCGGCGGCCAGGAAACCGCGCCCCATGCCCAACAGACCGCCGCCACGCGGCCGGCCGCGCCCCGTCTCGCACGCGCTCAGAACCACCAGCGGCCGTTGAGGGAGGGTCATTTCGTACAGGTCGGCCACCGTCAGGCGGGCGTCAGCCAGCCGCACCCAGGAGAAGAAGGGGTTGTCCGGCCGGAAGGTGGCGTGGCTGGCTAAATGCAGCAGGTCACAAGCGCGGCTGGCCTGGCGCACCTGGTCTAGTCTGGCTTCATCTTCCAGCAAGAGCTGGACGGCCCGGCCCTGCGTGTGGAGGGTACGGCCGACCTGTTGGGCTTCGAGCAGGGCGGCCGGCAACTGGCCCTGATTGGAGTGGCCGACGACGAGGGCAGGAGAGAGAGCGGAGGATGAAGAACGGACGACGGACGACGGTAAGCCTTCGTCCTCCATCAACATCGCGGCCGAGGACAGATAGACTAGCTCAAAGCGTTCAGCCAGGTAACGGCGGCCGTCGAAGAAAGCGGCCACCGGCAGGGGATGAAACTCCGGCGGCAAGACCAGGAACAGGCGTTGGCGGCCAGCCAGGTGCTTTTCCAGGGGGGACATCAAAGCCTGGTGGAATTGGGCCAGGCGGCCCTGGGCGATGGTCAGGCTGGCCTGGGGCGCGTGCTGGTGCAGGTAGCTGTTTTCCAGGTAAGCCTGCCAGGCGGCCAGGGTATCGCGCAGCCAGGCGGCCGGAGCGAGGTTATGAACCTGGTAGACGTTTTCGCCGGGATGAGGGGATGAGGGGATGGAAAGAAGGAAGGCGTGTAGGCGGCCGTCTACCACGTAGTATTGAAGCAGGGCATCCTCTGGGCCAAGCCGCGCCT
>JBFMFT010000198.1:0-8848 GCA_040751925.1 Chloroflexota bacterium
CCCCATATAACGATGATTAAACCCCGAAAAAAAAAGTGAGGCCCTCATTCATCGCCCCCAACGAAACCGAACCCCATCAACCCCATACATCAGCAACGCAAGTTGTGACAACTTCTTAGCGCACCCACCTCTGCCCGCGCAAGCTGGAAGCGTGCTACTGTAGCGCAAACTGCCAGTTTGCCTCCCCCCCCGCGCAAGCTGGAAGCGTGCGCTACGAGCGTGCGCTACAATGGTTGACCACCTGTGCGGGGCATGGTATGATTCTGCCTATTCAGGTTGTATGTTTCCCTCGCGTTGGGTAATCACCCCTTTCAGGTGATTACCACCCCCGTTCAAGTGAATCGTTCGTCTTCCAGGCGGCTTCCCAAGAGATAGCCGCTCTTTGGTCAACTGACCGCTATTTTGTTAAAGGAGAAGAAGATGAGCAAGAATCGTTTGTCCCCCTGGTTGATCGGCTTCTGTATCCTGTTCCTGGTCGCCTGCGGCGGCCCGGCCGAACAGGAAGCCGGCGCTCCCCTGGAACGTATTGGTGAGGGTGAAGGTGAGGTCTCGATTGTCGCCTGGGCTGGTTACATCGAGCGTGGTGAGACGGACGCGGCTTATGACTGGGTGACGGACTTTGAAGCCGAAACAGGTTGTATGGTCAGCGTCAAGGTGGCGGCCACTTCGGACGAGATGGTGGCTCTGATGAATGAAGGCGGCTTTGACCTGGTGACGGCTTCCGGCGACGCCAGCAACCGGCTTATTTCTGGCGGCCGGGTGCAGGAGATTAACACCGAGCTTGTACCCAGTTGGAGTACGATTGACGAGCGGCTGCAAAACGCTCCCTGGCATACTGTAGATGGTAAGCACTATGGCGTGCCTTACCAGTGGGGTTCTAATGTGCTGATGTATAACACGGAGGCTTTTGCCGAGCCACCCACCAGTTGGAATGTTGTGTTTGAGGAAATGACCCTGGCTGATGGCGAGTCGAATAAGGGGCGGGTGCAGGCTTACGATGGGGCCATTTATATCGCCGACGCGGCCCTTTACCTGATGGCTCACCGGCCGGAACTGGGCATTAAGGACCCTTACGCCCTGACCCGCGACCAGTTCGATGCCGCCCTGGACTTGCTGCGCCAGCAACGGGAGATTATCGGCCGCTACTGGCACGACGCCTTTATCCAGATGGACGACTTCACCAATGAAGGGGTGGTGGCCTCATCGTCCTGGCCCTTCCAGGTCAACCTCCTCAAAGCGGGCGACCTGCCCATTGACAGCGTTGTACCGTCAGAAGGGGCGACGGGCTGGGCGGATACGACTATGATGCATGTGGACGCGCCCCATCCCAACTGTGCTTATCGCTGGCTGGAACACTCGATCAATCCTCAGTTGCAGGGCGACTTGGCCGCCTGGTTTGGCTCTGTTCCGGTTGTCTTGGACGCCTGCCAGGGCAATGAACTGCTGACCGACGAGGGCTGTGCAATCAACGGCTTGGGTAATTTCGAGCAGATCCATTTCTGGAAGACGCCGACGACGGACTGCGGCGATGGCCGGCAGGAATGTGTGCCATACCACGAGTGGGTGACGAACTACATTGCGGTGATTGGCGGCCGGTAACCGAGATATGGTTGAAACGTGAAACGTGAAACGTGAAAAGAAATCACGCTTCACGCTTCACGTTCTTCGCTTCACGAATGTCTTCTCCTGCCGTCCGCTTCGCCTCTGTTAGTCGCCATTTTGGCGACGTGAAGGCTGTTGACAACGTTAGCCTGGACATCCTGGATGGGGAGTTTTTCACCATGCTCGGCCCGTCGGGGTCGGGTAAGACGACTTGCCTGCGCCTGGTGGCTGGCTTCGACCGGCCGACGGCCGGGCAGGTGCTATTACACGGCCGCGATGTGACCGACTTGCCACCTTACGAGCGCGACGTGAATACGGTCTTTCAGGATTATGCCCTCTTTCCCCACATGACGGTGGGTGACAACGTCGGCTATGGGCTGATGATCAAGAAAGTTCCCAAAGTGGAACGGCAGAAACGGGTGGAGGAGATGCTAGAATTGGTGCAGTTGCCGGGGCTGGCCGGCCGCAAACCTGCCCAACTCTCTGGCGGCCAGCGACAGCGAGTAGCTCTGGCGCGGGCCTTGATCAACCACCCCAGCGTCTTGTTGCTGGATGAGCCGCTGGGCGCGCTCGACCTGAAGCTGCGCCAGCAGATGCAGATGGAGTTGAAGTCCATCCAGCAACGGGTGGGGATTACCTTCGTTTACGTCACCCACGATCAGGAAGAAGCCCTGACCATGAGTGACCGGCTGGCCGTCTTCAATCGCGGCCGGATTGAGCAGGTGGGCGCGCCGGCCGACATCTATGAGAATCCAATCACGCCTTTCGTGGCTGGCTTTGTGGGCGTTTCCAACCTCGTCAGCGGCAACCTGGCCCGGACGATCACTGGCAATCTGGCTACTTTTTCCATCCGGCCGGAGAAGATACGGCTCTGTCCACCAGAAACGACGGTAACGGATGGCCTGTGTTTTGCCGACGGCCGGGTGCGGGACATCGTTTACCTGGGTCTCTACACACGCTACCTGGTGGAGTTGGCGGCCGGCGGCGATATGATTGTCGTCTCCCAAAATCTCGATACCACGTCCCAGGAGGTGTTGGTGGCGCGGGGGCGGCCGGTGCGCTTGGTGTGGAATCGGGAGCATAACCGGCCGGTTGCGGCTGGCATCTAGCCGCCAGAAGATGTATGATTTTAGGTGCGCGGAAGCAGGCATGGCTGATTACGCGTTTCTGATAATGTCTAATGTGGTGACTATCGCAAGGAGTCGAGGACTAGCTGGGCCGGATAGAAGTTGGTATTGAGGGCCAGGGCTTGCTCGAAGGCGGCCACGGCCTCGGTGACTTTACCCTGGGAGAGCAGAGCCAAACCACGATAGTAGTAGGTCTCCTCCACGTTCCGGCCGCCCTCGTTCGCCAACACCGAATCGGTCAAGGTCATCACGTCGTCGAAACGGCCGCTCTTCCAATAAGCCATGTAGGGGCGAAATTCGTACCACAAGGTGCGTGGAGGGAGGCCAATGGTGCGGGCCTGGTCGAAGGCCGCCGCCCCATTCTGGTAGTAGGCCGCGTCGCCGGTCGCTTCACCCAGGCGGGTCAGGCTGACGCCCAGGTTCAGCCAGGCAAAGGGGTCTTCGGGAGCGGCTTCGATGTCCGCCTGGGCCTTGAGCGAGGCAGCCTGCCACATCTTGATGGGGTCGAGCAGGTCAGGGCCTAGTATGTTGTGGACCGTCTCTTCCTGGAAGGGCTGGTAAACGACGTAGAAGGTGTAGTTGAACTGCTGCCAGTAGTACAGGATGTCTTCGTAGGTGTCCACGCGGTTGCCGTCTATGTAGGGTTGCTGGTAGGTGTCCAGGGTATAGATTTCCTCCAGGGTGTCGTCGTAGCCATAGACGGTCAGGTAGTGGCCGTACCAGCCCTCGGCCCCGGCCGTGTTCGGCTCGTAGCCCTTCTCGATGACCACCGGGAAACCGGCCGCCAGGAAGCGTTTGAGTAGTTCCATGTTGCCGCCGCTGTGGACGGTAGATTTGAGAGCCGTGAAGTCATTGACGTAATCACTCAACTGCCAGGGACTCACGTTGCGGTCTTCGGGATTGGGCTTGAGGTAGGCGGCGGCCACCGTCTGGGTAGTCGGATCGCCATACCAGGCTAGGACCTGGGTCAGATTGGCCGGGCCGCAGTTGTTGAAGCCCTGGGGAATCCCCTTCATCCCCTCGATGACCGCCCGTTCTGGGAGGGGTTCAGGCGTGGGCGTGTGGGTTGGTGTGGCTGTTGGAGTTGGGGTATCGGTGGGAGCGGCCGTCACCTGGGCCACCTGTTCGGCCGTCGCTGTGGGCGAGGGCGTTTCGGTGGGCGCGACCGTGGGTTGCAGGTTGGGGATGGTAATGGTGGCCGGCTCGGCGGCGACGGCCGGGGCCGGTAGAGCAGTGGGCAAGGGGGTCGTCACCAATTCCACCAATTGTTCAGGCAGGCGGATGCGATAGCGGCCGGGGATAGCCTGCACGATGCGCGGGACGGCCAGGATGCCCACAATGAAGAGAATCTGCCCGATAGCCACGAGCAGAATGATTCGTTTGGATTGTTTACTCATTAAACCTCGTTATTCAGCTAGGAACCAGGTTTTTCTCACAAAACCTGGTTTCTGCTTCGTTAAGCTTCGCCGCGAAGGCGGGCCAGTTCAGCCTGTAGGCGTTCGATTTCGGCTTCGGCTTTTCGACGGGCGGCCGCTTCGATTTCGGTCTGCCGTTCGGCCGCCTGGCGGGCGGCCGCTTCGGCTCCGGCTCTTTCAGCTGCTTCCATTGGCGTTGGTAGCCACGTTTCGGCCGCCGGGTCGTATAGCCGCAAGACGTAAGGCATATCCGGGTTGTCGTTGCGTCGCGCCCACAATTCCAGTCCCAACAGATTGCTACGCAAGCCACGCTCGCCGCGTACCGGCGGTAAGGGTGGACACGGCTCGCCCAGCGTATCGCGCTCACAAAACCCTTGTAGGAGCGGCTTGAAATAGGTGGCCGTTGGATCAAACAGGAAATACTCTCGCACGCCCAACCCCATGTAGAGGCCACGTTTCCAGGTTACATCGGCTCTCCACGTGCCTTCGGAGGCGATCTCAAAGATAACGTCGGGGGCTTTGCCCTCATCCCATATCCGGTAACTCCGCCGGATGCCCTTCGGTACGTCAAAGGCCACCAACACGTCGGGGGCGACGGATTTGGTGGGGTCGCCCTCGGCGTAATAAACCAGGATGTCGGCCGCCACGTATACGTTCGGTTGATCCTTGAATTGAATATCCAGGGCAAAACGGGTGTCGGTAAGGCACAGGTATTGGGCGTCGTTCTCAGCCATCGGTTCACCATCCGAATCGGGGTAATGGACGGCCGATCGCTGCAACAACGGCCGGGGGTGTTTGAGTTTAGGCAAGGTCATCTCGACGGTCATCGCGAACCTCCACTTGTGGCGGGGATTGTAATAAGGGGTTGCTTGGGTGTCAAGCGCGGCCGGCCCCTGGCCTTTACCGCCCTCGACCAAAACACCGTATAATCCAGGCGTGCTTAAGAAACCCTTAATCTGGCGGCCGTCGTCACGTGGGCGTCGCCTGCGGCTGACGTTGGTGGGGCTAATCCTGGTCGTTGGGCTGTTCACGGCCGTCACCCTCATCCGCACGATGACCGATCCACGCAACCAGACCTTCCTGCGCTGGTGGCGGGGCAGTGCGGCCGAACGCCAATCCCTTGTCACCATCCAGCGCGAAGCCTGCCCCGGCGCGCCCTTTATCCTGCCGGCCGACGGCTACATTGGCCTGCTCTATGGCGATCCGCGCGGGCCGTACTCGCGTTTCCGGCCGCACCAGGGCATAGACATCTTCAGCCCCGGCGCAGTAGGCCAGACGCCGGTCTACGCTGCTTACGATGGCTACGTCACCCGCGAGGCTGACTGGCGCAGCACGCTCATTCAGCGCGTGCCGGATGACCCGCTCCAGCCCGGCCGCCAGCTTTGGCTGTATTATACGCACATGGCCCACCACGACAGTGGGGAAGACACCATCGAAGAAGCCTTTGCCCCCGGCGTGCGTGAACTCTTTGTGCCGCAAGGCACGTTATTGGGCTATACGGGCAATTACAATGGCGACTCCCCCCGCCAGGTCGGCGTCCATCTCCATTTTTCGATTGTGTTGGACGACGGCCGGGGCGGCTACCGCAACGAGTTGGACATCGCCAACACGCTCGACCCCTCGCCCTACCTGGGTATGAGCGTCCATTACGCCTGCGCCCCGGCCGTCCCGTCGTGTACCGCCAATCCCCTTTGCCCGGCCGCCCGTTCTGGCTCATAATTCTGGTGGGTCTGGCTGAGTAAACACCTATGAAATTTAGACGTCATTTGCTGTGGGATGCCTCAATTAAACCGTTGCTGGTGGCGATGAGCCGGAAGCGGCTGCCGCAGGTGGACGGCCGCCTGTACCTGGCCGGCTTACAACGGCCGGTCACCATCCACCGCGACCGGTGGGGGATTCCCCACGTCCAGGCCGCCGGCCGCCACGACCTCTTTTTCGCCCAGGGCTTTGTTCACGCCCAGGAACGGTTGTGGCAAATGGAGCTGAACCGGCGAGCGGCGGCCGGCCGCCTGGCTGAAGTGGTAGGCGAAGTGGCTCTGGAGACAGATCGGCTGGCCCGTACCCTGGGTTTTACCCGTCTGGCGCAGACAGCCTGGCAGGCCACCAGTGAGCGTGTCAAGGCCGACGTAGAAGCCTACACGGCCGGGGTCAACGCCTTCTTGGACGGCCGTCCCCGCCTGCCGGTGGAGTTTCGCCTGCTGGGCTACCGGCCGGAAGCCTGGCAGCCGCTAGACACAGTAGCTTTCGGCCGCCTGCAAACCTGGGCCTTGTCGCATGGTTGGGGAACAGAACTGACCCGCGCCCAGTTGATCGAAAAGCTGGGGGCGGAACGGGCGGCCGAATTGGAGCCACACTTCAGCGACCGCCAAGCCATCACGCTGCCCCAGGGGATTGAGTTCAACTGGCTGCGGCCGGATGGGATGTTAAAGGCGGCCACTGGCCCGTTCCTGGGCAAAGGGGTGTTCGAGGGGGCCGGCCGGGGCAGTAATGGCTGGGTCATCGGCCCCGGCCGCAGCGCCACTGGCCACGCCATTTTGTGCAACGACCCCCACCTGCCACTCACCAATCCGGCAATTTGGTTTTACGTCCACCTACAAAGCGACGATGGTTATCACGTGACCGGCGTCTCCCTGCCCGGCTCACCCTACGTTCTCATCGGCCACAATGAACACGTCGCCTGGGGCGCAACCCTGACCTTCATTGATTGCGAGGACTTGTTCGTAGAAAGGTTTAGCGGGGATTTGGGGATTAGGGGATTCAGAGAGATTCACCCGCACCCCCAGCCTCTCTCCCTGGCAAGAAGAGGGGAGACAGAGACAGTCCCCCAATCCCCTAATCCCCGCGAAACGCTGTTCTATCAGTTTGGGGAGGAGTGGCGGCCGGCCGAAGTCATTGAAGAACGAATCAAGGTGCGGGGCAAGGCGGATCACGTGGAGCAGGTGGTTTTGACTCATCACGGGCCATTGATTAGCCCTATCCTACCTACCAACGGTCAGGCTTTGACGATGGCTTCCATGGCCCTCCGCCCTTACGAAAGCTTTGACGGCTTTGCCGCCCTCAACGAAGCCCGCAACTGGGATGAGTTTGTGGCGGCCGTCGCGCACATCGAGTCGCCAGCTCTCAACCTCGTTTACGCTGACATTGAGGATAACGTAGGCTATTACGTCTCCGGCCGCGTGCCAGTGCGGGCCAAAGGCGACGGCCTGACCCCCGCGCCGGGGTGGAGCGGCGAATACGAATGGATCGGCGAAGTGCCTTTTACCGAAATGCCCCATGCCCTGAATCCAAAATGCGGCTACCTGGTGACGGCCAATAACCAGATCGTGGGCGAGGACTATCCCCATTACCTCGGCCGGCTCTGGCGCAATGGCTACCGCGCCCGCCGGCTGGATGACTTATTGAGCGGCCAGGAGCAAATTTCGCTGGACGATTGCCAGCGCTTTCAATTCGATTTCTACTCCATTCCCGGCCGCGCTCTGGTCGCTCTCCTGAGTGAGATGGATTTTCACCGCCGAGACGCGGAGGGCGCGAAGAGAACTAAGAGTAAAACTCCGCGTTCTCTGCGTCTCCGCGGCGAGCAGAAAGCGGAGGCGGCCCTTACTCTGGAGCTTCTACAGCAATGGGATGGGGCGCTGGCGGCCGACAGCGTGGGCGGCGCAGTCTACCAGGTTCTCCTGGCCCGCTTATCTTATGCCCTCTTGGAACCAGCCCTGGGGCGAGAGTTGATGCTGCAATTCCTGGGTACCGGCACACACCCGCTCCTGCATCCGATTACCGAGTTTTATGGCCATTGGACGGTGACGCTCTTGCGCTGGCTGGCGAGTGGGCGCGAGGAGTTGCTGGGGCGGCCGGTTGACCGCCAGACCCTCCTGGTGAACTGCCTGGCGGAAACGGCGGCCGAGTTGCGCCAGTTATTAGGCAATGACCCACGTCAGTGGCAATGGGGCCGGCTGCACCAGGTCAGGTTTACTCACGCCCTGGGCGTCCGGCCGCCGTTAGACTTTATCTTCAACCAGGGGCCGCTGCCCATTGGCGGCGACACCGACACGGTCAACCAGACGGGAACGCTCCCCCACAAACCCTACGAAAACAATGCTTTTGCCGTTTCCTACCGTCAGGTGATTGACCTCGGCCGGCTGGATAACTCTCGCGCCATGTTCGCGCCTGGTCAGTCGGGCCACCTGGCAAGCCCCCATTATAGCGACCTCATCCAGCCCTGGCTCACGGGTGGTTACTTTTCAATGACGTGGAGCAGGGAAGCGGTGACGGCCGCCAGTTGTTCCCAGTTGACGCTCGCGCCGCAACTGGGAACGGCCGGCAGTCAAACACCCTCACCCCCGTCCCCTCGCCCTCCCAGAGCGAGGGGAGCGGCCCTTCCCTCGCCCTCTGAAGGAGAGGGTTAGGGTGAGGGTGGGCTATTGTGACTCTAAAGCCAAAACCTTTTCCAGACGGCGTTGGTACCGGCCGCTGCCGATAAAAGTCGCCCCCAGAAACCCCTCCACCAACTTACGGGCCAGGGCCGGGCCGACGATCAGACCACCCAGGCAGAGAACGTTCACGTCGTCGTGTTCAACGCCCTGGGCGGCCGAATAGATGTCGTGGCACAGACAGGCCCGCACGCCCTTGATTTTGTTGGCGGCGATGCTGGCCCCCACCCCACTGCCGCAGACCAGGATACCCCGCTCGCCCTGACCGGCGGCCACT
>JBFMFT010000199.1:0-8776 GCA_040751925.1 Chloroflexota bacterium
AGCCCTGGGATTATATTCCCGAACACACCATCATTGCCGAGCCACCTGACAAGCCCCAACTCAAGCCCTATCAAGGTGCGGAAGAATTGACCCGCCACAGCCTGGACATCCTGACCCAAGTAGACCCCGAACTCGGCCGTTATTTTGGCATCATGGCCGAGGAGAAATTACTGGACCTGGACACGCGGCCGGGCAAGGCTCTGGGCGGCTATTGCAGCACCCTGGCCCTCCGCAAACGCCCCTTTATCTTTATGAATGGGGTGGGGACGCACGACGACGTGCAAACCCTCCTCCACGAAGCGGGTCACGCCTTCCACGTCTTTGAGACGGCCGGGCTGCCCCTGGTCTGGCAGACGGATCCTCCCCTGGAGTTCTGCGAAGTGGCCTCGATGAGTATGGAACTGCTGGCCGCGCCTTATTTGAGCAAAGACCAGGGCGGCTTTTACACCCCGGTCGAAATCGCCCAGGCCCGCATCGAACACCTGGAAGGCATCATCCTCTTTCTACCCTACATGGCCGTCGTAGACGCCTTCCAGCACTGGGTCTACACCCATCCTGACGAAGCGGCCGAGCCAGCCAACTGCGACGCCACCTACCAGGCTCTATGCCAGCGATTCCTGCCCGGCCTGGACTGGTCGGGACACACAGAAACTCGGTTTCTCGGAGAAACACAGTTTCTTGAGGAGGTTATAAAGACGGGCTGGCAGCGCAAGGGTCACATTTTCGATTCCCCCTTTTACTACATCGAGTACGGACTGGCCCAGGTGGGCGCGTTGCAGGTGTGGCGCAACGCCCTGAAAGATCAGGCGGCGGCCGTAGCGGCTTACCGGCGGGCATTGGCGGCCGGCTGCACGGGTACGCTGCCCGAACTGTTTGCCCTGGCCGGGGCTGAATTTCGCTTTGATGCGACCCTGTTGGGGGAATTGGTTGAACTGGTAGAAGCGACGCTGGATAAGCTGCGTCTGGTGTAGGTCACGTTTTCAACTTGACCACCTCTGGTCAAGCTAAAAGCGTGACCTACAGCGTCTTTCAATGAGCAGTATCCATGACCTACTGGACGGCCCGGCCCTGGTAGAAGCAAGGTAGGGGATGGTCGAGACCAAAAGCGACCTCTACGGCCGCTCCCTCCTCCAACTCAACCGTGTGCGGCTGCCAGCTATGAACCTGGCGGCCGTCGGCCAGCCGTACCGTGTAGATGTGCGCCATGCCCGTAAAGCGGTGGTCTACGACTTGGGTGTTGGGAACGCCCGGATTCTCCGCAGAAACCGCGTTTGGGTTCATCTGCATGGTAATATCATCCGGCCGCACGGCCACTTCGACCATTGCGCCGGTTGGGAGCGATAGAGTTTGTGGTAGGAGCCCCAGGGGAGTCTCCACGCCGTTGGCGACCACGCGGCCGGGCAGAAATTCTGTCTGGCCGATGAAGCCAGCGACGAAGCGGGTCTGCGGCCGGTGAAAAATCTCCTGCGGCGTCCCTACCTGCTCTAGCCGGCCCTCGTTCATCACCGCCACCTGGTCGCCCAGGAACAGAGCCTCCTCCTGATCGTGGGTAACGAAGATGGCCGTCGCCTGGCTTTGCTTGAGAACGTCGCGGACTTCGCGGCGCACCTGGGCCCGCAGCGTGGTGTCCAGGTTGGAGAAGGGTTCGTCGAGTAGGAGGACGGCCGGTTCGGGAGCCAGGGCGCGAGCCAGAGCCACTCGTTGTTGTTGGCCGCCCGATAATTCGTGGGGCATCTGCTCCCCCAGACCATCCAGGCCCACCAGTTCTAGCATCGCGGCCGTGCGCGCCTCCGCCTCGCGCCCCAGGCCAAAGGCTACGTTCTGGGCGACGGTCAGGTGCGGGAAGATGGCGTAGTCCTGAAAGACCATCCCCACCCGCCGCTTTTCGGGTGGGGCGTGCAGGCGGGGGTCGGCTACCAGGCGGCCGGCGATCTCAATCCAGCCCTCGTCTAACTGCTCAAAACCAGCCAGCAGGCGCAGGAGAGTCGTCTTGCCGCAGCCGCTTGGTCCCAACAGGGCCAGGATGGCCCCGGTGGCGACAGTGAAGGTGACGTTTTCGACGGCCGTCAGGCGACCGAAACGTTTGTGCAGATTATGACACCGAACGGTTGTCTCAGGCATAAAGCTATTGTAGGTCACGCTGGGAACTGATGACTGAATTAGTGGCAATGACGTCGCGGTACCAGAACGCGCTGTCCTTGAGGGTGCGTTTTTGGGTAGCGTAATCTACGTGGATGATGCCGAAGCGTTGGGTGTAGCCCCGCGCCCACTCAAAGTTATCTAGCAATGACCACTGGAAATAGCCGGCCAGGGGGACGCCATTCTGAATGGCCCGGTGAGCCGCCGCCAGGTGGCCCTGCAAGAACTGAATGCGGCGCGTGTCCGCCACCCGGCCGCCCTCGTCCGGCTCCTCCAGGTAACTACAGCCATTTTCGGTCACAATCAGTTTGGGTATCTGGTACTCGAAATGGAGACGGTTCAACAGGTTGTAGAAGGTCTGCGGCGACACCTCCCAACCCATCTCGGTTCGCTTGGACACCGGCGCGGGGAACACAGTTTGCGGCCGGTTATCCGGGCTGCTCTCGTCGCGGGCCACGTGGCGCGTGTAGTAGTTGATGCCCAGGAAATCGGTCGGCCGGGCTATCGTATCCAGGTCGGCCGCCTGCACAAAGTCCAGACCGTGTGGAAGGTAGCCTTGTCGTTGGTAGTAGTCCAGCATGTCGGCCGGGTAGCGGCGGCCGCACAAGGGGTCCAGGAACCAGCGGAAGTAGTAGCCGTCCCACAGACGGGCGGCGTGGTAATCGGCCGGGCTGGGAGAGGCGGGTTCGGCCGGCTCAAAGTTCAGGGCAATCCCCACCTGGCTATTCTTGACGTTGGCCCGGATACGCTCCGTCGCCAGGCCGTGCGATAACAGAACGTGATGGGCCACCCGCAAGGCGGCGTACCAATTCTGCCAGCCGGGAGCGTGTTCGCCAATCTGGTGGCTCAGAAGGCTGGTACACCAGGGTTCGTTGTGGGTAATCCAGTTCTGGACGCGGTCACCCAGGCGCCGGGTGGTAACGTCCGCCAGTTCGGCGAAGGCGGCGGCCGTGTCGCGGGCCGCCCATCCCCCTTTCTCCTGGAGGGTTTGGGGGAGGTCCCAATGGTATAAGGTGACAAAGGGGATGATGCCTGCTTCCAAGAGGCCATCTACCAGGCGGTCATAGAAGTTTAGCCCTTTCCCGTTCAGGCCCTTCCCGTTGGGGCCGATCCGCCCCTCCGGTAAGATACGCGGCCAGGAGACGGAAAAGCGGTAGACCTGGATGCCCAGTTGCTTCATGATGGCTACATCTTCGGGCCAATGGTGGTAGTGGTCGCAGGCCACGTCGCCGGTAGAGCCATCCTGGATCCGGCCCGGTGTGTGGGCAAAGCGATCCCAGATGGATTCGCCCCGGCCGTCCTCGTTCCACGCCCCCTCAATCTGGTAGGCCGAAGTCGCCACCCCCCACAGAAAACCGTCAGGAAAAACCAGCTTTGCCATCCCAAACTCAGGGCGGGGATTGGGGGATTAGGGGATTGATCACAGTAAGAATCCCCCAATCCCCCAATCCCCGCAAATCTTATCCTTTCACGGAGCCGGCCAGAAGGCCGCGCACAAAGAAGCGTTGCAGGGAGATAAAGACAGTCAGGGGCAGGATCATGGAGACGAAGGCCCCGGCCGTCAGTAAGTGCCAGTCGTTACCGCGTGAGCCAACGATGTCGGCCAGGCGCATCGTCACCACCTCAAATTCCGGGTTGCCGCCGAGGAAAATGAGGGCCACCAGGTAGTCGTTCCAGACCCACAGGAATTGGAAGATGGCGAAGGAAGCCAGGGCTGGCACTGACAAGGGCAGAATGAGCCGGGTGAAGACGGTGAAATGAGAGGCCCCATCCATGAAGGCCGATTCCAGCGTCTCGCGGGGCAGGGTACTGATGTAGTTGTAGAGCAAGTACGTCGCCAGGGCCAGGCCGAAGCCGGCGTGGGCCAACCAGACCGCCAGAAACGTCCCGTTCAGGTTGAGGGCGTTGTAATCGCTCAAGATCGGCCCCAGGGCGATTTGCAGAGGCACAACCAGCAGACCGACGACCATGATGAAGAGCCAGCGACGGCCGGGGAAGCGCATCCAGGCGAAGGCGTAAGCGGCAAAGGCGGCGATGAGGATGGGAATGATGGTCGAAGGCACAGCCACGGCCAGGCTATTCAAGAAAGCCCCCGTCATGTCGTCACCCTTGATATGCTCTATCGTGCCGTCGGGGTTTTGGAACTCAAAATCCTTGCCGGTCAGGACCTGCTGGTAATTGGTCAAGGAGAAGTCCCAACTGACCGTCAGCTTCTGCTCCTGAACTTCGATGTTGCCCAAGCGACGGTTGCCCACCCACAGCAGGCGTTTCCCATCAGGGGTGGTGACGCCGGCGCGCAGTTCCTCGAAAGTAGCCTGGGCACCTTCCACCGACATTACCCCACTGGCATCCAGCCCCATTTCGCGGGGGTCGAGAACGGCCGTCGTCTCCCAGGCCTGGTGAGGAAAGATATTCCACCAGCCCGAACTCTGAATGTCCAGGCGCGAGCGGAATGAGGAGACAAACAGCCCCAGAGTGGGGATCGTCCAGAGGAGACAAAGCAAAAGCAAAGCACCGTTGACAAACAGACCACCCAAATACTTCTGTCGGCGTGCGCTTTTCATGTTAAAAGGCCTCCTGTTCCCTGAATTGCCGCAAGTTGTAGATCATGACGGGGATGACCGCCAGGAGCAAGATGATGGCTACGGCCGAGCCAACGCCGGAGTCGCGGGCTACAAATCGCTGGCGGTAGAACTGAGTAGCGATGACTTCCGTCCCAAACTGGCCGCCGGTCATCACCCAGACCACGTCAAAAATTTTCAGCGTGAAGATGACAATGGTCGTCCATACGGTGACGATTGTGCCTTGAATGTAGGGGACCATGATACGGAAGAAGATTTGCACTTCCTTGGCCCCGTCCACCCGGCCGGCCTCTAGTAGTTCGCCAGGGATGCCTTTGAGGGCGGCCGAAAACAGCACCATGGCGAAACCCGTTTGTAGCCAGATGACGATGACGATGAGAAACAAGCTATTCCAGGGGATGATCTCTGTCCAGGCGAACCAGGAATTGGGCTGGCCGCCGAGAGAAGTGAGCAGGGCATTTAAGACGCCGATTTGGGGCTGGTCGGCCGGCCGCACGGCGTAGATGAATTTCCAGATGACCCCTGCGCCCACAAAGGAAATAGCCATAGGCAGGAAGATCAATGACTTAGCCAATCGTTCGAAGCGGCTGCGGTCGGCCAACACGGCAATGAGCAGGCCGGAGATGACGGAAAAGGTGCTGCCAAAGATCATCCATAGCACATTGTTACGCATGGCGTCGGTCAACAGGCGTTGAGCGAATAAGCTCACGTAGTTATCAATACCAACCGAGCTTTCGATGAGTGTGCGGAAACCGTTGATGAGGCCCGGCAAACCCAGACTCAGGTCAAACGCCTCTTCTGGCGGGCCATCTACACCGAAAAGACTGAGCCAGAAAGTCCGCACCGTCGGCACAGCCAGATACCAGGCCATAATAGCTACGGCCGGGCCAACGAAGACAAACGGTTGCAAGCGAGCCTGCCATGGGTCGGGCAACCGCTCAACCAGCCCGTTGAATAGGGTGTACAGGAGGGCCACACCGCCCACGCCCCAGACAATGGCCACCAGGGCAATGATCCACTTGGGCGCGTCGCTCTCTCGCAGAAAGATGAAACCGGCGTAGATGACGCCAAAGGCAATCGCCGGAATAACGATGGCAACCAACAGGCGGCCGAGCCAGGCGATCAGCCTACCTCCAACGCCCACTTCTCCTACCTCTTTTGCGCCAACGGTTTGCATAAACCCTCCCAATGAAAAAGACTGCCAGCCTGGTTAGGGCTGGCAGTCTTCGTTACGCCGGATTCGTTGTTATTGCGGCCAGGAGGCGTCAATTTCCGGCAGAATGGTATCCAGTTCGGCCGCGCCACTGACGTAATCCACCATGCCCGTCCAGAACGTGCCAGCCCCCACCGCGCCCGGCATCAGGTCGGAGCCGTCGAAGCGGAAGCTAGTAGCGTTAGCAACCAGGGCGGCCAGGCTGCGCTCCAGGTCACGGCCGTACATATCGGGGGTGGCCGTCAGGTGAGCGGCCAGCGCGCCACCGTCGGTCAGCCAGCCGCCGGCCGACTGGGGTACGGTGAAGTATTCCATGACCGCCCGCACTTCCGGCCGGTCATTGAACATCGCCATAATGTCGCCAGCCACCAGGAAGGGACGGCCGTATTGCTCGTCCACCGGCGGCAGGTAGAACACGTCGTAATCCTTGAAGGCTTCTACCCCTTCGGGGAAGAAAGCAGTGATGAAGTTGCCCTGCTTGTGCATCCAGCAGCGGGGCGGGGTCTCGAACATGGGCGCGGGGGCGTCGCCAAAGCTAGTGGTGACGATGGAGGCCCGGCCGCCCAGCACGTAGGCGTCGTTGAACCAGATCGCGCTCCAGGTTTCGATGGCCTTCCGCACTTCTGGTGAATCAAACTTGAGTTCGCCACGTGTCCACTTGTCGTAGTTCTCCAGCGAGGTGGTGCGTAGCATCATTTCCTCGGTCCAGTCGGTGGCCGGCCAGCCGGTAGCGACGCCCGATTCAATGCCGACGCACCAGGGCGTATCGCCGTCGGCCACGATGGTGTCCATCAACTCTTGCAGTTCACCCCAGGTCGTGGGGATGGCGTAACCGGCCGCCTCGAAGTCATCCTTCGGGTACCAGACCAGGCTCTTGCCGTTGAAGCGATGCCAGACCCCGGCCGTGATACCGCCCATCTGGCCCATGTCCAGCCAGCTTTGGTTGTATTGCTGGCTCAACCAATCGGCGGCGATGAAAGTTGAAACGTCTACAACCTTGCCCTGGCGGACAAAGCCACCCAGCAGGCCCGGCTGTGGGAAGTCGGCAATGTCGGGCGCGTCACCGGCGTCAACACGCACGGAGATATTGGCCTCGAACTCCTTGCCACCCACGTATTGAATGTCAATGCCGGTGGCCGTCTCGAACGGTTCCACCGACTTGTCGAAGCGCAGAATGTCTTCGTCGGCGAAGGGGCCATCTACGGTGACGGTCGTACCCTTATAGTCGCCGTGCAGGGCCTTCTCCAATTCACCGCCGGGCATGACGGCAAAGCCCACTTCGGGCATAGCGGGTTCTGCCGTTGGTTCTTCAACCGCTGGTTCGGCCGCCGGTTCGGTAGCCGCCGGTTCCTGTGCCTGCTGGCCGCCGCAAGCAACGAGTATCAGGGCTAGAGTGAACATACTTAGCCACAATAACGCTTTTCGAGTAAACATCTCCTTCCTCCGTTATGGTATAAACAGGTGGGTAAAACAGTAGTTTGGTAAAAATGGGTTTCGTTTGCTCTAAATAAAACACCTCCTTTGACAAAGTGAAGCGTGAAACGAGAAATGTGATCGGATTACTCACTCCCGATTCCCGTTTCCCGCTTCACCGCCGCACGAAGCGCGGATAACTAACTCCGTTGGCAAAAGTACCTCCAGGGCGGCCGGTTCTTCCTGATTGATGAGCTGCAGGCACAACTGCCCAACTTCCCAACCCAGGTCGTAGGCTGGTAAGCGAACGGTCGTCAAGAACGGTTCCACGTAGCGGGACATGGCTACGTCGTCGAAGCCAACAATGGCTACGTCCTGGGGAATCGCCCAGCCACGACGGCGAATGGCGTGCATGGCCCCAAAAGCCACTACGTCGCTGGCGACGAAGACGGCCGTCGGCCGCCTGGTTAAATCCAGCAGCGTGTTCATCGCCGCCAGGCCACTCTCACTGGTAAAACACGCCTCCACTACCAGCGATTCATCGAAGGGCAGCCCGGCGGACAACAAGCTATCGTGGTAGCCAAGGAAGCGCTGCTGGCTGGCGAGGTAATAACGCGGGGCGTTGGTGATCAGGCCAATGCGCCGGTGGCCCAGGCGGATCAGGTGATTGGTTGCCTGTTGCGCTCCCTGGTAGTTGTCAGCGTCCACCCAGGGTACGCGCTGGCCAGGCAACCGGCCGGTGACCACAATGGGCAGCCGGTTTTGATAAAGTTCCACTGCTTCTGGTTCCTCCAGTAGGGGGCCAGAGAGAATTATGCCGTCAGCGTAGCCAGCATAAATCAAATGACCATAGCCGTCTTGCGCTTGAGTAGGGTCTACTGTACGGAGCAGAACGTAGTAGTCGTTGGCGCGAGTGACTGCATCCAGACCGCGCAAGACTTGTAGCAAGAAGTGATCGGAAGCCGCTCGCTCTGAACTTTGGTGAAGAACCAGGGCCAGGGTGTGGGTACGGCCGCTGACCAGGCGACGGCCGCTCACGTTGGGGTGGTAGTTGAGACGGGCGGCCGTTTCCAGAACTTTGCGGCGCGTCTCTTCGGGGATGCCAGTATCCGGGATATTATTCAGGACAAGCGAAACGGTAGTGCGCGAGACACCGGCTTCTCGGGCCACTTCTATACTGGTAACACGTCTCTTGACCATCGCCGCCTTTCCCCGCACCCACAGTTTACTAACACGTGTTAGTATAAAGGGAAGGGTGGGTATTTGTCAAGAGGGATTTGTCAAGGGGTCTGAGCGCAAGAACCGTGATGCCTCAAAACAAAGTGTTACCGAAGGGGTATGGGCTGCCTCAAAATGAGTGTTACTCTGCCAGTAGCCACAACCGCTTCAGATGCTCGTCAATCCGTCGCCGCAGGGCGGCTGGATTGAG
>JBFMFT010000002.1:0-37419 GCA_040751925.1 Chloroflexota bacterium
GTGAGGCGTGAAACGTGAAACGTGAACAGAACCGGCTTCACGTTTCACGTTTCACGTTTCACGCTCATTCCAGAGTCAAGAGGTAAGCGACCAGGGCATTTAACTGTTCACCGATCAGCTTCTTGCCGAAGTCGGTGGGCATCTGGTTGGCAAAGCCCGGCACAACGTAGGCGTCGGGCTGGAGGATGGATAGCTCGATGTATTGGCGGCCGTCCAGCCCAGCTACACGAGTGGTCGCCCAGCCGCCAATGCCGGCCAACGACGGGCCAATGATGATGGTGTCGGGGGTAATGGCGTGGCAGGTGGCGCAGTTTTGCTGGAAAACCAGGCGACCCTCGGCCGCCAGCGGCCCCAGGGTGGGGGGAGGCGGTTGGGTGGCGCGCCCGCAGGCCGTGACCAGAGCCAAAAGCAAACACCCCCCCAGGAGACAAGAAAGACGCCGGCCGCCCCTTCGCAAAACCCAAAAGCTGAACAATCCAAAATCGTCACGGGCCAAAGCGATCCAGCACTGGCGCGTAGTGGCAACGGCAGCCCATGGGATGGGAACACTCCTCGATGGGCAGGGCCGGCGCGTTGTCAAAGTCGTAGGCTCCTTCTATGGCCCGGCAGGCCGGGCAACAATCGTGATTAACCAGGATGCGGACTCTGGTAGCTACCCCGCCCTGGCGTATTTTCTGCAAAGCGGCTTGGTGTTCAGCGGCCGATTTCTCCAATAACCTCGCCTGGGTAGCCCGTACCGTGTGGCCGGCGATCACCCGGCGGCCCTGCAACCGTGATAGTTCTTCTCTCTCCACAATTTTCTCCTGCTAGTAGGTCACGTTCCTAGACGTGACCTACTATATCAAATCTTGTGCCAAATGCCATAACTACTATATAATACACTCATTCGTGCCGTTGGGTTGATGACGCCTGCTTGTTGCGGGTAGACAAAATCACACACTGGAGAAAAGAAAGATGACGCAAGTCAAAAAACGCAGACCCTATTGGATAGGATTAGCCCTGTTCCTGGTCGCTCTACTGGCTTTGGCCGGCCTGACCAGCAGGGGGGCAGGGGCCGCCCTGGCTGGCCCGGCCGCCCCAGGCGTTACCGGCCCTTTCAGCGGCCAATCCGTCGCGCCCTACGTCTTCAACGGCGACCTGCGTGACCTGGCCCAGACAGAAGGGGGCGAGCCGCGCATCCCCTTCCCCTTGCGCTATGTGCCTGGCACCGAGCCGAAGGGTAGCGCGCCGCAGATCGCCGGCTGGACAGATGCGCTGGCCCAAACCGAAGAAGGGGCTGGTCAGATGCCGCCGCCCATCGCCAACTTCGCCGGGATGTCGCTGGCGGCGGGTGGGGCTGGCTGGCCGCCCGACACCAATGGTGACGTAGGCCCCAATCATTACATGCAGACGGTCAATACCTCCATCGCCGTCTACGATAAAGACTCGGGGGCCGAACTGGTGCGTCTGACTTTTGACGACTTCTTCAATGGCACAGGCACCATCTGCGACGACTACAACTACGGCGACCCGGTGGTCGTCTATGATCGGCTGGCTGATCGCTGGCTCGTCACCGACTTTGCTTTCACTGGCTCCGGCACGACGCCACCCTATTACGAATGTATGGCCGTCTCCCAAACGGGTGACCCCGTCTCCGGCGGCTGGTATATGTATGGGATGTTGATCAGCAATACGGCCCTGGACGACTACCCCAAGGTGGCTGTCTGGCCTGATGGCTATTATGTCACCTTCAATATGTTCATCGCCCCCAATTTTGATTGGGGTGGGGTGGATGTATGGGCCTTTAACCGCGACGATATGTTAGCTGGTTTGCCGGCCGACAACGTTCACTTCAACCTGGGGCCAGAAACCGGCTATGGTAGCCTCCTTGCCAGCCACATGCTCTCCGAACCCCCGGCCGGTTCACCCAACTACGTGGCTTCGGTCGGCCCGCCCGACCAGTTCCAGGTGTGGGAGTTTGACGTGGATTGGGCCAATCCGGGCAATTCTACCCTCACGGGGCCGACGGTGTTGCCCATCGCCGACTTCGCCATCGCCCAATCAATCCCCCAACCTGGCACGTTCACCGTTCTGGATAGCCTCAGCTTCCGGCCGATGATGCAGAATATCTACCGCGAAGTAGATGGGGTGGAATCCATCTGGCTCAACCACACCGTCGCCTCTACCGACGGTTATGGTGGGGTACGCTGGTACGAGGTGCAAGACCCCGGCGGCGCGCCCGTTCTGGCTCAGGAAGGCACTTATCAGCCCGACGACAACCATCGCTGGATGGGTTCGCTGGCGGTTGACCAGGACGGCAACATGGCCGTCGGCTACAGCGTAGGCGACTCTGATCTCTACGCTTCCATTCGCTATGCCGGCCGCCTCTACGGTGAAATCCCCGGCCTGCTGCCACAAGCTGAAGAGGAACTGATCGCCGGCACGGGGGCGCAAACGACGATCAGCCGTTGGGGGGACTACAGCGCCATGGCCGTTGACCCCAACGACGATTGCACTTTCTGGTATACCACCGAATACTACATCACCACCGGCACGAACTGGCAAACCCGCATCGGCTCCTTCAAGTTCCCCTCCTGCGGCCAGCCCAAAGGCACGTTGACTGGCGTCGTCCGCAACTCCGTTACCCTGGAGCCGGTGCCGGGGGCGATGGTGGTGGCCGCCGGCCCCGAGATGACTTTGACGGCCGAGACCGACGCCAATGGCGTCTACACCATGGCCCTGCTGGGCGATAGTTACGACGTGACCGGCGGCCCCTTGCTGCCCGGCTACCCCGTCTCCAACACCATTAGTGGCGTGGTAGTCAACGATGGCTCCACCACCATCCAGGACATTTTGCTCGACCCCGTGCCGCACTTCGTCGAAGGCTCTAACCTGGTGGACGACAACGTGGCCCTGGGCAACGGCAACGGCTACCCGGAGCCGGGTGAGCAAGGTCTTCTCTTCTGGGAAGGGCTGCTCAACGACGGGGCGATTACGGCCACCAACGTGACGGCCGAACTGGTTAGCCTGACTGATGGCCTGACCATTGACGTCGCCAACGCCAGCTACCCGGACGTGGGCGCGGGCCAGACAATGACTAACACGACGGCCTACTCCTTCTCCATT
Organism: Chloroflexota bacterium; assembly: GCA_040751925.1. Lineage (GTDB taxonomy): Bacteria > Chloroflexota > Anaerolineae > Promineifilales > Promineifilaceae > JBFMFT01. Next base: position 3,106 of record JBFMFT010000002.1, read on the forward strand.
AGCCCGAACGTGGCGTGCGGCAGCAACCTGGACTTCGAGAAGACAGTGACGGCCGATCAGGGTACTTACACCGTCAACTTCAGCCTGAACGCCTCTGTACCGCAGCCCCGCGCCGACGTCTTCTTCAACGACGTGGAGGGGGGAGCGGCCGGCTGGACGCACGCTGGTAGCGGTGATACCTGGGACATTACTGACGCCTCCTCCCATAGTCCTACCCACTCTTGGACCGATAGCCCCAGTGGTGATTACGCCAACAACGTCAATAGCTACCTTCGTTCACCGGCCTATAACCTGTCGGGCAAGACCGGCGTCCAACTGACCGCCTGGTACAAATATGCCCTGGAAGCCGGCTACGACTACGTTTACATTGACTATTCCCTGGATGGCGGTCTGAATTGGAGTACCGACGCCGAAGCCCTGTACGTCTTCAATGCCTTCCAGGACGAGTGGACGGAACTGACAGTGGACGCCTCAGTGCTGGATAACCAGGCAAACGTGGCTATCCGCTACCGCATCGTCACCGACCCAGGTGTCATAGAAGATGGCTTCTACGTGGACGACATCCAGCTCTCTTACCAGCCGATTGCCTGCGACTATGTGGCCCCCGGCTTGCCCAGCGCGCCCACTTTGGTTTCGCCGCCCGACGGTTCGACGGCCGCCAGCGATCAGGTGACTTTTGTCTGGCAAGACAGTGGCGCGGGTGATCCGCCGGATGGCTACATCTTCACCCTGGATGGCGCGGACGTGCTGACCTTCACCTCGCCCGTCACCAGTACGACGATGAGCCTGGAGGCCGGGGCGCACACCTGGAGTGTGACGGCTTACAATGTGGTCGGCAATTCCGCCCCCTCCGAGACGTGGACGATCAACGTGCCTAGCACTTCCATCGTCCTCTGCTCCACGCCCAACCTGGCTATCCCCGACTTCAACAACGTGGGCGTGATTGACACCATCGTTGTCACCCAGACCGGCGTGATCAGCGACGTCAACCTGTACGTCAACACCGAACACACCTTCGTTGGCGACCTGGTCTTCACGCTCCAGCAGGTCTCCACCAGCTTCACGGCCAAAGTCATTGACCGGCCGGGCGCGCCTGCTTCGACCTTTGGTTGCAGTGGCGACAACATTGACGCCTGGCTGGACGACGAAGCGACCGACCCGGTGGAAGATGAGTGCGCGGCCAGCATTCCGGCTATCCTCGGCGACTTTACGCCCAATGAGCCGCTGAACACCTTTGACGGCCAGGAAGTGAATGGCGTCTGGGGTCTGCGGGTCAAAGACATCGTGAGCGACAACACCGGCACGTTGGTTGAGTGGTGTGTGGAAATCAAGGTTCCCGCCCCGGAGCCAGTAGAATACCGGGCCTATCTGCCGATGGTTCAGCACCCGGCGGCCGGCGGCCTGGGCCAACCGCAAGCGCAACCGGCGCGGCCGGATCGGCAGTCGGCCGTCCCCTTGCCTGTTTTCGGTTTCGCCCTGGGCGTCATCGGCACGGGCCTCTTCGTCTCGCGCAAACGCCGCGACTTGTAGGGCAAGTTTACAACTTGCCCTACAAGATGGGGTTTTGAGGATGGGAAAAAGGGGCGCTTCCACCAGGAAGCGTCCCCTTTTTTGTGCTATAATGGTGTAGGGCAATTTTCCAAATTGCCCTGGGCAATCGGCAAGATTGCCCTACCATCCAGGAAAACCCATGCTCACCCCAGAAGAACGAACCCGGCTGGAATCCTTCGTCGAGCGTAGCACACCCGGAACGCCCTACCGGAGACGAGCGCGAATCCTGCTCTTGAGCGAGAGCGGCCTGCCGCCGGAGACTATCGCCGGCCAGGTTGGAGCCTCGATTACCCAAACTCGCAACTTCTTACGGGCCTACCAGCGGCAGGGTCTAGCCATCTTCCCCGATAGAGTTCTCCGTGAGCCGCCGCCCTTCTCGCCCGATGACCTGATGAGCGAGGTCGGCCGTACCCTCATGGCCGCCCAATTGCCAAAAATCCGCAGCCACGAAACGGCCTTGCGCGACGAGGCGGAGGTGACGGCCGTCCACGAGACGCGCAAAGCCATTCGCCGCCTCAACACCGCTTTTCAACTGTTCGCCCCCTTCTTCGAGGAAGGCGCGCTAACCGGCTACCAGAAACGCTTCCGCAAGGTGATGCGGCGGCTCGGCCGTTCCCGCGATGGAGCGATCTTTCTGGGCAGACTGGCGACCTATCTGGCCGAAACAGAGTTGCCCGAGGCCGACCGCGCAGCCTTGTTGGAATTGCAGGATTACTGGCAGGCGCAGCAAGCACCGGCCGACCAGGAATTACGCCATTACGTCGGCCGTAAGCGTTACGCCGCCTTGTTGGATGATTTCACCACTTTTACGGAAACGGCCGGGCTGCTGGCCCAATCGCCGGCCCAGCCCTACGCCCCACGCCTGGCCCGCCACCACATCCCCATCGTGATCTACCAACACGTGGCGGCCGCGCGGGCCTATGGGGCCGACCTGGACGTGACTGAGTTGGAACACCTGCACCAACTCCGCATCGAGAGTAAGGAATTGCGCTATACGCTCCAATTCTTCGAGCCAGTCTTGGGGCCGACGGCGGCCGAAGCGATTGCCACAGTGCAAGCTATCCAGGAGCAGTTGGGGGAACTCAACGACGCGCGGGTGGCCCTGGCGATGCTTCACCAGACGGCCGGTTGCCAGGAGGGGGTGGCGGTGTACCGGCCGGTTGTCCAGGCCCGCGTGACCCAACTACACGAGAGTTTCCCCCCCGTTTGGGCCCAATTCAACGACTTTGCCTGGCGGCGCGACCTGGCGACGGCTGTATCGGTGTTGTAGATAGCTATCCCTCACCCAAGTCACCAGTGTAAAGCTGGGCCATCCGCGTTCTATCCGACGACTTGAGCAGGCTCACTTTCGACGTGAGCCTGCTCTTCACTAGCCCCCTGCCGGGTAAAGGTGAGTTCGCCGTTGGGCGCGTCAATCAGCACGTGGTCGCCACCCACAAACTCGCCTTTGAGCAGACGCACGGAGAGGGGACTTTCCACGTAGCGTTGCAGGGTGCGCTTGAGCGGCCGCGCCCCAAAGCTGGGGTCATAGCCCTTCTCGGCCAACCATTGGCGGGCGGCCGGGGTTAGCTCGATGTGCAGGTTGTGTTCCGACAACCGCTGACGTATCTCCTTCATCTGCAAGTCCACGATCTCCATCACGTCCGCCTGGGAGAGTGGCTCGAAGATGATGATTTCGTCAATGCGGTTGAGGAACTCCGGCCGGAAGGTACTCTTGAGGGCTTCTTCGATGCGCTGGTGGTCGGCCGCCTCTTCGCCATCGCGGGCTCCGACGAAACCCAACGCGCCAGACCGCTTGACAAAGGACGTGCCGACGTTGCTGGTCATCACGATCACCGCGTTGCGGAAGTTGACCACTCGCCCCTGGCCGTCGGTCAGGCGGCCGTCGTCCAGCATTTGCAAGAGGGCGTTCCACACGTCGGGGTGGGCCTTCTCGATTTCGTCAAAGAGGATGACACTATACGGCCGGCGGCGCACTTGCTCCGTCAACTGGCCGCCCTCCTCGTAGCCAATGTAGCCAGGTGGCGCGCCAAAGAGGCGGCTGACGGTGTGCTGCTCGCGGTATTCGCTCATGTCAATCCGCACCAGGGCGTCCTCGTCGTCGAAGAGGAACCAGGCCAACGCCTTCGCCAGTTCCGTCTTGCCCACACCGGATGTGCCGAGAAAGATGAAAGAGCCAATCGGCCGGCGCGGGTCGCGCAACCCTGACCGGCTACGGCGGATGGCGTCGGAGAGAACGTGGATGGCCCGCTGTTGGCCCACAATGCGCTCGTGCAGCCGTTCCTCCATGTGCAGCAACTTCTCCGCCTCCGTTTCCATCATCTGGGTCACCGGGATACCCGTCCAGGCGGCTATGACTTCGGCGATGTCGTTTTCGTCCACAATTTCGTCCAGCTTATTGTCCAACTGCCAGCGGTCGCGCTTTTCACTAAATTCCGCTTCCAGGCGCAGCCGTTCCGCCCGTTGCAGAGCGGCCCGTTCGTAATTGCGAACAGTCACCGCCTCTTCTTCCCCGACGGCTAACTGGTCAATTTCCTTCTTCAACTCCTTTAATTCCGGCGGGAGGGTGTGCAGGGCCACCCGCAACTTGGCCGCCGCCTCGTCCATCAGGTCAATGGCCTTGTCGGGCAGGCGGCGGTCGGTGACGTAACGGGAGGAAAGGTTGGCAGCGGCCACCAGGGCGCGGTCAGCAAAAGTGATTTTGTGATGGGTCTCGTAGCGGTCACGCAGGCCGCGCAGCATTTCAATTGTTTCGTCTATCGAGGGTTCGTCCACGAAGACGGGGGCGAAGCGGCGTTCTAGCGCGCTGTCCTTCTCAATGTACTGGCGGTATTCGTCCAGGGTGGTCGCCCCTACACACTGCAATTCGCCCCGCGCCAGGGCTGGCTTCATCATGTTGCTGGCGTCCATGGCCCCCTGGGCCGCGCCGGCCCCGACGACCGTATGCAGTTCATCCACGAAGAGGATGATTTCGCCTTTGGCCTTCTGAATTTCCTCCATGGCCGCCTTGAGCCGTTCCTCAAACTCGCCACGGAAGCGGCTGCCGGCGATCATGGCCCCTAAATCGAGGGCGACCACCCGCTTATTGAGCAGGTTTTCCGGCACGTCGGCCTGGTTGATCTTTTGGGCCAACCCCTCAACGATGGCCGTTTTGCCCACGCCGGCCTCGCCAATCAAGACGGGGTTGTTCTTGGTGCGCCGGCTGAGAACCTGGATGACCCGCAGGATTTCCCCATCGCGGCCGATGACTGGGTCCAACTTGCCATCCTTGGCCATCTGGGTCAGGTCGCGGCTGTACTTGTCCAGGGTGCGGTAGCGGCTCTCCGCCTGGCGGTCGGTAATGCGTTGGCCGCCGCGCAAGGTTTTCAGGTTTTCCAGCACCCGCTCGCGGGTCACGCCAAATTCCTGCAAAATGCGGGCGGCCGGGGTATTGCGCTCGCTCAGAATCGCCAGGAAGATGTGTTCGGTGGAGATGAATTCGTCCTTGAGACGGCTGGCCTCGTTCTGGGCCAGTTCCAGGACCGTGCGGATGCGCGGCGTATAGAAGATTTGGCCCACGCCGCCGCCATAGACGGCCACTTTAGGGCTGGCCCGCAATTCCTCGTCTACGCGCACGCCCATCGCCCCCACGTCCGCGTTCAATTGTTCTAAAAGCTGCGGCACAGCCCCGTCGGTCTGTTCCAACAGGGCCAGCAGCATGTGTTCGGTGTCTACCTGGGTGTGGCTGTAGCGCTGAACAATTTCGTAGGCGCGGGCGGCCGCATCCTGGGCACGTTCGGTAAATTTGTCAAATCGCATGGAATGGAGACCTCGGAGAATGGTTCACCGCCGGGGCGCGGAGAACGCGAAGTTTTTTACTTGGAAACTATCAGCAATCGGTTTGTCACGCAAGGACGCCAAGTCGCAAAGGGCTTTTCTCTTGGCGACTTTGTGCCTTTGCGTGAGATTTCTTCTACATTGGGTGTCAACCAACTCAACAATTCTAGGACAACCAGATTGGATTCACGTTAGAGTGAAGGTAAGTATAGGCGATAGACGGGCAATTACCAATCACCAATTACATCCTAAAGGTTTCGTAGCGGCCGTCGGACTAGGTGGCGTAGGTCACGCTTTTAGCTTGACCCGGCCAAGTTGGAAACGTGGCCTACATACGGAATGTTCCATAGCGGCCGTCGGGCAGCGGCGCGTTGAGGGTGGCGGCAAAGGCCAGGGCCAGGGCGGTGCGGGTCTGGGCCGGGTCGAGGATGCCGTCATCCCACAGGCGGGCGGTGGCAAAGTAGGGGTCGCTCTCGCGGCTATACTGCTCTAATATCGGCCGCTTGAACTCGGCCGCCGCCGCTTCGATCTCCTCCGGCGTTAGTAGGGGCGAGGCAACTGGAAGGGTCGCCTCGGCCGAAGGGGTTACGCCTTCCCCAGTTGCCTCGCCCTTACTCTTCCTGAGTTCCCTTAAAACCCTTTCCTGCCCGACCGTCCACAGAGTATTAGCGGCCGATTCCCCACTCATCACGCTGATTCGGCTGTTGGGCCAGGTGAACAAGAAGCGTGGATCGTAGGCCCGGCCGCTCATGCCATAGTTGCCCGCTCCGTGACTGACCCCATGCAAGAGGGTGATGCGCGGCACGTTGACGTTGCTGACGGCCATGACCATCTTGGCCCCATCTTTGGCGATGCCACCCTGCTCGTACTGCTTGCCAACCATGAAGCCGGCGATATTCTGCAAAAAGAGGAGGGGAATCCCGCGCTGGCCGCACAACTGGATGAAGTGGGTAGCTTTGAGGGCTGATTCGCTGAACAGGAGGCCATTGTTGGCGACGATGCCCACGGGTAGACCCATCATGTGGGCAAAGCCGCAGACAATCGTGGGGCCATAGCGGGCCTTGAACTCGCTCAGGCGCGAGCCATCCACCAGGCGGGCAATGACTTCGCGCACGTCGTAGCTCAGGCGGCTGTCGGCCGGGATGACCCCATACAACTCCTGTGGGTCATAAGCTGGCTCTTCCGGCGACTGCATGACCACCGGCATCGCCTTGCGCCGGTTGAGGTGGCTGACTACTTCACGCAAGCGGGCCAGGGCCTCGGTTTCATCGTTGGCGTAATGGTCGGCCACGCCGCTGAGACGGGTATGCACGTCCGCCCCGCCCAACTCTTCGGCCGTCACCTCCTCACCCGTCGCCGCCTTGACCAACGGCGGCCCGGCCAGGAAGATGGTGCCGTTGTCGCGGACGATGATCGTTTCGTCGGCCATGGCCGGAATGTAGGCCCCGCCGGCCGTGCAGGAGCCAAGGACGGCCGCCACCTGGGGGATGCCCTTACCGGACATGCGGGCGATGTTGTAGAAGATGCGGCCGAAATGGTCACGGTCGGGGAAAACGTCGGCTTGCAGGTGCAGGAAAGCCCCGCCCGAATCCACCAGGTAGAGGCAGGGCAGGTGGTTTTCCTCAGCGATGGTTTGCGCCCGCACGTGCTTCTTGACGGTTTCGGGGAAGTACGTGCCGCCCTTGACGGTCGGGTCGTTGGCGATGATCATCACTTCCAGGCCGGCGGCGCGGCCAATGCCGGTGACAATCCCCGCGCTGGGGGCCTCGCCGTCGTACATTCCCCAGGCAGCCAGGGGGGAGAGTTCCAGGAAGGGGCTGTTGGTGTCTAGGATGGCTTCGATCCGCTCGCGCACCAGGAGCTTACCCCGCTCTTTGAGCAGGTCGAGGGCGCGACGCGGCCGGTCGTGGACGACCTGCTGTTGCCGCTCGGCCAGTTGGTCTGCCAGGGCCTTGTTGTGGGCAAAGTTTTCTTTGTACTCGTTGCTGTTCGTGTTGATGCGACTGGTAAGTTGAACCATTTTGGATTTTGGATTTTGGATTTTGGAAGTGGCATTGTACCGTCTATAATCTAATTGATCACGTTAAAGGCAAGGAGTTCGACCTTGACCGCAGAATATCGCTTTGAATGGAGTCCAGACGATTACGAATTGCGTGACGAATACGACTTATCCAAGATGACTATTGTGCCGAAAGGTCGGTACGCTCCTGACCGGCGGGTAGGCAAGAACGTGGTTTTGTTGGCCCCAGACGTTGCGCCAGCCTTCCCCACCGATGAAGCCGTCAACGAAGCCCTGCGGCTTGTCCTACACTTGGTGAAGATACAGAACAAGATCGCAGTCGAAGCGGCCGGTGGCTGATCATACTGCCTATGGATGCTGCTGATCTGGCCCAGTTCATCATTGCCAACGGCATCGCGGCCGAGATTGTTCACCTATCTGTCGAGACGCCGACGGTGGAGACGGCCGCCCAAGCCGTTGGCGTGACCCCCGACCAAATTGGCAAGTCGGTGTTGTTCCTGGCCGAAGGACGGCCGTTGCTGGTTATCGCCAACGGCCTGGCGCGGGTGGATCAACGGCGGCTGGCGGCTTATCTGGGGCTGGGGCGTAAGCGGGTGAAGCTGGCTAATGCCGAGGAGGTATTGGCGATTACCGGCTATCCGGTAGGCACTGTCCCGCCCTTCGGTCATCGGGAAAAGCTGCTGACGCTGGTGGATGCGGCCGTGCTATCGCAACATGAACTGTATTGTGGGGGTGGGGCTATTAACGCTTTGCTGAAAATGACGGTGGCTGAATTGCGGCGGGTAGTAGGTCAAGTTGAAAACGTGACCTACGGTGCGGCCGAGGCATGATTGGCATGGAGCGGGTGCGCCAGCAGTGCGCCCATTGCCAGGCGACGGGCCTGCGCCTGCTGGCTGTGATAGACCAACGCGGCGTGCCGCCTGGTCAGGACGGTCATACTTTCTGGTATAGCCACGTCGTCGTGATGGCTTGTGGGAGTTGCGGCCGGGGCCAGATCGAGAGTCTGGATCACGACTGCTTTGACATGGACGACGTGTGGGATCAGTACGAGTGGTACGTCCTGGAAGCGGCCGATACCCTTCAACTGGCGCAACATCTGTCTACTTGCCCTGCGCCGATGCTACCCACTTGCGATTGTGCGGTTCACCTCGCGCTGCGGACGGCCGTCGCCCAATTGCCCCGCACGGGCTGGCGTCATGTCCTGGACGCTGAACGCCACGTGCGGCCGGTGCGTGTTGACGATCTTAGATTACCGCCCTGTTAGGCGATTTCCACCGCCTGTTCGTGTAGGATCTGTTCCCAAAGAGGTGTTAGTTGATGAGAGGCAATCTCCTCTGGCGTCACGCCACGAGCCTGGATAGGTTCTAGGATGCGGGCGGCCGCTACCCCTAATGTTGCAAAGAATTAAGCCTCCATCAGCACCGCGTCGGTGCCGCTGAAGAGGAGGGGGATGTTCAGGCAGGGGGTTCGATTCTGGCGGGCCAGAGTCACGTAGGCGCGGGCCAGGGCGTCCTTGCCGGCGTTGAGAGTGGCGTTGACCTGGCTGATCGCCTCCGGTAGTTCGGCCGCCGGCACGCTGGCGACGACGTGCTGCCAGATGCTCGCCTCCAGGACGTTAAAGGTTGTCTGGGCTTCGTCCAGATCAGAACCGGCCAGGAATCGTTGTTGGGCCACTTTGTCCGCGTAGGTGGACATCGTCGCCACGTCTCCTTGTTGAACACTTTGCAACACCAGGGCGTACAGAGCGCGTAGGCGTTGGCGGCCGGCCGTTCCGGCCGGCGAATGATGGTTCTGCCCCAGGGCAGCGGTGGCTTCGACCAGGATCATTTCGGCTTCTTCGGTGAGTAAACGGGTGAGGTTCATAGAGGCCTCTGAAACGTAAAACGTGAAGCGTGACGGTTTGCTAGAATGGGCCATACGTGGCGCGCCGTCAGGTCTACATCCATCATACGACGGCCGCTCTCTGACGGGTATGACCTTTCGGTACCACTGAGAACGGTCTTGACAGATAGATAAATGTGGCTTATAGTCCGTAGACTTATAGTAAGCCTTATGGTTGGATGGATATGTGAAGACATCCGACCAAGTACAGATAGACTTTGGACAGCGCGTTCGTGAATTCAGAAGGCGCCTGGGCTTATCGCAAGAAGACTTTGCCTTTGAATGCGGACTTGACCGCACCTATGTTAGTCAAGTTGAGCAAGGCAAAAGAAATATCAGCCTCCGCAACATTAAGGCGATGGCCGATGCCTTGCGCGTGTCTATTGCTGAACTCTTTCCCACAAGTTCCGAACCTTCTGAAACTTCTGCTGGTACAGACCTGACTTATCGAGTAAGACGAGGATTTTCTATTGCGTGTGGATTTACCGTGACGGATCACGATATTCTAAAATCGTCAATCTCCACAGCACGACAACTCCAACTGCTCCCGTTTTCGCTGTATCAGAGCATTGCTCTGAAAACATTAAGTTCTATCGTCGGTGCGGTTTTTGCTGACTGTCTGGCCCATCAAGTTGGCGCATTAGTCAATCCTATTGAGAAAGGACATCCTGACATCATTCCTGTCCATGGGCATCAGGCATCAGAGGCCCTGTTGAGAAATTATCCAGAAGGGCTTGAGATCAAAGTTACGGTCGGAAATGTGGCGAAAGGCAGCTCCTTGCAACCAGGTGTCCCACGTGTTAGTCGTCTCACCGGAATAACATGGCAGGCGCATCACAGAGAGGTGAAAAGCCTGCTCGGCCTTGTCGTTGATTTTGCAGGCGCTGTCCAGGACGACAAACTTTACCCAATTATTACAGGGATATTCTATGCCGATGAACTGGGTGTCTCAGATTGGGGAGAAATCAGCGGTTTAACCGGCCGGAATACGAAAGTAACCGGAATGAGATCATCTGGAAAGGGCAAGATGGGTAGGGGTTGGGTATTAGTATTAGATAAAGAGGAGTATTTACGCCAATACACTGGGCTATTGGGTCTCGAGTTAGAGTAACTTGTATGTTCTACTACTACGGCCGAAAGAAGCAGATTGTCCGATATTACCCAGCGCCAAACTACGACGTCATTGTGGAGCCGTTTGCTGGCGCAGCGGCCTATTCCCTACATCACAACTCAACTGTGAATCAGGTCATCCTCGTTGAAAAGGACGAACGGGTGGCCGATATTTGGAAGTGGCTTATTCACGAAGCAACGGTACAAGGTATCCAATCCCTCCCTGATCTAAAGCCTGGCGAGCGAAGTACGGAATTTCTCCATATTATCCACGCGGTAACAAAGATGGCTTTTGCTTTCAAGCGAATCAAAGTAACGCCTGTTCTTGCACGTAATTGGGAGATTAGCAAACGCGTATTTGTCCAAAATCTGCACAAAATCAAGCACTGGGAGATTACCCGCGGAGACTACACGGAGGCCCCTGACATCGAAGCAACGTGGTTCATTGACCCACCCTATCGCGGCGAGCCCGGCAGAGGGTATCGTTACAGCAGCGACTTGATTGACTACACTGTCCTTGCTCAATGGGCATTGTCACGAAAAGGCGACGTTATCTGTTGTGAGGGATACGGCGCAGACTACTTACCATTCATCCCACTGATAGAACTCAAGGGTGTAGCTGGCAAAGTCAGTCAAGAAATGATCTTCTACAGACCTGGCATCAGCAGGCGCCAACTAAGCCTCTTTGAGGATTATCCACAACCAGCTTATTCAACCTACCCATGACCAACTGAGGCCACCGTTGTGGCATCCCTTCTGGTTGTACGTTCACCCAGTGGAGCTTTGCCTTTCTTCGGCCGCCGCCCTCGATGCCGAATTGGAGACGCTCACGGCCGATCACACTTCACGCTCCAGAAGCGCGTCTAAATCGTCAGTCGGCCCGGCCGTCTCCCCGGCAGCCTGTTCCGCTTCCCAGTTTCGTTCGGCCGCCAGATAGCGGTCATACCACTTGCGGTGGTGTAGGTAGGCGTAGAGGGCATTGACCTTGCCGCTAAACATGGAGAAGAAGGCTTGCCGCTCCTCCGGGAAGATAGCCCCCATGTAGATGTGGATAACCAGGCCGGCTACCACCAGGCCGACGGCCGTGAAGTGAACCGGCATGGCCCATTGGATGAGCCAGCGCAGTGATAGGGGGATCAGGTGGGAGAAGGTCATGATCAGCCCGCTAAGAATAATGGCGATGACGCCGCCCACCACCACGTAGGAGAACATCTTTTGGCCGGCGTTGTAATCGTCCTGGTCCGGCAGTTTGTATTTCAGACCCACCAGCTTGCGGCCGTACTGCTGTAACCACACCAGGTCATCCTTGTTGAGCATCATGCGCCTTGCGCCAAAGGGCAGGAAATACTTGCGGAAGCCCAGGCTGACGTTGAAAATCAGGACGAAGGCCCACAGCATCCCCCAGGTTTCGTGCCACTTGATGAGCGGGGCTAATCCGCCAAAGAGGTTACGCAGCAGGTCGCTCCAGGCGGCCGGCACGGGTTGGTAGACGCGACGGGCCAGGATGGCCAGCCCGGTCGCCAGCAAAAAGCCCCAACTGATGGCGTTGAACCAGTGGGTCAGGATGTTGGCGACGTGGTGCTTGGTAAGAGTCTTGTCCTTGAGCCGTTTGCGTTCGGCCAGAGAAAGGTGGATTGTAGACATACGTTCTCCAATGAAAGGTGAAAGCACTTCTCACTTTTCACTCATCACTCATCACTCATCACTCCTCAAACTCACTCTCTCCACCCCACAACTGTTTGGCGAAGGCGATGGCCTGACCCAACACGGCCGCCCCAATCGCCAGCTTCGTCCCCGGCACCGCCACCTTCTGCCAGAAGGTTTCGGCCGGGGTCGGCTCTTTGGCGTGCGGCCAACTGGGATTATTGGCCTCGACCGGTTGCAGGTAGAAGACGTTGGGTTGAGTGTCCACGTCGTTAATCAGGCGGGTGACGGGTTTGCTCTGAATCGCCTTGCTGACCTCACTTTCGGGGTCGTTTAGGTCGCCAAAGAGCCGCGCCCCACCCACACAGGTCGCCACGCAAGCCGGTAGCTCGCCCCGGTCAACCCGCGTGTAACAGCCGTTGCACTTCTCGGCCACCCCCTTTTCTTCATTGAGGAAGCGGGCCTCGTAGGGGCAGGCGTTAATGCACAGGCCACAGCCGATGCAGGCTTCCTCGTCAATCATCACCAGCCCATCTTCGCGCCGGTAAGTGGCCCCGGTGGGACAGGCGGTTATGCAAGGGGCGTCCGTGCAGTGCTGGCACTGGAAGGGCACGAACTGTTGGCTGAGGGTGGGATATTCGCCCTGCACGCCGTTGGTATGCACCCAGATGCGGGTCTTGCCGGTGGGCACTTGCCACTGCGCCCGGCAAGCCACCAGGCAGGCCCGGCAATCTATACAGCGGGCGGGGTCTATGACGAAGCCGTAACGTTTGACGTTGGACATAGTTGTTTGTGCGTGAAGTGTGAAACGTGAAACGTGAGAAGAAGTCTTCACGTTTTACGTTTCACGTTTCACGCCGGTATCTTTTCAACTGTTACGAAGGTTTGCGACAAGGCCTGGCCGCCGCTCACCGGATCGGTGTAGGTCACGTGCAGGTCGCTGTCGCTGACGCCCCAGTTGTAGGCGGTGCGGAGACCCTTGCTGCGGTGGCCGAAGCCCGGCGTCAGGTAGAGGCAATCCGGCCGAATCGCCTGCGTCACCAGGGCCTCGACCTCGGCCGAGCCAATGGGGCTGGTCACTAGCACCGTGTCGCCGGTGTGGATGCTCTTTTCGGCCGCCACACTCGCATTCAGCCACAGGCGTGGGTCGTCCGTCACCTGGGCCAGATAGGGGTTGTTCTGGGTCGCCATTTGGGTATGTTGGGCCACCTTGCCCGTGAGAAGGTAGAACTCGTTGGCGGCCGGTTCGGGCGGCGCGTCCCAGGTGGGGAAGCCGGGGAAACCAGCGTTGGCCAGAGCCGCCGAGTAAATCTCGACCTTACCGCTGGGGGTATTGAAGACCGGCTCGGCCGGCCGTTCCTTCGCCGGCCCAGGTAGCTCCACGTAACCGTTCTGCTTCAGTTCCTCGAAGGAAACACCCAGGGGAGCCAATTGCTGGCGAATGTAGTCCTCCTCGTCGGCGTATTGGAAATAGTCGCCCAGGCCCAGCCGCTCACCCAACTGCTTGTAAATCCACAGGGCCGATTTGGCTTCACCCAGGGGTTGGATGGTTGGCTGGCGCAGCCAGATTTTGCCGTCCAGCACGTGCAGGGGGTCGTACCGTTCCAGGTAACTGGCCTCCGGCAGCACCACGTCGGCGTACCAGGCGGTGTCGTTCATCAGAATATCCACATCCACGATGAAGTCCATCTTGTGGAAGGCTTCAATGGTTTTCGGCCGGTCGGGGATGGACAGGATAGGGTTTTGGCGGGCGATGAACCAGCCGTGCGCCTGGTAGGGTTGGCCCGTCAAGATGGCGTCGCGGATGTTCTGGAAGATGCCCAGCTTGAGCGGCACTAAGGGATATTGCCAGGGCACGCCATCCAGCCTCAACGCGCCGATGCGCGGGTACGGCGGTTGGGGGGGCTTGCCCAGCCCGGCCGCCTCGCTGGCTCCGTTGGCGATCAGGCAGCCTTCGTCGGGTTTCAGGATGTTACCCACGATGGCATTGAGGGTGGCGATGGCCCGCTCGGTCTGGAAGCTGTTGATGAAGTTGGAGGTGCGCCAGCCGGGATGGGCCATGCTCTTGTGGCCGTGCGAAGCGAACTCGCGGGCAATCCGGTCAATCGTCTCTGCTGGCACGCCGGTAATGGCCGCCGCCCACGCCGGTGTGTATTCGGCAATGGCTTGCGGCAATTCCTCGCAGCCGACGGTGTATTGCTTCACGAAGTCACAGTCGCCCAGTTGCTCGGTGACGATGACGTGAATCAGGGCCAGGTGGAAAGCCAGGTCGGTGCCCGGCCGGATGGGAATCCATTCGTGGGCTTTGGCGGCCGTCTTGGTGAAGCGCGGATCCAGCACGACCAGTTTGGCCCCCCGGCTGATGGCTTCGGTCAGGTGGAAGGTCTCGGAAGTGGAGATGGCTTCCATCAGGTTGCGGCCGGTCAGCAGGATGTAATCGGCGTTGGCGTAGTTGCGGGCCGGCTCTTCCACGCCGTAGGTCAGCAGGAAGGCGGTGACCATGGCGTTGAAGCACAGGCTTCGTTGGGTACCGTAGTTGGGCGAGCCAAAACCATTCAGGAGGTTCTCGAACTGCACCTGGGATAGATTATGGGTGCTGCTAAAGACCATCGCCTCCGGGCCATATTGGTCTTTGATCGCCAGCATCTTTTCGGCCGTGACGTCCAGAGCCTCTTCCCAGGTGGCCCGGCGGAAACGGCCGCCGCCCCGCTCGCCCACGCGAATCAAGGGAAAGAGGACGCGGTCGGGGTCGTAGGTGGTCATAAAACCGCTCTGTCCGCGCGCACACAACTTCCCCAGGGAGTGGGAACTGGCCGGGTTGCCGTCCAGCTTGACGATGCGGCCGTCCGTCACCTTCGCCAGCAGCCCGCAACGCCAGACGCACATCTCGCACAGGGAAGGCACGACGGCGTCGGATAGGGGGCCGGGTAGATGATCTACCCCGTCGGCTGCTACGGCCGGTGACACCTTGAACAGCCCCATCTGGCCGGCGGCGACCCCGGCCGCGGCCAATCCGGCCATCTTCAAGAAGTTGCGCCGCGTGACGAGATTGGGGGATTTGTTGTAGTCAATCATAGTTCGTATTGGGTCATGCGTAATCCGTTACGGATTACGCATGATGCCCTCATTCAGCTAACTTGTCTTGCCTGGCGACCTTCTTCTTCTCCAACACGTAGAGGAGCAAGACAACCATTTCAACGAAGACCACGACGGTCAGCCAGGTACTCAGGTTGAGCATATCCGGCAAGCTGGCCGCGCCGTAGTTGGCGACGGCCGTCAGCGCCGGCATCAGGTCGGGGTAAATAGCCCCAAAAATCAATGCGCCCGTAAAGAATCCCAATAAACCGGGGATCAGGTAGTCCAAACGCCCTTCGCCGCTTCCAGCGACGCACGTCCCCGGTCAGAAGCCGGCGGCGGCCATGCCCACGCCAAAGACCAGCCCGCCCGCAAAGTTGCCCAGGGCGTAGACTGGTGTACTGATGGCGAGGGTGAGCCACCCCAATCCTTTGAACAGGTAGATGAGGGAGACACCGACGACCATAGCCGACATCATGTACTTGAGAACGGCCAGGTCGGTGAAGCGAAAGACGTTGACGATTTTGTGGTACTTGCCCAGCCCGGCCTTGTGCAAAGACCAGCCAAAGGCCAGGCCGATGAGGATGGGAACGACGATGGTAGTCATGGTTGAGTTTCCTTGTACGCGCTAATACTTCTTGCGATAAATCACCAGGGCCGTCAGAATACCCGAAATAAACATACCGGGGATGAAGAGGAAGGCGGCCGGGGCCAGTTGCACCCCGCCGGAGATCGCCAGGCCGCTGGTGCAGCCGCCGGCGATGCCCGCCCCAATCTCCAGGATGATGCCGCCCACGAAGGCGACGGTCCATCTCTTCCAGCGCTGGGGGCCAAAGATGGCCACCCACTGTTTCTCCGGCACGTGCCGCCACTTGAAATCGTGCGACAGCCAGGCCGAAGCCAGCGCGCCCAGGAACAGCCCCAGCAGCAGCCACACCTGCCAGGTAATCCCCGGCGGCATGACGAACTTGAAGTAGATGTTCTGGGGTACGGCTTTTTGGCCGACGTAGGCAATCAGGTTCTCAAAAGCCCCTGACGAGCCGGGCATTTGCCCGGCAACCAGCAGGGAGAGGGCCACGGTGAGGCCCAGCATGGCCCCGGCCGCGTAAGGCGACCATTGGGGCTTGCGAATTTGGGCTACCAGCCAGTTCTCCCGCCGGGGGATGTCGGTTTCTTGGGGTTTGGCGGTTAAGACGCTCACATTTCACTCCGTTCAAGTGGCAGGTAGAGACGTTCCGCCGGAACGTCTCTACCTGCCACTCACTAACTTTCCATCTCCCGCACCAAAGCCATTAGTAGCTCCCGCTCGGCCGCCGGCAGTTGGCGCACGGCCGCTACCAAACGCGGGTCGAGGCGGGCGATGGCCTGGATGATGGGGTAGCCGGGCTGCGGCCGTTCCAGCAGGCGGGCGAGGGCCTGCAAGGTTTCCGCATCGGCCGCCCGTAGGTGGGTCAACACGGCCGCCACTTCCGGCCGTTCGTCGGCGGCGATAGTCGGAATGGGTTGCGGCCGGGCGGCTACTTTGGGTGTGGGTGCAATCTGAGGCCAGGCAGCCGCCAACGTGCCCACACCAGCGGTGCTGGCGGCGGCCGGCGCGCCCCGCAACTCCCGCCACTTGTCGCCCAATCCTTCCCATCGCCAGATGAGAAGGACACCCAGGCCGCTGAGGGCGACGAATAAGATAATCAGGATTACGTTACCCATATTGACAGGCTCCTTTTGCTGTTCGACGGTGCGCGTGTACTGGCTGTTGTAGTCAATGATTTCGCCGCCAGTGGCGGGTTCGGCGGCCGGCGCACTGGTCTCTGGGGCTGGCGTGGGGGCGGGGGCGGCCGGCTCGGCGCTACCACTGTCACCGCCGGTAGGGGGTGTACTACCCGTCGCGCCACTGCCGACGGTCACGCCCAGGGCCACCGCGTAAACCTGGGCTTTCTCTTGCACGTCATTAGGATGGCAGCTCAGGCAGTTGGTGTCCAGGTCGTCCAGGGGGTAGACCATTCCGACGTGGGCCTCCTCTTTAACCAGGCTCTGCACGTTGCCGGCGTGGCAAAACTCGCAGAAGTCGCCAAAGGCGTGGGAGACGTGCCAATCGCCCTCGCTGTTGACCGGGTCCTGAGCCTGGACTTCGTGGCAGTTTTTACAGGAGGAAGCCTGGGTACCGCACTGGGCGTCGGCCGGCTGCGGCCACAATAGCACAACGAGAAGGACAACGAGGCCCAGGAAAAGTAGCCAGAGAGAGGTAGTACGTCGGTGTAGAGTCATGGTTTTCCTATTTCAGACATCGGATGTCTCCAAGACATCCGACGTCTCACTCTCAGTCTACCGCCAGCAGGCCCGACTGCCGCTCCAACGCGCCGATTAAGACGGCCCGCATGGTGTCCAGGGCTTCGATGATGCGGGGGTCGGCCAGGCGGTAGACGACGGCCGGGCCCTCCCGCATGGTCAGCACCAATGACTGCTGGCGCAAGAGGGCCAGGTGGCGGGAAACGGTGGGTTGGGGAATGTCCAGGGCTTCGGCCAGGGCCGACACGTGGCGCGGCCTCTCGGCCAGGGCGTAGAGAATCAAAATGCGCTTGGGGTCGGCCAATGCCTGGCAGACGTTGGCGTGCAGGAGGTTGAGTTCTTGGAGCAGTGGGTAGGTCATTGGGTCTTTAGTAACCGAGTTTCTGACAGAAACTCGGTTTCTCACATCCGTCTATTCGATTATGCGAATACATAGAACAGTATAGAGGACGGCCGCTTTTTTGAGCAGCGTAGAAAGTCATGCTTTTGACGTGACAACTGTCACAATTACTTGACAGTTGCCTCTGGCAAGGCTATATTCTGGGCAGGATTCCTCTAGCCGGTATGATGATTTGAACCCATGCAACACGTAGGAGAGAAGCAAGATGTCTAGTGTCACCTATAATCACGTCGTCAAGCGTTTTGGTGATTTGACAGTTATCAAGGACCTCAACATCGAGATCAAAGACAAGGAATTTGTTGTCTTCGTTGGCCCCTCTGGTTGCGGCAAGTCAACCGCCTTGCGGATGTTGGCCGGCCTGGAAGAGATCACAGAGGGTCAGATTTCCATCGGCGACCGGGTGGTGAATGACGTGCCGCCCAAAGACCGCGATATTGCCATGGTCTTTCAGTCGTATGCGCTGTACCCCCACATGTCCGTCTATGACAACATGGCTTTTGGGCTAAAACTGCGTAAGACGCCCAAGTCAGAAATTGACCGGCGGGTCAAAGAAGCGGCCGATATTTTGGGGCTTTCCCAATACCTGGATCGTAAACCAAAGGCCCTCTCTGGTGGTCAACGACAACGGGTGGCCGTCGGCCGGGCCATCGTCCGCGAACCGGCCGTCTTCCTCATGGACGAGCCATTGTCCAACCTGGACGCCAAATTGCGCGTGTCGGCGCGGGCGGAGATTTCCAAGCTGCACCGGCGATTAGGAACCACGTTCATTTACGTCACCCACGACCAGGTGGAGGCCATGACCATGGGCGACCGCATTCTGGTTATCAAGGACGGCATTTTGCAGCAGATGGATACGCCGCGCCGGTTGTACGAAGAGCCGCACAATATCTTCGTGGCCGGCTTCATTGGCAGCCCCAGTATGAACTTCTTTAGCGCGACCCTGGTCGGCGAGGAAGGCAACCTGTTCGTGGACACGGGCGATTTTCGGGTGCGGGTGCCGGCCAAGCGGCAAACCGCCTACCGCGAACACGTGGGCAAGGAATTGATCTTTGGGATGCGGCCGGAACACATCCACGCGAAAGACTACGCGCCGCCCGGCATAGACGCCGCTCCCGTCGAAGGGGCCGTCGAGGTCGTTGAACTGCTCGGCCACGAGTTGCACACCTACGTTAGCACGGGCAAGAACAGCTTTGTCTCCATCGTGGACGTGCGAACCGCCCCCACCATTGGCTCAAAACTTCCCCTGGTGATGGACGCAGGTCACATGCACTTGTTTGACAAGGCGACCGAAAAAGCGATTCGCTAAGTAGAGACGTTCCGGCGGAACGTCTCTACGTCCTCATCTGGGCCGCTGCTTTATCCAGGCAGTGGCCCTTTTTTATGCCTGGCGAAACCAGGTTTTCTTTCGGATAGGCAACTACTCAGCCAGAAACCAGGTTTTTCTCTGGACAACCATCGTTATTACTGGCAAAAAACCTGGTTTCTACAGACAGCCTGAGTCAATACATGGATGGTTACACCTTATGAAGAGAGTAGATAGGGTCTGGCTGGCCTTTCTGTTGTTGGCTCTGGCCTGGGGGACTTCCTTTCTGTTCATCAAATTAGGGCTGGCGACCCTGCGGCCGATGACCCTGGTCGCTCTGCGGCTATTGGTCGGTTGGCTGGGGCTGATGGTCATCGCCGGCCGCCTGCGCCTCGCCCTGCCGCGCCGGTGGGAGACCTGGCGGCATCTGGTGTTTATGGGCGTGGTCAATACGGCCGTCCCCTTCATTCTCATCACCTGGGGCGAATCGGGCGAGCGCGGCGTAGCTAGCGGCGTCGCTTCTGTGCTAAACAGCACCGTTCCCCTGTTCAGCATTGTCTTAGCCAGCGCGGTGTTCCGGGCGGAACGAGTCACCGGCGGCAAGGTAATGGGCTTGTTGGTGGGCTTTGCCGGTATCGTCCTGCTCTTTAGCCGTGATTTGCAGCAAGAATGGGGCGGCCTGACTCCCCAACTGGCGATTGTGGCGGCTGCTTTCTGTTACGCCTTGGCCTCCTCCTACGCCCGGCGTCACCTCCAGGGGTGGCATCCGGTCGTCGTCGCCGCCGGTCAACTGTTAGTAGCCGAGTTGTTGGTCTGGCCGGCCGCTTTGCTGCTGGAAGGGTTCGCTGGGCAGAGCCTACCCTGGCTTACGGTAGGGTCTATTTTGTGGTTGGGGTTACTCGGCTCCTGCCTGGCCTACATTTTGTATTTCTACATCTTGCAGCAATGGGGAGCGACGCGCACGACGTTGGTCACTTATCTGCTGCCCATGGTAGGGGTGACGGCCGGCGCGCTTTTCTTACACGAGGTGGTGGACTGGCGTCTCATCGCCGGCGGCGCGCTCATCCTGAGTGGCGTGGGGGCGGTCAATCAGTTTAAGTAGCTGTCCACTCCCTCTAAGGTCCTCTGTGTCCTCCGCGTCTCGGCGGTGACTTGAAGCGAAACGCGCCGACGACAATTGCCACACCGAGCGTCAGCAGGAGCAGTCCAGGTCGCTCTGGCGGCGACTGGGTGGGCGGAACTGGCGGCTGGGCGGCCGGCCTGGTAGCCGTCGGTTGCAGTGGACCGCCCGCGTAAGGTGTATCAGTAGGGGTAGGTGTCGGGGTATAAGGGGTGGGGGTAAGGGTGACGACTACGGTCCATCTCGGCGTCGGTAGGATGGTTGCGCTAGCCGTGGCCCTGGGGGGCGTCGGCGTGTAGGTCGGCGTCACCGTTGGGGTATCCGTTGGCGTCAGGGTATCCGTTGGCGTCGGCGTCTCGGTTGGTGTTGGCGTATGGGTGGGCGTCGCCGTTGGCGTATGGGTCGAGGTCGGCGTCGGCGTATCCGTTGGCGTCGGCGTAGAGGTATCGGTTGGTGTCGCCGTAGGGGTGTCCGTCGGCGTCGCCGTAGGGGTATCCGTTGGGGTGGGCGTAGGCGTATTCGTCGGCGTTGGTATCGGCGTATCGGTTGGTGTCGCCGTAGGGGTGTCCGTTGGGGTGGGTGTCGGCGTATCGGTTGGCGTCGGCGTAGGCGTATCCGTTGGGGTGGGCGTAGGCGTATTCGTCGGCGTTGGTGTCGGCGTATCGGTTGGCGTCGCCGTAGGGGTGTCCGTTGGGGTGGGTGTCGGCGTATCGGTTGGCGTCGGCGTAGCCGTAGGCGTATCCGTTGGGGTGGGCGTAGGCGTATTCGTCGGCGTTGGTGTCGGCGTATCGGTTGGTGTCGCCGTAGGGGTATCCGTCGGCGTCGGCGTCGGGGTGTCTGTTGGGGTGGGTGTCGGCGTATTCGTCGGCGTCGGCGTAGGGGTGGGTGTATCGGTTGGCGTCGCCGTCGGCGTAGCCGTATTTGTTAGCGTGGGGGTTGGTGTATTTGTCGGCGTCGGCGTCGGTGTATCCGTTGGCGTCGCCGTCGGCGCATCGGTTGGCGTCGGTGTATTCGTCGGCGCAAGGGTTGGCGTCGAGGTCGGCGTATCGGTCGGCGCGGGCGTCGGCGTATTCGTTGGCGTTGGCGTTGGCGTCGCGGTGGGGGTGGCCGTCGCCGTTGGGGACGCGGCCGTTGTGGGTGTGGCCGCCGGCAGCGTCGCCGTGGGAGTGGGCGTCCCCGTCGGTGTAAGGGAGGGGGTAATCGTTGGCGTTAAGGACGGTGTGGCCGTCAGGGTCAGGGTAGCGGTTGGTTCGGCCGTTGCCGTCAAGGTGGTCGTCGCTGTCGGTGTGGCCGTTGGCGTGCCAGTCGGTGTGGTAGTAGCCGTCGGGGTGGCTTCGCCGCTACCTGTGATCGAACTACCGGCCGCCGTAGCCGAACTGCTCACGGTGGGCGTGGGGGTGAGGGTGGTCGGGGTGGGGACGGCCGACACCGGGGTGGACGGCAGCAGGGGAGCGTCGCCCGGTACCCAGTGAAATTCCTCTGGCACGATGGGCAAGGGATTATTGGGGTCAAAGATGGCTTTCTGATCTTTTTCGACCTGCACTGCCCGACCCTGGGCGGTCACGACTACTTCCCCCTCGATGACGACGACGGCCGTGCGTCGCGCTTCGTCAACCTCGGCGATGAACTTTGTGCCATGCACCCGCACGTCTGCGCTGGGTGTTTTCAGCAAGTAATAGGACTCTGGTGAGGGGAGCGTTTGGACGACGTGGTGGGTCTGGCCGATTGGCTGACCCAGGGCGATTTCTTGATAGCTTCCATCACGCCGCGAACGGGATACGTCCAGGGTCAAGACGGTACTGGCGGTCAAGGTTATCGTGCTGCTATCAAACAGGGTGATCGTCGCGCTGGAGTCTGGGCCGGTACGCAGGGCATCCCCTTCTTCGAGAGGCGCGCCGGCCGAAAGTGGCTGCCACTCCTCTTGCCCGGCCGCTCGCCAGCTGACTTGATTGCTGGCGGCCGAGACGACTGCCTTCTGAGCTACCATGCGAGTAGGCCACAACTGGTAGACCACGCCGGCGATCACCAGAAGTACAACCAGGGCGGCGGCCGTCGCCCAACGCCGGCCAAAGAGACCTGAAAGCAAGCCCTGGCGACTCGCGCCTTTTTGGCCGTGGTACTGGCGGTAGGCGCGTAAGGCAGCCTGGCGGGACGTGGCTGGGGGGGTCTCCCAGGCGTCGCTTCTCATCACCGCCAGGGTATCCCGCAGCCAGTCGGCCGTCGCCTGGCAGGTCGGGCAGCCGGCCGCCAGGTGCGCCTCAACGTGGCTCAGGTCGGCCGGGGATAGTCGCCCCTCGACGTAGTCGGCCAATTGTTCGGTGGTCAGGTGATCGGTCGCTTGAGCCATTTAGTCAGGAAGACAGTTCCTAAGTACAGAGAGATTTGCCAGCCATGTGATACATTTGTGAACTTCGTAACACAATCCGCTGGATTGTGGGTAGCACAATCCAGCGGATTGTGCTACAGGCGGATTGTGTTACGGGGCTTCTAGTAAGTGGCGCATTTCCTCCAGGCAACGGGCGCGGGTGGGGCCAATGGCCCCCACCGGTATCTTTAGCTGGCCGGCGATTTCGGCGTAGGACGGCCGGGCCGGGTCGTAATACAGTAGTTGCAGCAAGCGACGGCAACGCTCCTTCAGGCGGGTGAGAGCCTGACGAATGCGCTGGTGTTGCTCAAAACGGGACAAAATCTCCTCGGGCGAAGATTCTTCGACCCAACGATCTTCGGGCATGGCATCTGGGGCGACGTTCTCGCCCCGTTGAAACTCGGCTCCTCGCCGTCGCTCCCAACACTCCCGCCGGGCCGTTGTCACCAGCCAGGCCCCCAGGCGATCCGGCTGGCGTAGGGTGTCCAGGTGTTTGAGCAAGGCAACCCACACCGACTGGAAAACGTCGTCGGCTTCGGCCGGGCTGAGGCCAAAGCGTCGGGGAATGGTGTAGACCAGCCGCTCGTAGCGGCCGACCAGGACCTCCCACGCTTCTTCAACCCCGGCCCGGCAGGCAGTGATTAGCTCTTCGTCAGAGTGCTGGGCATAACGAGACATAGCGAGCAGCCTGGATTATAATATGCTTGGGCAGAAAGACGAAAAATAGACGTAGACTTGACAGGTTTTGGAAACCTATCCGGTCTGGACGGGTCGCTTGACGGAACGCATCTAGAGGGTAGAATTAACTCATCTTTCATTCACGTTGTGCGAAAGCCAGACTGACTCTGGTTATTGAATGGGCATCCGCCTCGATGCAGCATGACTTACCTGGGAGGGAGCCAGGAGAGTGTATGACTATGATTTAGGGTTCCTAATCCCCTTAGCCAGATTACCTATCGATCATTTCTGTCCCTTTCCATCTACCTGCTCCGGCCGGTCTCCCGGCCGAGTCCCGTGTGGCCTAGTCAGGAAACCGGCCACAGCCAGATAAGGTGAGCAGGTATCTTTTCTACCCAACAAACCCTGACGAGGAGGGAAAGTCGAGTGAAACCCAAATATCTTCTCTACATTGTATTGGTTACGGTCATCTCCATCCTGGCGGCCGCCCCCCTGGGCGCGCAGTCGGGCCCCCACAAGGGCGTCGAGGTGGTCGGCGTGGACAATGTAAGCGTCCGGCCTGGTGTGGTCGTGGAACCGAAAGGCGCGGCCGGCCCGGCTTATTACCTTGTCCAGTTGAATGGCGCCTCCCTGGCCGCTTATCAGGGCGGCATCGCTGGTTTGGAGGCCACCAACCCGGCCGCCCGCGGTGAGGTCAAGCTGGATACCAAGAGCGCGGCCAGCGCAGCCTACCTGCAATACCTGGCCGGGCAACAGGCCCAGGCCCTATCCGCGATTGAGCAAGCCCTCGGCCGCACAGTCAGCGTTCTGCACAGCTACCAATACGCCTTCAACGGTTTCGCCATTGAGTTGACACCGGCCGAGGCGCAGACGGTTGCTGGCCTGGATGGGATTAAGCGGCTCTTCCGCAACCAGCTTTATGAGCCGCTGACCGACGCCGGCCCGGCCTGGATCGGCGCGCCGGGTGTGTGGGATGGCAGCGGTACCGGCCTGCCCGGCACCGAGGGTGAAGGGGTCATCGCTGGCGTCATTGACACCGGCATCAACGACGGCCATCCGTCCTACGCCGACGTGGGCGACGATGGTTACGATCACACCAACCCCTTTGGCGCGGGCGTTTACGTCGGCTGGTGCGACCCGGCCAACCCCAACTACGACCCCACTCTGGAATGTACCGATAAGCTGATTGGTATGTGGAGCTACCCAGATAGTGGCAACGACCCCCGCGACGACGACGGGCATGGCAGCCACACCTCTAGCACGGTAGCCGGCAATCACATCTACTCGGCTACTTTGTCGGCGGCGACAATTACTATCGAGAGGGACATCTCCGGTGTAGCCCCCCACGCCAACATCATTGCTTACGATGCCTGCGCCGGCGGCTGCCCCTCCACCGCATTGGTGGCCTCTATTGACCAGGCGGTGGCCGATGGGGTGGATGTGATCAACTACTCCATCTCCGGTGGCTCTAACCCCTACAGTGACCCGCAGGAGTTGGCCTTCCTGGATGCACGGGCGGCCGGGGTCTTCGTGGCGGCTTCGGCCGGCAACAGTGGCCCCGGCGCACTGACTACCAATCACCAGGGCGCGTGGCTGACCACCGTCGCTGCCAGCACTCACAACCGCGCTTTCCTCAACTCCCTGGTAGACCTGACTGGCGGCAACACCACCCCGCCGGCCGACATTGAAGGCCGCAGTATCACGAGTGGCTATGGCCCGGCCGAAATCCTCTACGCCGGTGACTACGGCGACCCCTTGTGTCCCATTGGGGCTTTCGCCCCCGGCACCTTTAGCGGTGAAATCGTCATCTGCGACCGCGGCACCTACGCCCGCGTGGACAAGGGCCAGGCTGTTCTGGATGGCGGCGGCGGCGGCATGGTACTGGTGGACAATATCTCTGGTTCGGTCATCGGCGGGATGTTGTCTGATCCCCACGTGCTACCGGCTCTCCACATCCCCTACGACGTGGGCCAGGACTTAATCGCCTGGGTGCAAGATGGTGGAGCCAGCCACACGGGTACCATCACCGGTACGACGATGGACCTGAACGACGTCCATGGCGACATCATCTCCGCCTTTAGCTCGCGCGGCCCCAGCAGCACATTGGGCGACCTCATCAAGCCCGACGTGACGGCCCCTGGCGTGGACATCCTGGCCGCTTACGTTGACCCCGAAGTCTATAACGTCATCAGTGGTACGTCCATGTCCAGCCCGCACACGGCCGGGGCCGGCGCGTTGATGAAGGCCCTCCATCCCGACTGGACGCCGGCCGAAATTCAGTCGGCCCTGATGAGTACCGGCGTCACGGACGTACTGAAAGAGGACGCCATCACCGCCGCCGATCCCTTCGATATGGGCGCGGGCCGCATTGACGTGAGCGCGGCCGGCAGCACGGGCCTGGTCTTGGACGAGACGTATGACAACTATCTGGCGGCCGACCCCAACCTGGGCGGCGACCCCAAGAGCCTCAACACGGCCAGTGTGGGTGACGACGCCTGTGTGCAGGTCTGCTCCTGGACGCGCACGGTGCGCTCCACTCTGGATACCGACTCCTCCTGGACGGCCCTGGGCAGTGGTGGAACGGGCATGGTGGTCACGGTTGACCCCAGCAGCTTCACCATTCCGGCCGGTGGCACGCAGGTCTTGACCGTCACCGTAGACGTCAGTGGGGCGGCCGTCGGCGATTGGGTCTTTGGCGAGGTCAATCTGATCCCAGAGCCAACGGCCGCTTCGCCGCAGGTCGTCCTGTATGACAATGGGCCTCTTATCAACTGCGCTGGTTGCGGTGTAGGCGGCGCTGATGAAAGCATTGTGCAAACGAGCCTGGGCCTCACCATCTACGGCTTCGGCCACCAATTTAGCGTCGGCTACCGGATTGCCGATGAGTTTACTATCACCGATCCCGGTGGCTGGCAGATTGACCAGATCACCTACTACGCCTACCAGACCTTCTCTGGCAATAACTCAACCATTACGGGCGTCTATTACCAGATTTGGGACGGGTCGCCGGACGATCCGGGTAGTTCCGTTGTCTTTGGTGATACGACCACCAACCGGTTGACCAGCACGGGCTGGAGCAATATCTACCGGGTGAATGAGGCTGGTTCAGGCACGAACACCGACCGGCCGGTTATGGCTGACGTCGCCAGCGCGGGTGCCACCCTCGGTCCCGGTACCTATTGGCTGGACTGGATGACCGCCGGTTCGCTCTCCTCTGGCCCATGGGCCCCGCCTATCACCATCAACGGCCAGACCACCACTGGTAATGCCCTCCAATTCACCGGCGCCTGGGCGCCTGCGCTGGATAGTGGCACTGGCACCCAGCAAGGCTTCCCCTTCCTTATCGAAGGCAGTGTGCAGGGTGGCGGTGGCGAATTACCGGCCGTCCACTTCCCAGTGGCGGTGGTACCGGCGACGGGCGAAATTCCCGACTCCGTAAATATCAACACCCGCCGCGACGCTGGCTCTCAGGTCAGCGGTGATTTGATTACCATTGAGGTCACCGACCTGACCGTGGACGTGTATGGCCTGACCGAAGGGACGGTTACGGAAGAATTGCTGTCCCAGGACCCGACCAACGGCGACCCCTACGACAACCTGAACGACGGCACGACCTTCTGGATTACTGTACCCGTCGCCGCCGGTTCGCCGACGCTGGTGGCGGAGACGGTCGCTTCGACGGCTATTGACATGGACCTCTACGTGGGTCAAGACCTGGACGCCGACGGCCCCGAAGCCAGTGAGCAACTGTGCGGTAGCTTCTCGCCCATCGCCATCGAGTATTGCGCGATTGAAGACCCGGCCGCCGGTGACTACTGGGTGCTGGTGCAGAACTGGGACGAATCGGACAACCCGCCCGACTCGGTGACGCTAGTGACGGTGGCTATTGACCCGGCCGACAACGGCAACATGACCGTCGAAGGCCCCGACAGTGTGCCGGCCGGCACGCCCTACAACCTGACCGTCTACTGGGACAATCCTGGCGGCGAAGCCCTGGCTATGGAAGCCGGTGACTATTGGTACGCGGTTATGGACGTTGGCACGGACCCGTCTACGCCCGGTAACATCGGCCGCATCCCGGTCACCCTGGCCCGCCACGAAGACGACGTGACGAAGGCGGTGGACAACGCCGCACCCGAAGTGGGCGATACCCTCACCTACACCATCACCGTCCAGCCCAACGTGACCCCGGCCGACCTGACCTACTGGATCACCGACACCATTCCGGCCGGCCTGACCTACGTGCCAGGTTCGGCCACCGCCAGCGCGGGTACAGTCAACGTGGTCGGTAGTGAAGTGACCTGGACAGGGGTGATGGCTGCCCCCACCCGCCGCTACGTCATCGTCACTAGCAACGATGACCCAGTCTGCGCTGCTCCATTAGCTAACAGTGGAGCCTACGTTGACCTGTCCGCCTTCGGTATCTTTGCTGATCCCAGCATCAGCGGGGACACGATTGACATCACCTTTGATTATGGCGGTGATCCGATCAACTTCTACGGCAGCGACCAAAGCTCGACCATTCACCTGACCGATGACGGCTTCACCTTCTTCGATCCGTCTACGCCGGGTGGCGATCCCTGGGTCAACCAGGACATCCCCGACCCGGCCGAGCCCAATAACTTGCAGGCGGCCTGGTGGAAGGACTGGGAGATCGTCTACGACGCCGGGGCCAATCGCGGCGTATCGTTGGCAACGCTGACCAGTGGCGGTATCCCGGTGGCCGCTATCGTTGAGTACGATGACATCGAGCCCTGGCCGGCCGGCGGCACGACCGACCGCTTCGACTTCGAAGTCGCCATGTACACCGACTACGATGACGGCCCTGGCGCTTACGAAATCATCTTCGCCTACGATAATCTCAACGGCGCGATTGATTACGGTACGATTGGCGTGGAGAACGTGGATGGCACAGAGGCATCTGTCTACGCCTACGACGACGCCAATCTGCAAACTCTAACCAACGGGTTGGCCATCTGCTTCGACTGGGCTCTACCTCTGACCGACGCGGTTACTATCACCTATCAGGCGACGGTCGAGGAAGAGGCCTGCGAGACGACGGTGACCAACGACGTTCTGCACCAGACGGACAATCCAGGCAGCCAGGTAGCTGGCACGAGCGTGGATGTGACCGTTGGCGAATGTGCGCCCACCGACGTAACCCTGTCCTCCTTCAATGGGGTACAGACGCCAACGGCTCTCCTGCCGGCCGTTCTGGCCGCGCTGCTGGCTCTCTTGCTGGCGGCCGGCCTCGTTCTGCGACGCCGGAGCTAGTCCGTTTTGAGTAAGAGTAAGGGTTACTCACCCTTACTCTTACTCTCCCCCCTTGCTCCATTCCAGGTCCGCCTCGGTGATCCCCAGGCGGACCATCATCTCTTTGTCCCAGGGCAGCACGGTCCTGGGGGGAACGTATAGGGTAGAGACGGGCGTTAAGGGGGTGTTTGCCAATTGAGCCAGGGGAAACCGCTCGACGCGAGGGGGAAAGCCGGCGTAGCGGCTGGCTTCGTAGAGAATGACCGGGTGTTCAGGGCCGTAGGCTTCTTGAAGCACTTCGCACAAAATGGATAGACCACGCGGCCGGCCGCCCCGAGGTGGCAGTGTCAATTCGCCCACTACCCCGACTTGCCACAAAATCAAGGGAGTGGTTACGTCGGCCGCCCGCCGCCGCAGCAGAAATTCGGTGGCCTCGTAGCTCTGGCAGCCGTGGTGGGCCGGGTCCAGACCCAGGTCGGCGAAGAGGCAATCCTCGGCCGAAACGCCAGGCAGCATGATGGCCCGAAAACCCTCTTGACGGGCCAAATGGATGACGGCGTGGGCCGGCGTGACAAAGACGCCTGGATGCCCGTAAAAGACGGCGCACACCTGGACGCCCTGGCGAACGGTGATCAGGATGCGGGTGATGATTTCCCGATAAGTTCGCAGCCGTAGTTTACCTTCGGCGTACAGATAGCCCAGCGATTCGGCCGAGGGGTTCAACTCTTGCAGCCAACGGGCCATAACCGGCTCGTTGACCAAAAAGCAGACCTTCTCGGACTGCTCGATGAAGGCCCGCGCTTCCAGGGTCAGATGAGCGGCCAACTGTATGCCCGTGCCGACGACGACCAATGATCCCTTTGCCATTCTTCCCTCTGTAGGTCACGTTTCCAAACGTGACCTACTCTCGGTCAGGTGGTGGATTGAACTTGGTGGGCGGCGGGGCCACGATTTTGCCGACTAGCGTCGCCCGCCTGACCTCATTCATTTTGACCACGGTGATTTGCTGGCCCGCCTCCGGGGTCAGCTTATAGACCCAGGTATTTTCATCCACACCGGCCGTCTCCTCGTCCGTCAAAAGCGTGGGATAGGCCGAACCGACGACTTGACCAATGTTGGTGTGAATATCGGCGTAGATGAGAAAACCCATTTCCTGCTCTAAATGCGCCAACATCAGGGCCTTACCCTCCTGGTTCTCTTGAGCCCGGGCAACCAGTTCGGCGTCGAATTCATCCATTGCCAACTCGTTGACCAACAATTCTTTCAACTGGTTCTTTTCGATGGCCTCGTCCATGCGGCGCCTCAATCTGGCGTCGGTAGCCAGGTAGATCAGAAACTTCTCCAGGTTCAGCGCGGGTGTGTTCATCTTCTCCTCCGGTAACTACTTGTAAGCGCGCAAAACTATTGAGTCAGGTTCGTAGTAGGCGATTTATCGCCTCTACTGGCACTGAAGTGCCTACTACGACCCCAGGGTTTTACGTGCTAACAACTACTTTGATAACGTTTCATTCGGTTCGGTCAGCAAGGCCACCACCGCTTGTTCTAAGGGTAGGTGGCTGGCCTGCTCGGTCAAGACATCCACGGCGACGGCCGGTAACCGGCCGGCCAGCCCATTCAACAACGGCCGCGCTCGCTCACGGGTAGCCTGGTTGCTGGCCGGGTGGTTGACGACCAGGTTCAGCAGGGCAAAGGCTTTGGCGGTGTTAGTCTCCATCAGAGCCTTCTCGCCGGCCGCTCCCGCGCCAACCAAGCCGTCGTCCATTCGAGCCAGAAGTTCGGCCGCGCCGGTGAGAACTTGCAGAGCCACGGGGGTCGCCTGGGCGTTCACAGCCAACGGCATGGCCTGGCGGTAGAAATCCTGGGCGGCCGGGTAATCCCCTTGTTCGGTCGCCAGGTCGCCCAGGTGTTGCAGGGTGCGGGCCAGGGGCAGGGGCAGGTCGTGTTCCTGGCAAAGACGCCAGGCGCGCTGAAACCAGATCTGCGCCTGCGGGTAATCGCCTTGCTTTTGGGCCAACGCGCCCAGGTCGTTCAGGCAAGTGACCTGCCCAAAGGGGTTGCCGGCTTCCTCAAATGCCTCCAGGCTTTGCTGGTAGAGGCGCCGGGCCGCTTCGTCGTCGTTCAGCCGGGCGGCCGTAGTCCCTAACCAGCGTAAGGCGTGGGCCACCCCCCACCCTTGCCCGATCTCCTGGTACAGAGCCAGGCTTTCTCGATGCCAGGTCTGCGCCTCGTCGTATTGGCCCAGGGCAAAACAGACTGCGCCGATGAGCAGAGCTGTATTGGCTTTGAAGAAAAGGGGGACCAGTGAGCGGCCGGCTTCGACGCTAGAACGCAGACAGGTCTTGGCTTCCTGGTAGCGCCCCTGGTGGTAACGGATCAATCCCATGAGTCTGTAAACAAAAGCGGTTTCTGCATCGTCAGGTCTCCGCTGCAAGCGGGCCAGGCACTCCTGGAGAAGCCGCTCGGCCGTCTCCGTGTCCCCCAGTTCGTGGCAAAATTCAGCCTGGCGCGCCTTAAGTTTGGCGATGAGTAATGAGTCAAGAGTCGGGCGGCGCGGCTGGGATACCGATCCTTCCATCTGGCCGGTCACGGTAGCCAGAGCCAGGCCAAAGACAGCCTGGCCTTCCTGGTAGCGATTGGTGGCCGCGTAAAAATCGTAGAGGGGAATCACGTACTGCTCGAGTAAGGCCAGGTGGTCGCGCCCGGCCGCCCACTGCCAGCCGGCCCGCACGTTGTCCAGATCGTTCCGAATGGCCTGGTAAGTGCGGCCCTCTTCGCGCACCCCATGTTCGGCCACCAGTTGTGACAAGAAAGAGCCGTAAAACTGGGCGTGGCGGCCGTGCGCCTGGCCGGCCGCCGCCGGATCGAGGGCCAGCTTCTCGGCCGCAAATTGCCGCAACAATTCGTGCAGATCAAAACGCCCCTGGTCCACCTGCCGCAGCAGCGACTTGTTGACCAGGCTCAGTAAATCGTAGAGGGCCGCGCCGGCGACGGCCGTGGCCGCCGGCCGGCTGAAGCCACCCTGGAACACCGACAATTGGGCCAGAATGGCCTGCTCGCGGGGCGATAGCAGCCGCCACGACTGCTCAAACACAGCCCGCATACTCCGGTGGCGCAGCTCTACCTGGCGGTGGGTCGTGGTCAGAACGTTCAGGCCGCGTTGAATTTCCTGGGCAATGGCTTGGCAGGAGAGCAGCCGCACCCATACGGCCGCCAGTTCCAGAGCCAGGGGCATCCCTTCGACCAATTGACAAACGGCCACGAGGCCCGGCCATTCGGCGGCCGGGGCAAAATCGTGGCGGGCCTGTCGCGCCCGCTCGATCAACAACTGCACAGCGCTGTATTGGCCGGGAGGAGGGGATGGGGGGATGGCGAAAGTGGTAGATCTCCTCATCCCCTCCTCCCGGCCAGGGTAGTCCAGACCGGCGACTTCGTACAACCATTCTTCTTCCAGCCCCAGGACTTCCCGCGAGGTGACGACCAGGCGTACCTGGGGCGCGGCGGCCAGGACAGCCGCCAGGAAATCGGCCCCAGCCGCCAGATGCTCGAAGTTATCCAATAGCAACAGCAATTCCTGTTGGCGCAGGTGGTTGAGCAACTGGCGATGGGGAGTGTCGCGGCCGTCCAGGTTCAGGGCCAGGGCATCGGCCACAGCCATCGGCAGTTGGTCGGGTGAGGTCAAGGGGGTCAGGTTGACGTAATAGATGGGGTGCGGCCACTGGTTTTCCACCAACGTTTGCACAGCCAGGCGCGTCTTACCCACGCCGCCCGGCCCCACCAGCGTCAGCAGGCGGCAGTGGGGGCCGGCCAGTTTGGCCCGCAGTTCTGCCCGTTCGCGCTGGCGGCCGACGAAGGAAGCGCCCCAATAGGGGACGTGATGAAAAGTGCCGGCCGGGGGTTGCCCATCGGCCGGCGCGGCCACTTTTGGCGGCCATACACCCGCCTGGATGCGCTGCTTGAGTTGCTTGAGCGAAGCCGATGGCTCCACTCCCAACTCCCTGTCCAGAACCCGCGCACACTCTTCGTACTGACGGAGGGCGGCCGCCCGCTGGTCGCTCTGGGCGTATAACTGCATCAACCAGGCGTGGGCCGGCTCGTGCCAGGGATCGAGCAAGAGCCAACGGCGAGCGTGGCTGATGGCCGTTTCCCATTGCCCGGCCGCGCCGTGTTCTTTGACCAATGTTTCCAGGGCGCGAGTCATCTCCTGGCGCAGGCTTTCCGTCTCAAACGACTGCCATTCGTCAAAGAGGGGACTATCGTCCAGGGTAAAGCCGGCCAGGAAATCGCCCCGGTAGAGGGCAACCGCCTCGGTTAGCGAGGGGATAGGGTGGTCTGGCGATAGCTCATCACTCCCCTTTGCTGGCCGGCGGCGGCCACTGCCCCCCAGCAGTTGGCGAAAGCGTGCCACGTCCACCTGGATGGCGGCGGCCGGGTTCAGACCCAGGGAGAGATGGTCGGCCAGCAACCAGCCTTCGCCGAGTGACTTTTTGAGAGCGGCCAGGGTGTAGCGGAGCGCGCCCCGCGCGTGGGAGGGGTCGGAATCGGGCCAGAAAAGGGTAGCCAGGCTATCGCGGCCGTGCGGAGCGGTCGTCACGGCCAGATAGGCCAGTAAGGCAACCCCTTTACGGTGGCCCACTTCCACCACCAGGCCATCCCGCTCGATACGCGGCGGGCCCAGAAACGACAGGGCCAGGTTGGACACGTACCCCTCCACGTACTACGAACAACCACAGGAAGCCCGATAGTATCCGACTCTTTGGCAATTATAGTGGATTTCAGGTGGTCTGACAATGCCTTTTCCTGCAAACCTGATGGGTTTTTGGAAACCTGTCCGGTTTGGCAATTGTCGTGGCTTGCTAACGGCCGGGCTAACGGTTGGCTCGCGCCACCCTAACGGCCGGGGTGTAAAGTGGTGATCAAGGTTGAGATGGACGGTTGGCAGCCGCCGACAGAGTTCTCCCAACGCCGCAACCCACACCCTTTTGCCAGGCAATGTGGGCAATGGCCCGGCGAGGAGGAGAACCCGAATGGCAAACCGAAACCTGTCGCTTGATGAACATCATCTAAATGGTCTTCTCGCTAAGAAACTCGGTTTCTTTGTCCAGAGTACGGCTTCACTTTAAGCTAGAAACCGAGTCTCTAACTAAGGAGGTTCGACGTGAAACACACTTCTCGCCTGATTATCATACTCGCTCTGCTCCTTCTAGGCGGCCGTCTGACCCAGGTGGCGACGGCCGCTCACGCAGGCGAACTGGTTCACAATGGTAGCTTTGAGGCTGACGCCAACGGCGACGGCTTGCCGGACGAGTGGAGCGTCAGCCAGATCATGGGATTGATCCGGCAGGATTGCCAGCTGGCCCTGAGCGGCTCCTGTTCACTGGTCGTCTTTGGCGTCGGCGGGCCTGTTACCATTTACCAGAGCGTTCCGCAGGGTGGCCAGGCTGGCGATACCTACACCTTTAGTCTGTGGAGCGCGGCCCGCCAGGCCGCTGCCACCGGCCCCTTACAGGCGGGGGTGAGAATCCAGTACCGTGACGGTTCGGCCGCCTACTTTATGACGCGACTCAACGCTGGCAGCCATGGCTGGCAATCTCGAACGATTCAAGTCGTGGCTGCCGCCGATTACAACTCGTTGACGGTGTACGCCTTCACCGGCCCCCTTCTGACTGGACAGGTGTACGTGGACAACGTGCAACTGACCGCCGAGGCTTCACCCAGTTATTAAAAGCAAGATAGCTACCCACCCTCACCCCCTGCCCCCTCTCCCTACCAGGGCGAGGGGAGACGCTCAACCCCCTCTCCCTCTGAGGGAGAGGGT
>JBFMFT010000020.1:0-23246 GCA_040751925.1 Chloroflexota bacterium
GGAAAGGTACGCTTCAAGCCGTTTCGGTGGCTAAAAACCACCTTTTCTGGAATAGAAACGGCCTCTGTTTGAACGTCTTGCGTTGATCGGGAATAGAAATGCCCTCTATTTGATCAAAAATAAGGTGCCAAATTCAACGTCGTCAAGCTAGATACTTTTGCATAAGGGGCAACTATCGCTAGAATCCCCCTTATGAATGAGCTACTGATTACCAACGGCCGCCTGGTGACGTGGACACTACCCAATGAGATCATCGAGAATGGGGCGGTATGGGTGCGCGACGGCCGCCTGGCCGACCTCGGCCCAACCCCCGCTCTGCTCAAAGCCCACCCCAACGCCGACCGGGTGGACGCCGGCGGCCAACTGGTCATGCCGGGGAACATCTGCGCCCACACCCACTTCTACGGGGCGTTCGCTCGCGGACTGGCGATCCCCGGTCCGGCCATGAAGGACTTCCCGGATATTCTGAACCGGCTGTGGTGGCGATTGGATCGAGCTTTGCTGGACGTGGACGTGAAGTACAGCGCGTTGGTCTGCCTGGTGGACGCCATCAAGCATGGCACGACCACTCTGATAGACCACCACGCCAGCCCCAACGCCATGGATAGCTCGCTCGACCAGATTGCCGAGGCGGTGGAACTGGCCGGGGTGCGAGCAGTTTTATGCTATGAAGTAACTGACCGTAACGGCCCGGCCGGAGCGGCCGCCGGCCTGGAAGAAAACGTGCGCTTTCTGACCTCCCTGGCCGAAAGGGGCAGTAACCTGTTAGCCGGTTCTTTTGGTCTGCACGCCTCCCTTACCTTATCCGACGAGACGCTGGCGCATTGTGCGGCCGCCGGCCAGTCGCTTAACACCGGCTTCCACATTCACGTCGCCGAACACGAAGCCGACGAATACGACTCCCTCTACAAGAGCGGCCGGCGAGTGGTAGACCGGCTGGCGACGGCCGGTATTCTCGGCCCCAAGAGCATCGTGGCCCATTGTGTCCACGTGGACGCGGCCGAAATGAACCTGCTGCGCGACACCGGCGCGTGGGTCACGCACCAGCCGCGCAGCAACATGAACAACGCGGTGGGCGCGGCCGACGTAGAGAGTATGCTGCGGCTGGGCATCCCGGTCTGCCTGGGCAACGACGGCTTCGGCAACGCTATGTGGGCCGAGTGGAAAACAGCTTACTTGCTGCACAAAGTGGCCCACCGCGACCCGCGCCGTGTCAGTGGTCAGGACATTGTGCAGATGGCCGTCTATAACAACGCGGCCCTGGCCGGCGTCTTCTGGCCCGAACTGCCTATCGGTAAATTAGAAGTGGGAGCGGCGGCCGACCTTATTTTCGTGGACTATCACCCCACCACACCCTTGACAGCCAGCAATCTGCCCTGGCACATCCTCTTTGGCTTCGAGAGCAGCCTGGTCACAGCCACGATGGTCAACGGCCGCTTTCTGATGCGCGACCGCCAGTTGCTCACTCTGGACGAAGCGGAAATCACCGCCCGCAGCCGCGAATTGGCGGCGGCCGTCTGGCAGCGTTTTGAGAAGATTAGCCGGGAGGAGAATCATGAATGAGGCAAATCAGCGAATAGGACGAATGATCCTTATGGTTTTTCGTGTCATTCGTCCATTCGTGATTTAACAAAGGAGGAGAGTATTGAAAATAGCGATTTTAGGTGGAACGGGTCGGGAGGGGGCCGGATTGGGTGTCCGGTGGGCGGCCGCCGGCCACCAGGTCATCATTGGCTCACGATTAGCAGAGCGAGCGGAACAGGCGGCGGCCGAACTGAACGCCCTCCTCCCCGGCGACAAGACCATTACCGGCACGGATAACCTCTCGGCCGCTCACCAGGCGGAGCTAGTCGTCCTGGCCGTGCCTTACGAGGCCCAGGCCGCTACCCTGGACGTGGTCAAGGGCGTCCTGGCTGGTAAGATATTACTGACTGTCGTCGCTCCGTTGGGCAACCCGCGCAGCCAGGTCTGGCATCCCCCGGCCGGTTCGGCCGCCCAGGAAGCGCAGCAGCAGCTCGGGTCAGAGGTGCGGGTGGTGGCCGCCTTTCAGGGCATTTCGGCCGAACACCTGAAAGACCTTCAGCACAACCTTGATTCGGACGTGCTGGTCTGCGGCGATAAATTGGCCGACCGCGAAGTGGTGATTCGGCTAGCCCAGGCGGCCGGGCTGCGCGGCGTTCACGCCGGCCCCTTAGCCAACGCCGGGGTGATGGAAGGCTTGACGGCCGTCCTCATCGCCATCAACGGCCGCTACAAGACGAAGGATGCGGGCATTCGGATCACAGGGCTACCGTGAAACGTGAGACCCGATGCAGATGGGAGACAACCTCCGTATCAATCCCCTATCTTACCAACCCGCGTCCACTTTATACTGCCAACGGTCATAAACTGACATCTTCTTCACCTTGTCACCTTGTCAAGTATAAGAGGCCAATGATAGTCCTAAGATCAATTACGCTATTCTTGTTAGCCGGTCTGTGCGAGATTGGCGGTGGCTACCTGGTCTGGCTGTGGCTGCGCGAAGGCAGAGAACTGTGGGTAGCCCTGATCGGTGGAGTCGTACTGGTACTTTATGGCGTGGTCGCCACCTGGCAGCCAGCCGACTTCGGCCGCGTCTACGCTGCTTACGGCGGTGTCTTTATCACCCTGTCCGTCCTGTGGGGCTGGCTGGTGGACAAGAAAAGCCCAGACAGATTCGAGCTAATGGGCGCATTCGTGGCCCTGATTGGGGCCGGCATCATCATGTATTGGCCCCGGCGATGAGGAATCTCACGCAAAAGCGTCAAGAGAAGAATTCTTCGCGCCTTCGCGTCTTTGCGTGACAAAGCTCTACTCCTGATAATGTCTAATGGTTGCAACTCTATCTTTGACGGCCGTTCCCCACCTACCTGAAGTAAAGCCAGGCGATAACCTGGCAGCCATCCTGCTCACGGCCACCCAAGCGGCCGGACTGACTTTGCAGACTGGCGATGTCCTGGTCATTGCCCAGAAGATCGTCTCCAAAGCCGAGGGGCGAATGATCAACCTGGCCGACGTGCGGCCGGGCCGACGAGCTATCGAAGTCGCCGAACAGACCGGCAAAGACCCCCGCCTAGTCGAATTGATCCTACGCGAAAGCACTGAAATCTCGCGCATACGGCCGGGGCTGATCATCGTGCGCCACCGCCTGGGCTTCACCAGCGCCAACGCTGGCATAGACCGTTCCAACGTACCACAGAGCGGCCCGGCCGAGACAGTGACGCTGCTGCCGTTAGACCCCGACGCCTCCGCCGCCCGCATCCGCCACTTCATCCACACCCAGACCGGCGTGTGGCTGGGCGTGTTGATCATAGACAGTCACGGCCGGCCCTTCCGCCTGGGAACGGTCGGCACAGCCATTGGGGTAGCCGGTGTACCGGCCCTGTGGGATCGGCGAGGGGAGGCTGACCGTTATGGCTATCGCCTGCAACACACCGAAGTCGGCACGGCCGACGAAATGGCCGCCGCCGCCAGTCTGCTCATGGGCCAGGCCGCCGAAGGGATGCCGGCCGTCCTCATTCGTGGCCTGCAATTGCCACCAATGGAAGGCAAAGCAGCCGACCTCATCCGGCCGCCGGAGATGGACTTATATCGCTGAGGCGTGAAACGTGAAGTATCTTTTCACGTTTCACGTTTCATGTTTCCCTGGCTTTCCAGGAGCGACTGGATGGCGACGTAGCCCAGGCCCAGCAGGCAGGTGAGCAGCAGGGAGACCGGGCCATAGTTTTCGTGCCGCCAGGCCAGCCACAGGCCCAAAGCGGCATAGGCGGCCAGGAGCAGTTCCACCAGAACGATCCAGTCAAAAGAAGGATGAATGATGAAGGATGAATGATGAGACCTCTTCCATTCATCCTTCATCATTCCTACTTCATCATTCCCTTTGGGTGTGCGAATGAAGGGGTGATGGCGGCCGAACAACACCTGCAAGATCGCCCGCACTCCATTGGGAGCAATGCCCACCGCCACCAGCAGTAAGACCGGCAGATAGCGCAATCGCCGCCGCCAATCGGAATAGAGAACCTGCTGGCTCAAAACGAACAGGAGAGGCTGGCAGATGCCAAAGACGGCCGCCAGAGCCAGGTAGGGCGGGAAGCGATAGTCCAGATAAATGAGGGGCGG
The DNA here is from genome assembly GCA_040751925.1 of Chloroflexota bacterium. Classification (GTDB taxonomy): domain Bacteria; phylum Chloroflexota; class Anaerolineae; order Promineifilales; family Promineifilaceae; genus JBFMFT01. Next base: position 4,138 of record JBFMFT010000020.1, read on the forward strand.
CAGGGTGAGCAAAATCACCAACAGGAGGCAGGTGGTCAAATAGCTGGCCATGGACAGCAGAGCGTACAGGCGGGCCAGCAGAGAGTAGCGGTGGCTGGAAAGCATGGCCCGGCCGTACTTGAGCAAGCATTGGAACGATCCCTTCGTCCACCGAGCCTGCTGGGTCTTGAAGGCGGCCATCGTGCCGGGCAGTTCGGCCGCCGCCGTCACCTCGTTCAAGTAGCGAAACTGCCAGCCCTGGAGGACAGCCCGCGTACTCAGGCACAAGTCTTCACAAAGGGTGTCGGCCTGCCACCCCCCCACTTCCTCCAGACAGCGCCGCCGCCAGACCCCAGCCGTGCCATTGAAGCGGGGAAAGAGGTCGGCCGCGTGGCGCACCGTCTGATCCATGGCGAAGTGCTTATCCAGAGCAATGGCCTGGGCGCCCGTCAGGGGGGACTGGTCAGCGTTCAAGTGGCTCCAGCGTGCCTGGGTCATACCCAATTGTGGGTTATCCAGAAAGTGGGGGATCGTTTGTAGCAAGAAATCCGGCGGCGGTTGGAAATCGGCGTCAAAAATCGCCAGGTATTCTCCGGTGGCCTGGGGCAGCGCGGCGGCCAGGGCCCCCGCTTTGTAGCCCTGGCGGTTATCTCGATGGAGCAGGTGAACGTTGACTCCCTGCGCCTGATACGCTTCGACCAGGGCGGCGGCTTCGGCCGTCGTCACGTCAGTGGAATCGTCCAGTACCTGGATTTGCAGCCGGTTGGCCGGATAGTTCAGATGGACGACGGCCGCCAACAGACGGCCGACCACTTGCCGTTCATTGTAGAGGGGAAGTTGGACGGTCACGGGCGGCAGGTCAACTGGACAGGCTGGTGGACAGGGGAACCGCCGCCGCCGGTACCGCCAATACAACCACAAAGTAACGGCTCCCCATACCCCGTAGATCGAAATGCCGGCTACAGCCAGCAAGTACAGAAGGCTTAACCAAGACACCATAGGCAAGGAAAAACAGTTTAGACACCACTCGCGGCCAGGGATGAGGTGTGACAAACTTTATCATACCTCTATGGTTAAAAACGTGCTACTCATATCTGCTCAGGCCGGTCTCCTGACCGAGCCTGGCCTCGCACGCTCCGAGACCAGCCACAGCCAGAGAGGGAGAGCAGTTACCGCTACTCTACTAAACTCCCTGTAAACCTATGGAGTTTGTAACAGCGAAGCCAATTGATAGGTGTAAGCCAGCAAGGTTTGGGGGAACAAAGCCAGGTAAAGACCGGCCGCCAGCAGCAACCCGCATACAATGCGCTCCCAGCCACGGCCGTTCTGCTGGGCCGTTTCTAGCTCTGTCGGAGTCAGCCAACGAACCAGCCCGCGCAGTAAACCGGCCGCGCCGCCGACAGCCGCCAGCAACAACATGGGGGCCAGCCAGGGAGTATCTGAGGATAACTGGGCCACCAGCCCCCACCGGCCGCTGAAACCGGGCGTCAGGGGCAGGCCGGCCAGGGATAATACGCCTAGAGCATAGAGGGCTACCGCCAACGGCCGCCGGTAGGCCAGCCCTGGCGTAAAGGGGTCGTGGCCTAGTAAGCTCAAGCCGATGGCGGCCAGGGTCAGGCTCACCAGGCGCATGGTTAGCCCACCGGATAGGGCGGCGAAAGCGGCCGGTTCAGCCAGGGCCAGCAAGGTTGCCCCTACGTCAATCAACAGCGTGTAGCCAAGTAGCCGGCCGCTCCCCTGGGCGGTGAAGGCCAGCGCCCCGCCGGTTATCATCGTAGCCAGACCGCTCAAACGGAAAAAAGGGCCGAAGGCCGCCGCCGCTCCGGGTAGGGAACCGCTGGTCAAAATCTGCCAGGCAAAGAGAGCCACGACCAGATGGACGAGGCCAAACAGGAAAACGACGCCCAGGGGTGGCCCGTCCTCTACAATAGGTGGTAGCCAAATGTAAAAGGGGAAACCAGCCAGCCAAATGGTTAAGCCGAGCCACAGCAGCAGCCAGCCGGCCCCCGGCTGGCCGATCTCGATCAGTCGCCCGGCCAGTAGTACCAGCAAGGCAGCCAGGGCCATCAGCAGGAAATAACGCCAGGCCGTCTGGATCGAAGCAGCCCGGCCGCTCTGGATGAGCCAGACCACCAGGGCCGCCGTCGCCAGCATAAGCGGCGGGCCAAAGATGAACGGTTGCCCCATGGCCATTCCGGCCAGAGGTGAGAGGGCGGCCAGTCCAGCGGCGACGAAGCCACTTCCCTGGGGCAGCCAGATGGATAGGAGGAACAGGAAGCCGGCCGCTCCATAGATCACCAGGAAGAGGGCGCGCGTTCCTTCGGTTAGCGTGAAGGCCCTCCCCAAAATGCCCCAGGCGCCTCCGGTAAACCAGGCGGCGCGGCCGGTCGCGGTCGGCGAAAGGGGCGCGGCCGCCAGCAGACTCGCCAACGCCGCCACCGCGCCCAGGCCCACCAGAGCGCTGACTAGCGGCCAGCGGCGCAGGGCGAGAATAATCAAGGCCGGCAACAAGGGGCCGGCTAATAGGAGAAGGGGGGCAGGAAGCATTTAGATTATCTAACTGGCGGCCCCCAGGAAGACGGCCAGGAACCAGACTAGAAAATCTAGCTTCATCAATTGGCTCAACTTTTCTAATTGGCGGGCGCTGGTGTCGCGGCCGACCCGCAGCAAGATGTAGGTGACGACCGGATAGACGCCAAAGGCCACCATGTAGGCGTAGACAGGTTTGTAAACGCGGAACAAGTAGGGCAGCATCATCACCCAGGTCGTGGCCGCCGCCAGCAGGTAAAAGACCAGGCGGGCCGGCCGCCGTCCCCAGGCGGTGGCAATCGTCCGGCAGCGTTGGCGCAAATCCCCCTCGTAATCGGCCAACGTCTTGAGGACTTCGCGGCCCATGATGCCAGTGGCGATGATCAGAGCCAGCCACAGGGTGGGCAGGACGTTGCCGGCGGCAATGCCCCCAAAAATCGCGCTCAGAGCGGAGACGGCGGCCACCGTCGCGTTACCCACCAGCACCGTCCGCTTGAGTTTCCACGAATAAAGGTATAGCACGAGGCTAGAAAGGAGAACGACCAGGAAGGCGGCCAGGTTGATCAGACTCCCGACGACCAGGGCTAGAACGGTAAGGGCGATGGATAGCAACCACGCGCTGCGCGGGCTAATCAGCCCGGCCGGCAACACTCGGTGCGGCTGGTTGATCCGGTCAATCTCCACGTCCCGGTAGTCGTTCCAGGCATTGGCCGCGCCTGTCACCAGGAACACGGCGACGGCCGCCAGCAATACGTCCAGCCATTGGTTCGTGCCGGCGACGTAACCGCCCAGAATGACGGCCAATCCACCACTCAGAGCGTTGAACGGCCGGGTCAATCGGTACAGAGCCATCAATCGTTTCATCCCAACTTCTCCCAATTTTGGATTTTGGACCGCGATGCAACGCTTTTCTCGTATTTGCTCAGGCTGCCTGTAGAACCCAGGTTTTTGAGAAAAACCTGGGTTTCTGGCTGAGTAGCTACCTTTTCTCTATATTAACCCTCTTGGGACAAAAAAGATACAATCGGCGACCGGTTAACCCATCCAAAATCCAAAATCCAAAATCCAAAATTCCTTGATTACCAGTCCTACCAACCCCAAAATTAGATACGTTCGCCGCCTGCAAGATGAGCGACGCTTCCGTGAACAAGAGCGGGCTTTTGTGGTGGAAGGCACGCGCTGGTTGATGGAGTTGCCGGCCGTCCATCGCCGGCCGCTACTGGTTCTTTATACCGAAAGCTGGGCCCAGTCACCGGCGGCCGTTCAGACATTGGCAACCATCGCCGGCCCCAGCCTGCTGGTGAGTGAAGCGGCCATGCGGGCCGCCAGCGATACGCAGACTCCGGCCGGTGTGCTGGCTGTCGTGGCTATCGAAACGATACCTTTGCCACCACAGCCAACCCTGGTACTCATTTTAGACCAGATAGCCAACCCTGGCAACCTGGGGGCCATCCTGCGGACGGCCGCCGCCGCCGGTGTAGACGGTGTTCTCTTAGCTCCTGGCTGCGTGGATGCCTATAATCCCAAAGTGGTGCGGGGCGGCATGGGCGCGCACCTGCGCCTGCCCATCCAGGCCGCCGATTGGCCGGTGATCGGCGAAATGACCGCGCAGATGGATCGCTGGCTGGCGACGGTCGGCGGCCAGTTACCCTATACAAGCGTGGATTGGCGACGGCCGGCGGCCCTGATCATTGGCAGTGAGGCAGAAGGGGCCGGCGACCAAGCCCAACGCCTGGCCACCGGCCGCCTCTTTATTCCCATGCGCGCCGCCACTGAATCACTCAATGCCGCCGTAGCCGCTGGGGTGATTCTCTTTGAGGCGGTGCGGCAGCGTGAAACGTGAGGGTCTGCTCACGTTCCACGTTTCACGTTTCAATGAATCCTACGGCCCCTCAACGGTGATGGTAGCCGCCATACCCACTCCACCGGCCGTGCCGTGTAGGATACAGTAGTAGGCGAACGTCCCTGGGGTGGTGAAGGTGACGCTGGCCTGACCACCAGCGGCAAAGAGGCCCGTATCGAAACTGCCGTCGTCGGCCGTCGCCGAATGTTCGAATTGCCCAGCGTTGACCCAGGTCACGGTCGTGCCGGCTGGTACGGTCAACTGCAATGGATCGTAGGTGAAGTCCAGCATATTGACGGTGACCGGCGCGGGCGCCGGTTCGGCCGTTGGGGCTTCCGTTGGGGCTGGCGGGGCAGTGGGCAAGGGGCCAGCGTCGCCCTCGACGGTAAGGGTGGCCGCCATGCCACCGCCGTCCGGCGTGCCGTGCAGCAAGCAATAGTAGAGGAACGTACCTGGTGTATCAAAGGTGATACTGGCCTCACCCCCGGCCGGATAAAGACCGGTATCAAAGCTGCCGTCGCTGGCGGTGGCCGAGTGTTCGAATTGACCCGCGTTGATCCATTTCACCGTTGTGCCAACCGGAATAACCAGGTCGAGTTCACTGTAGGTGAAGTCGAGCATCTCTACGACGACTTCTTGCGGCGCAGTCTCGGTCGCCGCCGGCTCTGTCACTGTCTCGCCGGCCTGGCCTGTCGCGGCCCCGGCAAAAATCTCAAAGCCGCCAGTAAAGACGCCATGTTCATAGGCTGTCAGAATGGCTCCTTCGCCGGCGGCCGGCGCGGCGTAGCCATCGTTGTTCACGTCACGGCCGTTGACCATGTCCAGGGTCAACTGGATGAGGGTTTCGGCAAAGGGCTGGGCCTCGGCCACCGAGTCGGCGGCGAGGACGTGTTGGGCTTCGGCGATGGCCTCATCGAGCCAGGCCAGGGCATTGTCACAGCCGGCCACGATGTGCCCGGCGTGCAGCTTCACTTCGTCAGTCGTAGCTGTCGCCATGTTCGGGCCTTCGGCTTCAGCTTTGGCCCCGGCCAGGTAAGCGCGCACGCCAAAGCCGTCGCCTGGATTCTGGGCCTGCCCGTCGCCGTCCAGGTCGCCAAAGCTGCTGCCCGTCTCCCCGTCCAGAATGTTGACCACGTGTTCAGCGTGGCGCTGGGCCAGGACCAGGTCGCCGGCCGTCAGGGCCTCCTGGAGCAGGTTGGCGTGGTCAATAGCCAGGCGGGCCTGTTCTTCGGCCCCAATCAAATAGCCTTTGCCGCCAGGATTGCCCGCGAAGGCGAAGACGACGTTCCGCACGTGCAGCAGCGACTCCAACGGTACGAGGCCGGTGTAGGCGATCTCTGTTGAGATACCGGCGTCGCTATCGTTATCTGGTTCAATGCTGATCAGCGCGCTGCTGTAACGGCCGATGAGATTCTCCTCGGTACTGTCGTTGGCCGTGATCGCATCCCCGTCCACGATCAGCGCTCCCAGGTCGAGCATAGTCTGGCCATCGTCGGCTACCAGCCACAGTTCGTAGTGCTGGCCGGCGGCCAAGGGGGCGACCCCTTCCACAATGAGTGAGTAATTGCCAGCGCGCACCGATTCACTATCGCTAAAGCGTAGGATGCCCACCCGCTGTGGGGCCGGTGTGGGTTCGGGCAATGGTTCGGCCGTTGCGGCCTCAGTCGGCTCCGGTAAGGGTTCGGCCGTTGGTGGCTCTGGCGGTTCAGCCGTTGGCGGTTCGGCCGTCGGTGGTTCAGTGGCCGCCGCCGTTGGGACAGGCGTGGCCGCTTCTGGCTGGCCGCCGCAGGCAACGGCCGTCAACATGATAGCGAGTAGTAGAAAGTAAAACAGGACACTCTTGCGAGACATTCTCCACCTCGGTAGTAGAATAGATTTGGGATTGGGTAGGCTGGATACGAGCGAGAACGTGTCCACCTGCTGTTCAATCGCCAGACACATTGGCGACCCACAGCTTGACTTCGCCACCCATTATATCACGAGGCCAAAACAAAGCGACTGCGGCCGGCCGAGTTATAGGTGAAGGCAAAGCGACTTGTAAGACGGCCGACTTCCCTCTATACTTTCTCTTGACCGATGATACAGGTAAGGAGATGGAAGCACTGAAACAACGCATATTGAGTGAGGGGCGAAACCTCGGCCGGGGCATCTTGAAGATTGACAGCTTCTTGAACCACCAGGTGGACGCCGAATTGATGGAGGCGGTGGGGCGGGAATTGGCTGGCCGTTTCGCCGCCACGCGGCCGACGCGCATCCTGACCGCCGAGGTGAGTGGGATTATCCCGGCCGTCATGGTCGGCAAGGCATTGGGAAACGTGCCGGCCGTCTACGCCCGCAAGCATAAGCCAATCACGATGCAAGAGCCGGTCTATGTGGACGAGGCCCCTAGCCACAGCAAAGGGGGGATGGTTCACCTGATGGTCTCGCCCGAATTTCTCCAGGCCAGCGACCGCATCCTCATCGTGGACGACTTCTTGGCGACGGGCCAGACGATAGACGCATTGGCCCGCATTGTCCAGCAGAGTGGGGCAACCCTGGTAGGAATTGCGGCCGTCGTGGAAAAGACCTTTGAGGGCGGCCGGGCGGCCCTGGCCTCCTGGGGTGTGCCGATTGAAGCGGCCGTGACCATAACCGACATGAGCGAAGGGAAGATTGTCATTGGTAATTGGTAATTATCATCAATTACCAATTACCACTTACCAATTGCCAATTGCCAACTAATGGCCCATGATAGTATTGCCATTTTGGACTATGGCTCGCAGTATAGCCAGTTGATCGCCCGGCGGGTGCGGGAGGCCCACGTCTTTTGCCAGCTTTTCTCCTGGCGTACCCCGGCCGAGCAGGTCATGGCCCTCCGGCCGAAGGGCTTCATCTTGAGCGGCGGCCCCAACAGCGTCTACGACCAGGGCGCGCCGACGCTGCCGGCTTACGTGCTGGAAAGTGGGCGGCCGGCGTTGGGCATCTGCTATGGGATGCAGTTGTTGGCCCACCAATTGGGCGGCCGGGTAGCCGGCAGCCCCCGCCGCGAATATGGCCCGGCCGCGTTGGAAGTGGACGGGATGGACAATCTGCTCTTTAGAGATTGGCAGGGGGCAGGTGGCAAAAGTGGCGCAAGCCGCCGGCTTGCGGGTGGCAATCCAAAATCCAAAATCCAAAATCCAAAATCCGAACAGGTTTGGATGAGTCACGGCGACAAAGTGGACGAATTGCCGCCGGGCTTCCGGCCGCTGGCCCACACCGCCAATTCGCCTTACGCGGCGGCGGCCGACACCGAACGCGGCCTCTACGCGGTGCAGTTTCATCCCGAGGTCGCCCACACGCCCCAGGGTCGCCTCCTGCTACAGAACTTCGTCCTAGGGATTTGCGGCTGCGCGGCCGACTGGACGCCAGTCAACGTCATAGACGAACAGGTGGCGGCCGTGCGCCAGCAAGTCGGCCGGGGGCAGGTTGTGCTAGGCTTGAGTGGAGGTGTGGATTCGGCGGTGACGGCCGCCCTGGTTCACCAGGCAGTGGGCGACCAACTGACCTGCCTCTTTGTAGATACCGGACTGCTGCGCCAGGGGGAGGCGGCCGAGGTGGTCAAGACCTTTGAGAAAGAACGGGGGATGAAGCTGGTGGCGGTCAACGCGGTTGAAGAATTTTTGGAAGCCCTGCAAGGCGTCACCGACCCAGAGCAGAAGCGGCGGGTGATTGGTGAGAAGTTTGTGCGGGTGTTTGAGCGGGAAGCCGGCCGCCTGGGGGACGTTCGTTTTCTGGCGCAAGGGACGATTTACCCGGACGTGATAGAAAGCGCGGCCAGGGAGCGGCCGGAAGCGCACACCATTAAGACCCACCACAACGTAGGCGGCTTGCCGGCCGACATGAACTTTGAGCTGGTGGAGCCGCTGCGAATGCTGTTCAAGGACGAGGTACGCCAGCTTGGCCTGGCCCTGGGTTTGCCGGAAGACCTGATCTGGCGACAGCCCTTTCCAGGGCCGGGACTGGCCGTGCGCTGCCTGGGCGAGATTACCTGGGAGCGGTTGGAACGGTTGCGGGCGGCCGACGCTATTTTCCTGGATGAGTTGCGTCAGGCGGGCCTGCTGCGGAACGGGACGCAACAGGCTTTCGCCGTGTTGCTGCCGGTGCGGAGCGTGGGCGTGATGGGCGATGGCCGGACGTACCAGGAAGTCGTGGCCCTGCGGGCCGTGACGACGGAGGACTTTATGACGGCCGACTGGGCGCGTCTGCCTTATGACTTGTTGGCCCAGGTCGGCCGGCGCATCGTCAACGAAGTGGCCGGGGTCAACCGGGTCGTCTACGACGTAACCTCCAAGCCACCCGGAACGATTGAGTGGGAATGACGTATAGGTACGTGAAACGTGATGCGTGAAACGTGCAGCGCGCTACGTGGCGCGAACTTCGTTACGCAATACGCAACACGTCATTGGAGGCTGGTATGGATTTCGGTAGTATTCTCAAACGTTCCTGGAACATCGTCTGGAAACATAAGTTCCTGTGGTTATTGGGTTTTCTGGCGGCTTTGGGCAGTGGTCCCGGTAATGGTGGGAATAGGGGTGGTGGGCCATTCAGCTATCAATTTGATGGCGGTGAGTTTGACTTCAACTTTCCCAGTTTTGGCAGGCTCCTTGAACAGTACGCGCCCATCTTGATCGCCCTGGCTTGTCTGGGTCTCTTCCTGGGGCTATTCCTGTGGCTGTTGCACCTGGTGGCGGACGCCGGCTTGATCCGGGCGGCGGCCGACCTGGATCGGGGCGATCCGGCGACGTTGAGCAGTTCACTGTCGGCCGGGGTCAAGGTTCTCGGCCGCTTGGTGGGCGTGAATCTTATCCTCTACCTGCCACTTCTGCTTCTCTTCGCTGTTCTCTTCGGCGTATTTTTCCTGGCGGCCGGCGCGTCGCTTTTGCCCTTGCTGCGTGAAGGCGGCCAGGTTGATCCCCGGACCTTCGGTGCGTCGATGGGCTTAATCGTCTTGTGCCTGCTGCCACTGGTCTGCCTTCTGCTGCCGCTGGCTCTGCTGGTCGGCGCGATCCAGGTGTTCGCCCGCCGGGGCGTCGTCTTGCAAGACCTGGGCGTGATCGCCAGTATCAGTCATGGCTGGCAGGTTATTCGCCGTCACCTGGGCCAACTCCTCATCCTGGCCGTCATTCTGATCGTCCTGGGGGCTATCTTCACAGGGATCGTGGGACTGATTGTGTCGCCGTTGGCGATAGCCTTGTCTGTGCCGACGATCTATGGCCTGATGAATGAGGGCGTGATGGAAACCGGCCGGGTACTGCTGGCGACTGGCGGTGGATTATGCCTGGGTCTCCTGGTAGCCCTCCTGGCCTCGGTCTGGTGGGCTTACCAATCCACCGTCGTCACCCTGGCCTATCAGGAACTGGTGGGGAAAGAGGCGGCCAAGGCTTAAAGGACTGGTAGTTGGTAATTGGTAATTGCGTCAATTACCAATTACCATTTTCTGTTGGCCCCTTATGCGACTGGGCGTAGATACCGGCGGGACGTTCACTGATTTTGCCTGGCTGGATGGCGACGGCCGCCTGCGGATCCACAAACAACTCAGCACGCCCCACGAGCCGTCGCAAGCGATTCTGGCCGGCATAGAAGAGATGGGTGTGCCAAAGAATACGGCCGTCGTGCATGGCAGCACGGTGGCGACCAACGCCCTGTTGGAAAGACGGGGAGCGCGGACAGCCCTCATCACGACGGCTGGTTTTGCCGACGTATTGGCTATCGGCCGCCAAAACCGGCCGCAACTCTACGCCCTCGTCCCCCAGAAGCCAGAACCCCTGGTTCCCCGTGAGTGGCGATTCGAGGTCAACGAACGGGTCAGCGCGCAGGGCGAAATCCTGACCTCCCTCGACCCGGCCGATCTGACGCCCATTTTGGAACAGATAGCGGCCGAGGGCATTGAATCGGTCGCTGTCTGCCTGCTCTTTTCGTTCTTGCGGCCGGAACACGAACGGCTTATAGAAGAGGTAATTGGTAATTGGCAATTGGTAATTAACAATGACCAATCACCAATGACCAATGACCCATTACCCATTACCAAGCCTCACGTTTCCCTGTCGTCGGAGATCCTGCCGGAGTACCGCGAGTATGAGCGGACAGCGACGACGGTGATAAACGCCTACGTCGCGCCGTTGATGAGTCGCTATTTGCAGCGGCTGGCCGAAGGGATTGCTCCCCGGCCGCTGGCGGTCATGCAGAGCAATGGCGGGATTATCAGCGCGAGGGCGGCCGGGCGGCAGGCGGCGCGCACTGTTCTCTCTGGCCCGGCCGGGGGTGTGGTAGGGGCGCGCTTCGTGGCCGGCCGGGCCGGCTTTGACGACCTGATTACCTTTGACATGGGGGGGACGAGTACCGACGTAGCTTTGTGTCCGGCGCGGCTGCCGACGACGGCCGAAGGGGAGATCGCTGGTCTACCCTTGCGCCTGCCCATCATTGATATTCACACCGTCGGGGCGGGTGGGGGCAGCCTGGCCCGCCTGGACGTGGGCGGCGCGTTGCAGGTGGGGCCACAAAGCGCGGGGGCCGACCCCGGCCCGGCCTGTTACCCAGGCTCACCCAACCGCCAGGCCACGACCACCGACGCCCATCTCGTCCTGGGCCGCCTGGACGCCGATCACTTCCTGGGTGGGGCGATGCGTCTGGATGCGGAAAGGGCCAGGGAGGCTTTGGCTGAACTGGGGCGGGCGATGGGCGGGGTCTTGCCAGAGTCGGCCGCCTGGGGTGTCGTTCAAGTCGCCAATATGACGATGGAGCGGGCCATCCGCCGGATTTCGGTGGAGCGGGGCTACGACCCGCGCTACTTCGCCCTGGTCGCCTTTGGTGGGGCTGGCCCTTTGCACGCCTGCGACCTGGCGGCCAGCCTGCACATTCCCCGCGTTCTCATTCCACCCGCGCCGGGTATTTTGTCAGCTTTGGGGATGCTGGTCGCCGCGCCGACCAAAGATTACTCGCAGACGGTCATGCTCCAATTGGGGGCTAATGGTTGGCGAGCGGGGGATGGGGATTCGCTGGCGGTAGCCCTGACCGAGTTGTGGCGGCGAGCGCAAGTAGACATGGCGGCCGAAGGGTATGCGCCGAAGACCCTGACGCTGCGTGCCAGCCTGGATATGCGCTACCTGGGCCAGTCACACGAACTGAACGTCTCGCTCCCTGCCGATTATCAATCCCTAATTACCAATCCCCAATTACCAGTGACAGATCTCTTCCACCAGGCGCACGAACAACGCTATGGCTATCGCCAGCCGGGGGCGACCATCGAGATGGTAACGGCTCGCCTGGCGGCCGTCGCGCCGGTGGTTTTGCCAGAGTTACCAGCCCAGGAGATGGGGACGAATCAGGCCGAGCGGGCGGTCGTCGGCCGCCAGCCGGTCTGGTTTAGCCCCGTCACGCCCACCGATAGCCTGCTCTATGAGCGAGCGAAGTTGCGGCCGGGTGATGAGTTTCAGGGGCCGGCCGTCGTCTTCCAGTATGACACAACCACCGTTGTCCCACCAGACTGGACGGCGCGAGTGGATGGTTACGAAAACCTGTTGGTCGTGAAACGTGAAACGTGAAAAGAGCTTCACGTTTCACGTTTCACGTGGTCTATTTTTCTTTTTCCTGCTCTCTCTCTTTCCTGGCTTTGGTAACGATGTCTTCCTGGACGTTGGCCGGGACGCGGCCGTAACGTAAGAAGCTCAACCTGAAGACACCTCGCCCCTGGGTCATGGAACGCAGGTCGGCCGAGTAGGTTTGCATCTCGGCCAGAGGCACTTCCACTCGCACGATACTCTTGGTGCCTTCGGTATCCATGCCCAGCACGCGGGCGCGCCGCGTGTTGAAGTCGCCCATGATGTCGCCCATGTTTTCGGCCGGCACGACGACCGTCGCTTCGTAGATGGGTTCCAGAAGTACCGGCCCGGCCCCCAGAGCGGCCTGCTTGAAACCTTCGCGGCCGGCGATCTGGAAAGCGATTTCTTTGGAGTCTACCGGATGCTCCTTGCCGTCGTAGACCACTACTTTGACGCCGACCATGGGATAGCCGGCCAGCGCGCCGCTTTCCAACGCGCTGCGGCAGCCTTTTTCGACGGCGGCCACGAAGGGCGCAGAGATAGCCCCACCAAAGATTTCCGAAGCAAACTCAAACTCCTGGTCGTCGGGTAGCGATTCAACGCGCAAGAAGACGCGAGCGTATTGGCCTGCGCCGCCGGTCTGCTTCTTATGGGTGTATTCGGCCGAATTGGTCTTGGTAATCGTCTCACGGTACGGTATCTTGGGCATGGTGGTGGTCATGTGGATACCGAACTTGGATTGGGCCTTCTTGACGGCAATATCCAGGTGGGTGTTGCCCATGCCAGACAGGATCGTTTCCCGTGTAGCCGGCTCATTGTGCCAACGCAGGGTCGGATCCTCGGCCACCAGCCGGTTGAGCGACGCGCTCAACTTGGCTACGTCGGACTGGGCTACCGGATGGACGGCGGCCGAGACAATAGGGTCTGGCTGGGCAATCGGAGCAATACGGAGCCAGTGCGCTTTGTCGCAGAGGGTGTCGTTGGTCTTGGCTTCGCCCAGCTTGACGACTACACCGATGTCGCCAGCTCGCAGCCAGCCCACCGGAATCGTGTCTTTGCCTCGCAACAGACTCAAGCTGCCGATACGCACTTCGCTGTCCAGATTCGCGTCCCACACGCGGCTGTCGGATTCTAACGCGCCGCCAAAGACGCGCAAGTAGCTCATCTTGCCGTAGGGGTCTTCACGAGTCTTGAAGATGAAGGCGGCCAGTGGGGAGGTGTCGCTGACCGGATGGTGAAGTTCCTGGTCGGCCGCATTAGTAGCCGTGAATTTTCCCACCTCGTCAGGGGCGGGCAGGAGTTGGACGGCCGCGTCGAGCAGGGGGCTGACAGCAATGCCGGGCTGGGGGGCGCAGTAGAGAACTGGCACGACTGTTCCCTGGCCGATGGCCGCCTTCAAGCCGGTCACAATTTCGGCCGGGCTGAGGTCTTCCCCTTCGAGGTATTTTTCCAGCAATTCATCGTTGCCTTCGGCCGCCGCCTCCACCAGGGCCACGCGGGCTTCCTCGGCCGCGTCGGCCAGGTCGGCCGGGATGGGCGCGGCCGTCCCCTTTTCGCCCAGGTAGGCTTTCATGGTCAGTAGATCCACGACGCCGCTAAAGCCTGGCCCTTCGCCAATGGGCAATTGGAGGTTGACAAAGTTGCCTTTCAGGTTCCGGGTCACACTCTCCATCACCCGCGAAACGCGTACGTTCTCCCGATCCATCTTGTTGATGACCAACAGGCGGGGGAGGGAGCGGTCGGCCGCCGCCTGCCAGACGATTTCTGTGCCGACCTCGACGCCGGCAACGGCTTCTACGAAGACCAGGGCTCCATCTACTACTTTCAGGGCGCTGTTCACTTCGCCAATAAAGTCGGCGTAGCCAGGGGTGTCCAGGAAGTTGAGCTTGACTTGTTGCCATTCGATAGGGGCGACGGCCGTAGAGACGGAGCTATGGCGGGCGATTTCTTCTTCCTCGAAGTCCATCGCCGCCGTGCCGTTCTCCACCCGCCCCATGCGCGTCGTGACGCTGGTGTTGAACAGAACTCGTTCAACGAAGGTGGTCTTGCCGGCCCCATTGTGGGATATGAGGGCCACGTTGCGGATCTGTCCGGTGTGATACTCTTTCATTACAAGGAAACCTCAGTGGATTTTGGATTTTGGATTTTGGATTTTGGGCGAAGGTAAATCATAGTTGCTTTGCCTGGCGAGGTTTTTGTTCGTTTTTTGTAATTGCTTGCCCTCACCCCCTACCTCCTCTCCCCACGAGAGCGAAGGGAGGCGTTCGTTCCCTCTCCCTCTGAGGGAGAGGGTTAGGGTGAGGGTGGGTCTGGCTGAGAAAATATCTCTGCATAAACGTTTCGGGAAGCGAAACGATTTTAGACCAAAGGGGGGTTCTGTGCAACAAGGCGCGGACAGTTGCGTATAGAGATAGGTGGCTGTTCAGCCACCCATCTTTGTAGGAGGTAATCTATGTCTGAATCTACGTCAACTTCTCCCGAAGGGCCGGTGGAAGAACTCAAGGACAGTGGGCGGCCGTCGTCACGGCGCAGCGAATCGCTATTCGGCCCGTTCATCCTGATTGGTCTTGGTGTTTACTTCTTGTTGGACAATCTCAATGTCTTGCCGGAACTGAACTGGGGGGCGGCCCTGCGCCTGTGGCCGCTGCTGCTCATTTTCTGGGGACTGAATATCATTGTCCGCCAGTTTTCGCGGCCGTTTGGCACTTTCTTGAGCGCGTTGGTGGCCCTCCTGGCTTTGGCGACCTTCGGCTCCGTCTTGTTGTTCTCCTCACAGTTCCCGTTTCTGGAGCGTCTGAGTGGGGGCGGGACGGCCGACCTGCAACGGGAACACATTGCTTTCCCGGCCGAGGGCGCGCAGGCGGCCGACGTGACCCTGGACTTCAGTTTTCCCTCGGTCGAGTTGTATGCCCTGGAGGATAGCAGCCAATTGATTGAAGGCGACGTTAGCTATACGGGCGGATTGACCTTTGAGACAGGCGTTTCCGACGGCCGGGCGCAGGTCAACCTGGCGACGACTGCCAGCAGCAGCGGCCCCTTTTTCTGGCTAAATCCCAGCAATTGGGGCGACATTTCCGATTCAGCCTGGCGACTGGGCCTCAACCCCATTGTCTTGACTGATCTCAACCTGAACCTGGCCTCTGGCTCGGCCCAGATTGACTTGAGCGAATTGAGCTTGAGTGACTTGACGATTGAGGGTGGGTCGGGTAGTGCCAACGTCTCGTTGCCCGGCGGCGATTATGACGTGGTCTACGACGTGGCCTCGGGGTCTGTGGTCTTGACCCTGCCGGCCGACGGCCGCCACACCATCACCATTGACGGTGGTTCAGGCAGCCTGAACTTGATCCTGCCGGCCGGCATGGTGGCGCGGATCGAAGCCGAGGATGGCAGCGGTGGCTTCAACTTGCCGGATCGCTTCGACCGGGTGAGTGGCGAGCGGGGCAGTGACGAAGGGGTATGGGAGACGGCCGGTTACGAAGATGCGGCCGACCGCCTGGACATCTTTATTGACGCTGGCTCTGGCAGTGTGAACGTGGACGAGGAGTAAGGGCGTTTCACGAAACGCTCTTACTCAGTTCTTTGAGGTGGGCCAGAATGGCCGTGATGCCGTTCAGGCGTTGGCTGCTGAGAACATCCTGTAAACCCATTTGCCGGTAGAAGTCATCTGGTACATTGAGGACTTGGGCTGGGGTTGCCCCGCGCAGACCTTCGCTCAGAATGGCGGCGTAGCCGCGCACGGTGGGGGATTCTGGCGGCACGTCGAGGTGGAAGGTCAGGCGGCCGTCACTGGCCTCGACGTAAACGAAAACCGGCGTCATGCACTCGTGGACTTGCTCCATCTTGTTGCGCTGATCCTGTAACCAGCCGGGGAGAGGGGGCAGGCTCTCGGAAAATTCAAGCAGGTACTCTAGCTTCTCGCGCCCCTCAGCCAGACTAAATTCCTCTACGATTTCTTGCAGCCGCAGCGGCATCCCGTTCATCGGGCCACTCATTCGCGCACCTCCGAAACTTCATGCGATGTCCTTCCATGTACTGGGTGTCCTCAGCCAGCTTTCGTTGTCTATTTGGTCACATACCTGCCGAATCAACACGGCCGTAGGGCCGTACTTGGCTCTTACCCGGCGAAAAAGTGCTACGCGATCCGCGTCTTGGTCAACCAATTCCTGGTTGTGAATAACTACCCACTGTCCCAGGAACTTCTGCCGGAGCTTAGAGTGCATCTTGGCAAAAGCCATAATCTCCGTCTCAATCTTGCTCTCCTGACGATTTCGCACATAGCTTTCGACAGCATCATTGACCAGATCGTTGATAGTCCTGACTTCATCGGCGGCATTTCTTTTCAACGTCTCATATAGGTCCGGCTTTAGCTCAATGGTAGTCACGTTTATCTCCGCTGCTTCAGGCGCAGCCAATCGCATAAGGTCTATCTTAATATAGGCTGCTTGGACGTGCAAACACGGGTCAGAAGCAGCCAGTTAGGTTCAACGCCAGAGCAGAGAGCGCGCCCAACCCCAGTCCGGCCAGAATTTGGGCGGCCGTGTGCCGCCGCAGGTAGTGGCGGGCCCAGGCAACCAGGATGACGAAGGGCGATAGCAGGAGACTGATTTGCAAACCGAAGACCAGTCCAGCGATCAGGGTGGTCGCCATGACGGCCGTGGCGTGAATACTGATTTGCCAGTAGACGTTGATGACACCCAGGGCCACCAGTTCGGCAATGTTGAATAGCACCAGGCAACGCAGCAATTCCGGCCCGTTCAGCAAGCGCAGGAGGAGCAAGGCGACGGCCGCACAGCCGATACTGACCAGGTAGGGGAGGTGACGTTGCTGGCGGACGCTGATGTGCAGATCGCTAATGTGGCCGGCCCGCAGCATGAGCAGGATGAAGAGAATGGGAGCGAGGGAGACGAAAAAGCCGTAAACGGCCGCCCACAGCAGCCCCGGCCAGAAAGCCAATTCACGCAGAGCCAGGGCCAGTCCCAAGACGGCGAACATGACGGGTGGACTGACGACGTTGGAGAAGGTACGGGCCACGCGCACCATGCCGACGGTGGTGGCGGCCGATTTGTCGCGGGGATGCAGCATAGAGTGATGAGTGATGAGTGAAAAGTGAACCACTCATCACTTTTCACTCATCACTCGTTACTATCAGGGCCGGCCGGCAGCCAGGGCCGAGGCGAAGATGGTGACGAAGAATAAAACAAAGCACAAGACGTAGACCAACAGAAAGAGGAGCATCAGGCCACCCACACCCATGCCGACGCCGGCCCATTGGCGGGTGCGGCGGGGGTCGGCCGCCAGGTGCGCGCTGCGGTAAGCGGCCGCTCCCAGGGCGACAGCCACGATAGGCAGGCAATAAGCTCCACCCATGCAACTTGCCAGAGTGGTCAGGGCGATGATAGCCCCGACCAGCGCGGTCAAGTCCTGATTGTTGACCGGGCGGGTAGAGCCTTCACCCTCGTTGCTACTGCTCACCGAGGGTGGCTGGTGGACGACGCTGCTGCCAATGGCTTCGGCATAGGTAGCTGGCGGGAGAACCTGCTCGCCGGCCGCCACCCGCTCTTGGGCGTGCTCTTCGCATAGACGCAAGCCATCGTGACTGTACCATAGGCACAGCCCACACAACGGCCGTTGGCAGACCTCGCACCGTTCGACGGCCGGGTGGTCAGGGTGGAATGTACAAAGCTCCATATCGTGAGGGGGTGAGGGGGTGAGGGGGTGAAGGGGTGATCTGTCACCCGCTCACCCTGTCACCCCCTCACCATTACGTCCCTTCCTCCCAGGAGTTCAGGTACTTTTGCTGTTCGGGGGTCAGGCTATCTATCGCGATGCCCATGGCGGCCAGCTTGATGCGGGCGATTTCCTGGTCTACTTCCTCTGGCACGGAGTAGACCTGGTTTTCTAGCTTGTCGGCGTGGCGAATCATGTAGAGCGAGGCCATAGCCTGGTTAGCGAAGCTCATGTCCATCACCGAGGCCGGGTGGCCTTCGGCCGCCGCCAGATTGATGAGCCGCCCTTCGCCGAGAAGGTTCAATTTGCGGCCGTCGGCCAGGGTGTACTGGTCCACGAACTCGCGTACTCTGTGCGGCCCTTCTTTGGACATCTGGGCTAGAGCGGGGATGTTGATCTCCACGTTGAAGTGGCCGGAGTTAGCCAGCAACGCCCCATCTTTCATCACCTCGAAGTGGTGGGCGTCAATCACGTTCACGTCGCCAGTGGCCGTTACAAAGATGTCGCCTACCCCGGCCGCTTCCTGCATGGGCAGCACGCGGAAACCGTCCATGACCGCCTCCAGGGCTTTGAGGGGGTCTACCTCGGTGACGATGACGTTGGCTCCCAGTCCGGCCGCCCGCCGCGAAATCCCCCGACTGCACCAGCCGTAGCCGGCCACGACCACCGTCTTACCCGCCATGAGGACGTTGGTGGCGCGGATGATACCGTCAATCGTGGATTGGCCTGTGCCGTAGCGGTTGTCGAACAGGTGCTTGGTCAGGGCATCGTTGACGGCGATGACCGGGAATTTGAGCGTGCCTTGCTTGGCCATAGCCCGCAGGCGGATGACGCCGGTGGTCGTCTCCTCGGTGCCGCCCACGATGTCCGTCAGCAGGTCTTCGCGCCGCTTGTGGATGGTGCTAACCAGGTCGGCCCCGTCGTCCATGGTGATGTGCGGCCGATGATCCAGGACGGCCTTGATGTGGTGGTAATAGGTGTCGTTGTCTTCACCTTTGATGGCGTAGACGGGAATCTCGAAGTGGGAGACCAGGGAGGCGGCCACGTCGTCCTGGGTACTGAGGGGGTTGCTGGCGCAGAGGGCCACGTCGGCCCCACCTACCTGTAAGGTGTGCATCAGGTTGGCGGTTTCGGTGGTCACGTGCAAGCACGCGCCGATACGGACGCCGGCCAACGGCCGCTCTTTGGCAAATTGCTCGCGGATACCTCGTAAGACGGGCATCTCCTGCTCGGCCCATTCGATCCGGTATCGGCCGCCGGTCGCCAGGCCGGGATTCTTAATATCGTATTCCATAAGAATAATCTCCTTGTTTTTCTCAAATCCATCAGGCGCAAGTGGGAATCGCGCCTACTTCGGTATCGCTCTTGTACTCTCAACTGATATTAGTTCGTTGTCGTGCAACAAGTAATTTGACAATGTTAAATTTGGCAAACTGTAGGGGCGAGGCAACGCGGTGGCTATTCGTCTCTCT
>JBFMFT010000200.1:0-8771 GCA_040751925.1 Chloroflexota bacterium
AAGAGCCTCGACCAGTTCTCGCTTGCTTTGTTGACTCAATGCATGTTCCTTTTTCATGCCGGCAAAGGTAACACTTATTTTGAGGCAACCGATCATGCTTCGGTAACATTTTCAATGAGGCAATGCGAGAACTTGATAGCCGGCGGCCATCCTGCCATAATTGCGGGTTAAGATGTTCTACCTCTTTCACGGTGACGACGAACATTCGCAGAAGGAAATGCTGGCTGATCTGAAGGCCCGGCTGGGCGATCCGGCGTTGGTGGAGTTGAATAGCGGCCGGTTAGAGGGCCAGGGCTTGACGCTGGCTCAGTTGCGCCAGGTGTGCGATGCGGTGCCATTCCTGGGTGGGAAGCGGCTGGTCATGGTTTATGACCTGTTCGCCCAGCCGCCCAACCAGGCCCTCCTGGATGGGTTGCTGGCCTATCTGCAGCACCTGCCGGAAACGACGCGGCTGGTCTTTTTGGAGAGCCGGCCGCTGCCCGACAAGCACCCTCTCCTGCAATTCGCCAGGAGTAACCCCAAAATCGGTTACGCCCGGCTGTTCAAGCGGCCGGAA
Organism: Chloroflexota bacterium; assembly: GCA_040751925.1. Classification (GTDB taxonomy): domain Bacteria; phylum Chloroflexota; class Anaerolineae; order Promineifilales; family Promineifilaceae; genus JBFMFT01. The sequence continues at coordinate 557 of JBFMFT010000200.1, forward strand.
CAGCAGGAGCTAGAACGGTGGATCCGGGAACGGGTAGCCGAGCGGGGCGGCCGCATCTCGCCGCGCGCTGTTCACGTGTTGGCCGTCAACGTGGGCAGTGACCTGAACATCTTGACCAATGAGATTGAAAAGTTGGTCTTGTACAAGGGCGAGGGGGAGACGATTGAGGTGGAGGACGTGGCCCGGCTGTCGCCTTATGCGGCCGAGGCCAGTGTCTTTGAGTTGGTGGATGCGCTGGGCGGCCGGCAGCTCCCATTGGCTGCCCAACTTCTGCGCCAAAAGCTAGACGAAGGAGCTGACCCCTTCTTCTTGTTTTCGATGTTTGTGCGCCAGTTTCGGCTCCTGATTCAGGTGAAGGAGTTGGCCGGGGAGGGGGCGCGGCCGGCGGCTGTCGCCAGGGAGTTAAAGCTGCACGAATTTGTGGCCCAAAAGCTGTTCCAGCAGAGCCAGAACTTTACCATGCCCCAGTTGGAATCCCTGTACGCTCATTTACTAGAGTGTGACGTGCAGGTGAAAGGCGGCCGGCTGGAAATGCCCACCGCGCTGGATTTGATTTTGACCAGTTTATAATGACTACTTTATTCCTCTACTCCCCTGCCCCCGGCCACTCACAGGAGGGTCACCCGGAGAACAGCGGCCGGGCGGCCGCCATCTACTCCCTCTTCGAACAAAAGAACATCCTGGCTGATCTACAGGCGGTGCGGCCGGAAGCAGCCACGTTAGAGCAATTGGCCCTGGCCCATAGCCCCAGCCTGATCGAGCAAGTGCGGCGCACCTCGTTAAGCGGCGACTGGATGTTAGACGCCGATACCTACGTGGCGCCAGAGAGCTTCGCGGCGGCTTGCCTGGCCGCCGGGGCGGCCTGCACCGGCGTTGATCATATCTTAGGCGGAGCGGGGCAGAATGGGCTGGTCGTGGCCCGGCCGCCGGGCCATCACGCCTCCACCAACCGGGCGGCCGGCTTCTGCTTGTTCAACAACGTGGCCACCGCCGCTCGCCACGCCCAAAAGCAGCACGGCCTGCGGCGCGTACTCATCCTAGACTTCGACGTGCATCACGGCGACGGCACGCAGTCCATTTTCTACCAGGATCCAAGCGTCCTCTTCGTCTCTCTGCACCTTTATTACCCATACTTCTACCCCGGCACGGGGTCGGCCGGCGAAGTGGGGACCGGCGCGGGCGTTGGCTACACCCTGAACGCGCCTCTCCCGCCTTACGTTGGTGACGTTGGCTACCGCCGCCTCTTGCGCGAATTGGTTGAACCACGAGTGGCCCAGTTCCGGCCGGAACTGGTGCTGGTTTCGGCCGGCTTCGACGCCCACTGGGCCGATCCCCTGTCGGCGGCCGGTCTCAGCCTGGTCGGCTACGCGCAGATGGCCCGCGATTTGGTCAGCCTGGCCGGGCGGCAATGCCAGGGACGGATCTTGTTTGTGCTGGAAGGGGGTTATTTGTTGCGCGCCCTATCCTATGGTGTGTTGAACGTCGCCTACGCCCTGCTCGGCCGCGACCAGACCGAAGACCCGCTCGGCCCCATGCCCCAGCCGGAGAGCGACGTGACCAACCTCCTGGTCGAATTGCAACGCCTTCACTTGTCGAATTAGTTGAATAACTGCATAATACCAGCCAGGTACCCGCGCAGCCCGGCTGCCAAGACACCGTAGGCCCAGAGACGCATTGCGCCTGGAAGATTCAGCATCCTCTACGTCTCTGCGGTGAGCAGTTGCTTTCAGATTCGACGTGGCCAAAGTTGACTTGCACGACTACCTCCGCCAAATAGACGCGCTCATCAGGGACGGCCGCGCGGCTCAGGCAATGATCCATTGCCAGCACGTTTTATGCTACTTTCCCCAAAACGTGGAGGCCCACCGGCTGCTGGGACTGGCCTGTTTTGAGCAGGGTCAATTTGACCAGGCGGCCGACGCCCTTCAGCGCGTCCTATCGGCCGACCCCGAAGATTTCACCGCTCACGCCACTCTCGCCGCCATCCACCAGGAAGGCGGCCGGGCGGCCGACGTCGTCTGGCATCTGGAGCGGGCCTACGAACTGGAGCCAAATAATCCAACCATTCAGGCCAGGTTGCAGGAAGTGTACGGCCGCTCCCAGGAACGGCCGGCCTTGACGCGAGGGGCATTGGCCCGCCTCTACTTTCAGGGTGAACTTTACGACCAGGCGATAGCCGAGGCCCAGCACCTTCTCGCCGAGGATAGCGAACGGGTAGACCTACAGAGCCTGCTGGCCGAAGCCCTCTGGCGCGACCACCAGCGCTTCCAGGCGGTGGAAGTCGGCCGCGACCTGCTAGACAAATTGCCCAACTCCATTCAGGGCAACGCGCTGCTGGCCGAGGCCACTGTGCTGTCTGGGCAGGCCGAGGAAGCCCTGGTCTACCTCCAACGCCTACAACTCCTCGTCCAGCCCGACCTGGCCCACCCAACCGGCCGTTTGGCCCGCCTCTACAGCCTGGCCGACGCGCCGCCCTTGCCAGACCACGTGCTATTGGATGAGTTCGAGGAGGCCGTCGTCCAGGAGAACAGTCCGGAGGATACGGCCGCCTGGACTGAATCCATTGAACTGTGGCTGGCCGGTCAGGGTCAGGAGGTGGCCGAGCCAGAACCGATTGCGGTAAGCAGCGACGACTTGAATGGCGAGGAGGATGAGCTACCCGAATGGTTGCGCGAAGTGACCTTCCTCGTTCCGGCCGGGTCGCCGGAGCCGGCCGCCGCCGGTCTGCCCGCCTGGTTGCCCGATTGGGGCGCGGCCGACTCACTAACCTGGCCCTATCCCAACGACGACGACGCGGCCGGTGGCCCGCAGCCGGCCGCCGATTCGCTAACGGCGACCGAGCTACCCAATTGGCTGGCCGATTTTGAGGCCGCTCAAGCAGAGGCCAACGAGCCACAACCACTGCCAGAGCAGACCGGACTGACCTGGTGGCCGGTCGCTAACGCGATCCCGCCCCAGACCGAGGTAGAAGTCGAGGTAGAAACCGACGCATGGCCGGGCTGGTTAGATGAAACAGCCGCCGGGCTGATCCACCCGGCCGCCGAGGCGATAACCCAGCCGGCGGCCGATCCTGACGTTACGGAGGTAAAAATGCACCCGTTGCCCGATGACCCAGAGAGCGAAGAAAATGGGCAGGAAGTGGAGGAGGCCACCGCCTGGCTGGACGAACTGGCTGCCCAACAAAGTTCCCTGAATGATTTGCAAAGTCTCCAGGAGACCGGCCAGCCACCTGACTGGCTGGAAAAGGAGTTAGAAGGGGAACCAGCCAGTGAGGAATATCTGAACTGGTTGCAGCCAGAGGTACCTACCGGCCCGGCCGACGTACCTACCTGGCTGGAGCCGCCGCCCAATCTGACGACCGATGAATTGACCACCTGGCAAGCGCCGGCCGCCGAACAGCCCGAAGGAGAAGCGGCGGCCGTCGTCGAGGATTTGAGTTGGCTAGACCAGGTGGCCGCCGGCGAGGGGCCGGCCCTGGAAGAGCCGCCCACCCTCACCTGGTTAGATGAGGATACGCCGGAGATACCGTTGGGCATCGTGGAAGCGGCCCTACCGGCTACCGGCGACACCCTGGAATGGCTGGATGAAGTGAGCCAGGCCCCCACACCGGCTGCCCAGCCCTCGGCCGACATCCCCGAAGACCCCGACGCGGTGCTGGCCTGGTTGGAGCAATTGGCAACCTTACCAGAAGAACCGGTCGCCGTCACCCCCGGCTACGTGGAGGAAGTCGAGCTACAGCCTTTGCTGGCCGAAAGCTGGCTGCCGACAGAAGTCCCGGCCGAGGAATTGGTTGCGGCCGAGCCACCAGGCTTTGGCGAGGATATTCTGGACACCATGCCCGAAGACCCTGACGAAGCGATGGCCTGGTTGGAACAGTTAGCTGCCCAGCAGGGAACTGGTCTGGCGGAACCGGAGTTGACCCCGGCGGCCGAAGTAGCTGTACCGGACTGGTTGGCACTGGACGAAGAAGTTCCGGCGGCCGAGCCATTGGTAGTCGAAATTGCCCCAGAGGAGCCGGTTGAAACCCCTGTCCTGGAATTGGAGCCAGAGGCGGCCGTCACCCCTGAACCAGAGAGCGCTTTGGAAGTTCCGGTCGCAGTAGAAGTTGAACCGGAAGTGGTAGTCGAGCCGGAGCTTGAGCCGGAGATGGTGGTCGAACCAGAAATCGTTGTGGAGGTGGCGGCCGAAGGCAAGCCAGTCACGACCGTTGAGGTGGAAGCAGCGCCAATTGAGACTGTCGAAATGGCGGTCGAAGAGGAAGCGGCCATACCGGCCGCCGAAGCCCCGCTATCCTTGAGCCAGCAAGCCAGCCAGGCCCTGGCCGCCGGCCAATTCGACCTGGCCCTATCCCTCTACGAGCAACAACTTAACCAGAATGAGGATATGCTGGGTCTGGTGGCTGAACTAGAGACGGCCGTCGCCCAAAATCAGGGCCAACCCCTCCTGCGCCGACTGCTGGGCGACGCCTACCTGCGAAACGGCCGATTGCAAGAGGCCCTGGATATGTACCGTTTGGTATTGGAACAGCTCTAATTGAGGAAGTGTGAAACGTGAAACGTGAGAACCGTCACGTTTCACGTTTCACGTTTCATGGAGTAACACGTGGAACGAACTTTGATTTTAGTCAAGCCCGATGGTGTACAGCGGGGCTTGATGGGTCAAATCATTGACCGTTTTGAGCGTCGTGGCTTGAAGCTGGTAGCCATGAAATTTCTGCAAATGTCCCAGGAATTGGCTGCCTGCCATTACGCGGTTCACCGCGAACGCCCTTTCTACAAGGGTCTGGTGGAATATATTACCTCTGGGCCGGTGGTGGCGATGGTCTGGGAAGGGAAAGAGGCCATTGCCGCCGCCCGCGCCACCATGGGGCCGACTAAGCCAGTGACGGCCGCCCCCGGCACGATTCGCGGTGATTTCGGCATGGAAATCGGCCGCAACCTCGTTCATGGCTCTGACAGCGCGGAGAACGCCGATTACGAGATTAACTTGTTCTTTGAACCATCAGAGTTGGTAGCCTGGGAACGGAGTAACGAACGCTGGATTCGCGAGTAGGGCAATTTTCTAAAATTGCCCTACTACTGCATCCGAAGAATGACCCTTGCCTCCCGCCACAGTTCTTCCAGGTTGTAATAAGCCCGTTGGTGGGGGGAAAACAGGTGTACCACCACGTCGCCAAAATCCACCAGCACCCAGCCGCTTTCGGCCGAGCCTTCCGTACCCCAGGGGATGACGTGGGCTTTCTTCTTACCGTCCTCGGCAATGCTCTCGGCCAATGCCTGTAACTGCCGTTCGCTCTCGCCATTACAGATGAGGAAGTAATCGGTAAAAATGGCTCTGTCCCGAATGTCCAGCAGCAAAACGTCTCCCCCTTTCTTGTCTAAAACGGTGTCTACCAATAGATGAGCGAGTTCTAATCCTTCCAGTGTCTACCTCCGTGATAATAGATGAAAATCTAAGACTGTATGACGTTATTCTAGCATACAGGCGTTGAACCGTCTACCCCATGTTTCCGTCCCTTGTTGACCGCCCCGATAGCCCGGCCGAAACCTGGTCGGTTACAGAATTGACGGCCTACATCCGCGAGTTGTTTGACCTGGACTTGCGCTTGCAGGAAGTCAGGGTGATGGGCGAAATCTCCAACTTCTTGCAGGCCCGCTCTGGTCACCTCTATTTCACCCTCAAGGACGAACAGGCCCAACTCAAATGCGTGATGTGGCGTTCCTCGGCCGAACGGTTGCGCTTCCGGCCGCAAGATGGCGACGCCGTGTTAGCGCGGGGGCGGGTCACGGTTTATGACGTGGGGGGTGTTTACCAGTTATACGTGGAGGGTTTGACGCCGGCCGGGCGCGGTGATCTGGCCCAGGCTTTCGAGCAGCTGAAAGACCAATTGGCGGCCGATGGATTGTTTGACCCGGCCCATAAAAAACCCATTCCCAGTTTCCCGCACAAAATTGGCCTGGTCACTTCGCTGGATGCAGCCGCCCTGCAGGACATCCTTAACGTCTTGCGGCGGCGCTGCCCTCTGGTGTCGGTTCTCATTGCCCCGACGCTGGTGCAGGGCGTGGACGCGCCGGCGGCCATTGTGCGGGCCTTGCGCTGGCTGGACGGCCGCACCGACGTGGACACCATTATTCTAGCGCGTGGTGGTGGCTCTTTGGAAGACCTGTGGGCCTTTAACGACGAAGGGGTGGCTCGCGCCATCTACACGGCTCGCCACCCGATCATAACGGGCATCGGCCACGAGACAGACTTTACGATAGCCGACTTCGTGGCCGATTTGCGCGCGCCCACGCCGTCGGCCGCCGCCGAACTGGCGGTGCCGGACCTGGCGGAGTTGCGGCCGGTTCTACGTGGTCTGCAAGAAGAACTGACAACGCGGATGCAGACCATCCTCCGCCAGAACCGTTGGCAGGTGCAGGCATTGGCGCGGGCCTTGACTCACCTCGGCCCCCAGACCCGCCTGGATAGTCACCGTCAGCGCACGGATACGTTGCTGGCCCGGCTCGCTCAGAGTGTCGGCCGCCGCCTGGAGCGCGACCTTAACCACCTACAAGTAGCCCAGGCCCGGTTGGCGGCCGTCAGCCCCCTGGCGACGCTGGCGCGGGGTTACGCCATTGTGCGCCACGCCGACGGCCGTCTCGTCCGCCACGTCAGCGACGTGGACAGCGGCGATCTGTTGCAGGTACAGGTGGCCGATGGGGGATTTGGGGCGCGAGTGGTTGAGGGCTGAAGGCTGAAGGTTGAAGGCTGAAGGTTGAAGGTTGAAGGTTGAAGAATGGAAGTAGAGATTGCCGAATTGACGTTTGAGGTGGCCTTGCAGGAGTTAGAAGAAACGGTCGGCCGCCTGGAAGCGGGTGATCTAACCCTGGATGAAGCGATTGCCCTCTATGAGCGCGGCCAAAAACTGGCGACGCACTGTAATACCCTGCTTGACCAGGCAACCCTGCGCGTGGAGCAGTTGACGGCCGATGGGGAGATTGTCAGGCGGGAGGAATAGGCGTCCGTGGCGATTGGCCGAATCATAGCCAGTTCTCCTGTATGAGCCCGGCCACCGAAGCAAAATCCTTATCGGTGGTTAGCAGGATCAGACTGTAACGCAGGGCGACGGCCGCAATCAGGGCGTCCACTGTAGCCAACTGCACACCGCGCTGCCGTAGACCAGTTTGCAACTTGACTGCCTGTTCGGTGTCCTCCCTGTCAATACCGTAGTAATCAAATCTGTTCTTTACAGTCTCCTAGACTGCCAGGTTTTGTTTGGCGCGCGGCAATAGTCCCATTTCAAATAGCACTTCAGTCAGGGCTGGCACGGCAATAGCGAAGCGATGCCCTGCGTCCAGGCTTTCCAGGATCCGCTTCCGCAGGGGATGTCCCGTCGTGACCAGGGGAGAAATGTGATTGGTGTCGAGCAGGTAGTTAGCCATGTCTACGAGAAACTGGCGTCGGCCAACATATCGGCCGCCTCGATAGCTTTCATTTCTGTCTCAACCTGATCCCACTCTCGCTGCCATTCGGCCGGGTCAAACGGCTCGTCATCGGGTGTGTTTCTCAGCCACTCAGCTAACGAATCACTAGCCCAAGAGATCATGGCAGGATTGGGCGGCAAGGCCTTCGTCTCCGCCACTACCTCTTCAATGGTTGGGTAGCTTTCCTTTTGCCAGTTGATTGTGTCTGACAAGATTTCGACGACAAACTCATTTAGCCTTGAGTGCCGGCGTTCTGCTTTCATTTGCAAAGCGCTTGCCAATTCGTCTGGTAAGATGATCGTAGTAGACATATTTCACCTCGCACGACTGTCCGATGCTAGACAGACAGCTAGTGACCAGTATGATGCAAATGGAAGCTGGTGTCAATCGCTACCAACCGAGCCGTCAGACCCGGCCGCCGGCTCCGGTTCTTCGGCCGCCACGGGTATCTGGGCCTGGTAGATGTCCACCTGGTTATTGCCACAATAGGGGCATAGGTCCCAAGGCAGTTCCATGAGGGCGTTGCAGTCGGGGCAGACTTTTCGGAGGCGGGTGTGGCAATGGGGGCAGAGAAGCCAGCGAGGATCGGCCGCCCGCCGGCAGCCAGGGCAGAGCGGCCGTTCCTCGATTTCCTGCAAGAGGGCTTCTTCTTCCAAGGCCCGTTCGTAAGCCTCAGATAGCGTCTCGCGCGGCCGTAGAATCAAGTAGACAATTGCGCCCACTCCCGGCAAAACGGCCACCAGGACGGCCGC
>JBFMFT010000201.1:0-8757 GCA_040751925.1 Chloroflexota bacterium
CTCGCCGTTCGCCTGGCATGATCCGCCTGCTTATCGTCCACGAAGCCCCCGTTTTCTGCAAGGTGATCGCGGCTGCCCTTGAACAGGAGCCGGATATTTCTATCGCCGGTCTGGCGACGACGGTGGAGGAGGCCCTGGCACAGCTTAATCAAAGCGACGTCGTTCTGGTTTGCACCAGCCTGCCTGACAATGGCTCTCTCACCCTGACCAGGGCCATCAACAAGGTGAATCCGGCGGTCAAGGTGCTGGTGTTGGGAGTACCCAAAGCGGAAGAAACCATTTTGCAGTACATCGAGGCGGGCGCGGGAGCCTACGTCCTCACCGAAGATTCATTGGACGAGTTATTGCAAAACATCCGGGCCGTTCAGAAGGGAGAGGCCCTAGCTTCGCCGCAGATCATTGCCGCCCTTATGGCCCGCATTACCCAACTGGCTGACCTGCACGTCCGTTACAGTCACAACCTGGACGGCAGCCAATTGGCCGACTTGACCCCCCGCGAACGGGAAGTGCTGGATTTGATGGGGCAGGGCCTGAGCAATCCGGCCATTGCTGACCGCCTGACCATCGAACTAGGCACGGTCAAGAATCACGTCCACAATATCTTGCAGAAGCTGGGGGTCGCTAATCGCTGGGAAGCCATTCCGTACGCGACTCTGTTGACGAAGGACGAATGACGAGAGACGAAGATTCGTCTTCCGTCGTTCGTCTTCGGTCAAATACTCTGACCTCGGCCATTTAGCCCAAAATATAACCAAACCTATACCCCTCCTGTGTGGCTCTGGTACATGACAGGGCCTTCTGTTTTTGCTATTGTGTTGGGGTAAACCATGCGGAGGTGTGAATATGAAGACTTTAGATTTGCTACTCGGCGCGGCTGTGTACTGCGCCGACCAAAAATTCGGCCGCCTGAGTAAAGTGGTTATTGCCCCTGCCAGGGGGCTGGTGACGGATTTGGTGGTCGAATCGGGCGGCTTACTGACCAAACGGGCCCGGCGGCTGCCCCTGGCGGCCGTCGAGGAGACGGCCGACGGCCGCGTCTATCTGGCCTTATCGGCCGACGTGGTGGATGACTACCCTGAGTACGCGGAGATGGAGCTGGTTGATGCGGCCGAAGGCTCCGCCCTCGCTGTGACGCCGCAGGCTCTGCTCAGTCTGGCTACCTTTCACGACGTGGCCCCGGCGACGCGGCCGGTAGTTACCCAGAGCCAGAAGGTCAGAGAGGGCATTCCGGCCGAGTACATTGTCCTGGAACGCGGCGTGCCTATCCACTACCAAGCGACGCTGGCCGGCCACCTGGAAGGTGTGCAGACCAGTGATGGTCAGCTAACCCACCTGGTTATGGAACCAGCGGCGGCCGTCACCCACCAACAGGTAATCCCTATGGCCCTGGTAGAGACGCTGGGAGAAACGCACATCACCATCGCTACGGATAAAGTGGAACCGGCCGAACTGCCACCCTACGTGCCACAGGAGGTGCTACCTAACTCGGAGCAACTTCTCGGCCCGGAGGCGGCCGTAGCCGCGCGCATTACCGCCGCCCTGGCCGCTGATCCCCGCACCCGCTCCGGCGTGGTGGACGTAATCAGTGACCGGGGTATCGTCACTCTAACAGGCCAGGTGGACAGCCTGACGACACGGAAGATCGTGGAAGCGATCACGGCCGTTCAGCCGGGCGTCATCACCGTTATTAACAACCTGAAAGTTCAACAGAGTTACTAACAAGACAGCGGATGTTTCGGAAGCATCCGATGTCTGGAGGTAAAGACAATGACATTGATGGGTTTTGTAATCTTGCTACTCATCGCCGCCGTGGCTGGCGGTTTAGGCCAGGCCCTCGTCGGTTATTCCTCTGGCGGCTGTTTACTTTCGGCCGTCGTCGGATTCATCGGCGCCTATCTGGGCTTGTGGCTGAGTCGCCAACTTGGTCTGCCGGAGCTTTTGCCTGTCACGGTTGACGGCGAGACCTTTCCGGTCATCTGGTCCATTATCGGTTCGGCTTTGTTTACGGCCGTATTGGGCCTTCTAAGTAGGCGGCGAGTCTTATGAGGGCATCGGATGATAGTGAAACATCCGGTGTCTTGCGGAGGTTTACCAGATGGAACCCAACCTTACTGAAGAACGCACGACTGAAATACGCGAAGAGGTGATTCGGGAAGGTGTATCCGGCAATGGCACGGGTCACGTAACTCCCATTGAACGCCACGAGCGGGTAGCGGTCACCCGCGGCCCTGGTCTCGAACGCCATGAACGGCTGATCGAAGACATCGGCGCTGAACGCCGCTTGCGGCTGCAAAAGGTCACCCAGTTTATCACGTGGGTCATGGGTGGGCTGGAAGCCCTGATTGGCTTGCGTATCCTGCTCAGACTGATTGCCGCCAATCCAAATAGTCCCTTTGTGGGCCTGGTCTACCGGGTGTCGAGCCTCTTCTTGTGGCCTTTCCAAAACCTGGCCCGGGAACCTTCGGCCGGGGGCATGGTGCTGGAAATCAGTTCTATCGTAGCCATGATCGTCTACGCACTGCTAGGATGGGCTGTGGTTAGCCTGATCTGGCTCATCTTCACCCCATCCAGCGCGCGCACCTTCTCGGTCTACCAGAAAGACAAACACTAACCACATGGAAAGCAAAACCGCTCCCAAAAAACCGGCTGAAAAGGCGGAGGGCAGCCAACCCGTCATCCTGGAACTCTTGGCTGCCCATGGGGGGGAGCGCCATCTCATCGTCTTGCAGGACTATCCTGACCCGGATGCCATTGCCTCGGCTTTTGCCCACCAGTTGATCGCCGCTTCATTCAACGTGGAAAGCGACGTCATCTACGCTGGGCGGATCAGCCACCAGCAAAACGTGGCCCTGGTCAAGCTGCTGGGACTTGACCTCATCCACTACGAGGGGGAGTTACCGGCTCCCTACGATGGGGCGATCTTTGTTGATAATCAAGGCACAACTTGTGAGGTTATCGTCAAAGCCCTGCAAACGGCCGCTGTGCCTACCCTGTTGGTAGTAGACCACCACCAGCCGCAGGAACGGTTGCAGCCGGCCGTCAGCGACGTGCGGCCGGTAGGGGCAACGTCTACCCTGTACGCCGAATACTTGCAGCAGGGCGCATTGGCCCTCAACCGCACTGAACCGTCCCACGTTCTGGTCGCCACAGCCCTCATGCACGGCATTTTGACGGATACGGGCGGGCTGATTCAGGCTACGGCGGCCGACTTCCAGGCCGCCGCCTTCTTGTCACCGTTCGTGGATAATGAACTACTGGTCGAAATTATGAACCAGGCCCGCTCCAAGCACGTGATGGAGATCATTCGCCTGGCCCTGGGCAATCGGGTCGTGGCTGAGGGGTTTTCTATGGCTGGCGTTGGCTATTTGCGCCCAAGTGATCGAGATGCCGTTCCCCAGGCGGCCGACTTCCTGCTGACGGAAGAGAATGTGCATACGGCGATTGTCTACGGCATCGTGAGTGGCGAAAATCAGGCGGAGACGCTGGTTGGCTCGCTCCGCACGGCCAAAATCACCCTCAGCCCGGACGAGTTTATCAAGGAGGTTTTTGGCAAGAACGGCGACGGCCGTTATTACGGTGGCGGCAAGGCCCTGGCGGGTGGATTCGAGGTGCCGGTCGGTTTCCTGAGCGGGGGGTCGGCCGCAACCTACCAGGACCTCAAGTGGCAGGTTTTCGACGGGCAGGTCAAGCAAAAGCTATTTCACAAGATTGGTGTGGAGCCCAAAGCAATGAACAATTAGCAATGAACAATTAGCAATGAACAATGAACAATGAAGCAGCGGCATTGTTCATTGTTCATTATCCATCTCTGCCATGGACCCTACCCTGACCTCCCCCCAACTCACCCTGATCGCTATCCTGGTGGGCACATTGGCCCTTCTGATGACCGAATGGATTCGCATAGACGTGACGGCCGTGCTGGTGATCCTGGCCCTGTCTGCCACCCAGGTACTAGACAGCCGCCAGGCCCTATCCGGTTTCAGCAGCAGCCCGGCTCTGGTAGCGGCGGCCGTCTTCGTTCTGGGCGAGGCCCTCTTTCGCACCGGCCTTTCCGACCGGATGGGGGCCAACATTGGCCGGCTGGCCGGCCGCGGCCAATCACGAACACTGATCGTTTTAATGCTGTCTACCGCTTTGCTCTCCGCCTTTACCCACCACCTGACGATCACGGCCGTGATGCTGCCTGTGACCCTCAAGGTGTGCCGCGAACAGAACATCTCCCCCTCCAAGCTACTGATTCCTATGTCGCTGGCGGCCTCGCTAGGCACGACGATTACGATTGTGGGGGCCCCGGCCTTTCTCCTGGCTGATGGGGTGCTGCGCCAGGCCGGGCGGGCGGGGCTAGGCATTTTTTCCATTGCTCCCATTGGCCTAACCCTATCGGCCGCTGGCACATTGTTCATGCTACTGGTCGGCCGTTTTCTGTTGCCAGAGCGAGGAGGAAATACTCCGGCCAACAACCACTTTCGTCTCGACGGTTATTACACCGAGGTTATTCTGCTGGCCGGTTCACCCCTACTGGGCAAGACGGTCAGCGAGGTCGAGGCGACCGAAGGCCGCGAGTTTAAGGTCGTGGCTCGCGTGCGGAACGGCCGGTTAAAGAGCCGCCAGTTGGACGACAGCCCCTTGCAGGAGAGAGACGTGCTTCTGGTACGCACCACGCCCGACCAGATTGCAGCTATCCAGAAAGAGCCGGGTATCGCCTTACACCCTGTCACCCGCTATGGCGATCAACTACCTTCGGGCAACGGCAAAGCGGACAAGGCCACTGAGCAACTGGTACAGGCGGTGATCGCCCCCGGTTCGGACCTGATGGGACGCACCATCGGCCAGGTCAACTTCCTCGAACAGTACGGAGTAGTGGTCGTTAGCCTCTGGCGGCGGCAGGGATGGCTGCGGACCCAGTTGTCCCGTGTGCGTTTGCGGGAAGGCGACGTATTAGTGATGCTTGGCGACGAGGCCGCCTTCCGACGGGTGTCCGCAGATCGCTCTTTTCTGATGATGCTGCCCTTTGAGGGTGTAGCCCGCTTGTCCCACAAAGCCCCGCTGGCTGGCTTTATTATGGTTGCCAGCATCCTGGCTGTGGCCCTCAACCTGTTGCCCATTGAGATCGCGCTGCTGGCCGGAGCGGCGGCCGTCGTCCTCACCGGCTGCCTGACCCCCGGCCAGGCTTACCGGGCCATTGACACCCGCATCTACGTCTTTATCGCTGGGGCGATTCCCCTGGGCCTAGCCATGGAAACGACCGGCACGTCGGACTGGTTGGCCGGCCGGCTGCAAGCTCTCGTTCAGTCCTGGGGGCCACACCCGATCTTGCTGTCTCTCTTTGCCGTGTCTGCTCTAGTCACCCAACTGATGTCCGATGCGGGCACCACGGCCCTGCTGGCCCCGGTGGCCGTGGCCCTGGCCCGCCTGCTCAACGCGCCGCCTGAACCCTACGTGGTGGCGGTGGCCATGGCCGCGGTGACTTCCTTTTTGACCCCCATTGGTCATCACGGTAATTTGCTGGTCTATGGCCCCGGCCGCTACCGCTTCCGGGATTTTGTCCTCGTGGGCGTACCACTCACCCTGATTGTGGCGATTTTAGTTACCTGGCTGACCCCCATCCTCTGGCCTTCCTAGCCAAGCGTGAAGCGTGAAACGTGAAACGTGAACAGTTGCTCACGCTTCACGTTGCACGTCTCACGACTCTAACACTGCTTTCTCAAAATTGGTTCGCAGCTTCCACAACTCGCTGCGGTGTTCCGACTCGTGCTGGATCAGGTGTTGGATGACCCATTCCGGCGTTACCTGGCGGTCGGGGAACTCGCGCGGCCGGCGAAAGTCGGCCAGGGTCATCTCCCGAAAAGCGTCCAGGAAGCGGGCGCGGGTGGCGTCGAGCAGTTCCAGATAGCCGTCCAAAGGGATAGCCCGCACAATGGTCAGGCGGCCTTGAGCGTCGTAGACTTCGTGGGGAAAGGTGGCGGCGACGGCGGCCGGTAGCGCCTGTTGCATGACATCTGTATAGAGCCAGTCCGCTTCTACGGCCGCCATATGATAGAGCAGTGTACCAATCGAATGACGAATTTGGGGGTCGAGCCAGTCAACGGCGGCCGGGTCCAGTCCGTCCAGGTACCGTTTCGTCCGGCGGCGACATTCCTCTAACGCGGCCAACCAGCGGCCGACCTCCGGGTCGTAGCCGGCCGGCGGCTCTAAGGTAAGCTGCCGCACTGTTAAAGCGACGTTCTCCAAGGGTATTTGATAGGCCAGTGCAGCCAGGGTTTCTTGATTCAATCGGTCAGCCTGTTGGTTGATGATTTCGATGTCTCTGGCGTTTTCTTTGTCACGACGCATTGAGTGGGTATTCATTCTACTTGGCTGTTCCAAAGTTGGTTATCCAGGCAGCTTGTTCTCAAGGCCACCACGCCGGCGAGGATTCATCGCCTTCCGTAAAGGTGAGTTGAATGATGCTGCCTGTTGCTAGTTCAGCAATGAAAATCTCCCTGTCCCCAGTCAACTCATAAGCTGCAAAGACTACATAGGCTCCGTCAGAAGACCAATCAGGCGACCAAGGATAACGCACGGCTAGAGTGAAACCTGGTCGCACAGAACCATCCAATCCTACATATCTGAGATGAGGATCCGCTCGTCCTATCGTCTCAAGCAAGGCGATCTCCGAGCTATCAGGGGACCATGCCGGCCGGGGCAAAAGGTAAGCATTTTCCAGCCTCTCTTCCATGACCGCGCCCAGTTGATTAAGATGCAGTAGAAAAAGAGCATAGGTGGCATTGAACGCCAATTCCCGAAGAAAGGCGATCTTGGTGCCATCGGGTGACCAGACAGGTGACAGGTCACGGCTGAGGTTGGCGGTCAGGCGGCGCGGCTGAGAACCATTGGCGTTCATCAGGTAAATCTCTGACTCCTGCCATCCCCCGTCTCGGTCGGTGACGAAAGCGATCTGCGTCCCATCCGGTGACCAGGTGGGGGAGTAATCCTCGACCTCATTCTGGGTGAGTTGAACAACATTTGTGCCATCGGCCGCCATCACATAAATTTCCTGGTCACCGTCCCTGTCAGAGACGAAAGCGATATGCTGCCCATCGGGCGACCAGGCCGGTTCATCGTCATTAGCCAGGTTATTGGTCAGGCGCGTGCGGCCGGAGCCGTCTGCTTCCATCACATATACCTCGCTATTCCCATAGCCCGAACTGACAAACAGGATGCGTCCCTGACCTTTAAGAGCAGCGGCCGCGGCTGTGAGCGTGGGTGTTGTTGTGGGAATGGCTGGCGAGATCAAGGATGCTTCCCCTTCACACTCCAGTACGGGCACGTAATCCAGGGGTGGGCCCGGATAAACTGGAAAATTCCTGGGTGTCTCATGGGGCAAAACGGGTCGGGCAATCACGCCGTAATACGAATCGCCTTCTTGGAATACGCGCCAGGACAAATGCCGCGAAAAAAGCTCGTAGATGGGCAGCACCCACTCGCCGTCAATGATGACTGTATTTCGTTCACGATCTGACCACAACTCGGCAATCGGCGGCAATTCTGAGGGCCAGGGAACCGGCGTGTCCTCCTCCGTAGGCATTACCTCTTCCACCCACAGAGCCAGGTAGGTCGGCGTATAAGGTTCAAGCGGAGCGTTTGGCCGATAGTTCTCGATAATCCGATAGCCGGCCGCTAAATCATCAACCAGGTGCGGCACGTCAGGCCCATAGAAACTGTAGTAGGTGTCATCCACCTGTATAGCAATCCCCGGCGCGCCGTCGCTTCCTTCACGCTGTGTGTAATACTCGGTGTGCGGTTGGAGAAAACCCGTTGATTCTATTTGCCGGCGCAATCGACACATCTCGGCCGGGGTAACTTGCGCTTCCGTAAAGGTCCGTAAACCCCACTCGCCACTTTTAATGAGTACCTGCCCATCGCCATAGATCACCATCTGAGGGGTATCCCTTCCGTAAAACGTATCGCTCTCGTGTCCACCATCTCCCCAGTAGCCTCCAAACAAAAGGAAAATGGGTTTGGTCTCATATACCGCGTAATCCGGCGTAACGGTGGGGAAGGGGGCCATGGCCGGCAAGGGCAGGGGTACGGGGGTCGCTGTGGGTGTTATCGAAGGTGAAAATGTGGGTGATGGAGGTATCGGGGTAGGTGTGGGCGGTGGAGGGGTTAAGGTGGGTGAAGCGGATGGCCACGGTGAGGGTGTAGCTGTA
Source organism: Chloroflexota bacterium (assembly GCA_040751925.1). Taxonomy (GTDB): domain Bacteria; phylum Chloroflexota; class Anaerolineae; order Promineifilales; family Promineifilaceae; genus JBFMFT01. The sequence continues at coordinate 8,193 of JBFMFT010000201.1, forward strand.
GGGGTGGGGGACGGCAAAGGCAGCGCTGTAGCCGTCGGTGTTTCGATGGCCTGGCTGCACCCCGCTAGTAGAACAAGTAAGGAGAGTAGTGAGGCCACTCCTATAACCCGGCCGTCCTTATGACCTGACCTGACCATAACCGTTATTGTAGGACGATCTGGCAAATCGTTCCACTTCTTCATCCCCCCATCCCCTCATCCCGGCCGAAAAGAGACGGAACTTTTCCTTGCCGGCCGGTGTATAGTAGAGTAAATGAGCTTCTCCGGAGAGGTTCACGGACAGGTGGACGAGGCGCAGTGGGTCGCCAGGGCCAGACAAGGAGACAACGCCGCCTGGCTGGGGTTGGTGACCCAGTACCAGGAGGCGGTCTTCCGGCTGGCCTATTTAATCCTGCGTGACGCCGACGAGGCGGAGGACGTGGCCCAAGAGACCTTTGTGCGCGCCTTTCGCTCGCTCGGCCGCTTTGATAGTAGCCGTCCTCTGCGCCCCTGGCTGTTGACCATTGCGGCCAACCTGGCCCGCAACCGGCGGCGGGCTATCGGCCGTTACCTGGCCGCCGCCCGCC
>JBFMFT010000202.1:0-8757 GCA_040751925.1 Chloroflexota bacterium
CAATCTGTATGATGCTATTGTGGTTGGGGCTGGGCATAATGGCCTGACGGCAGCGGCCGTGTTGGCGAAGGCGGGGTTAAAAGTAATCGTGCTGGAGCAACGGCCGGTGCTGGGAGGCGCGGCGGCTACCGAGGAACTGTGGCCCGGCTTCAAGGTCAACACGGGCGCGGACGACGCCAGTTTGTTCCACTCCCGCCTGGTCAAAGAACTGGAATTGGTCAAGCACGGCCTGGCTTTTGTGGAGAGTCCGGTTTCCCTCTACGCTCCCCAATTGGAAGGGCCGGGCCTTACGCTCTGGTCGGATGTACAGAAGAGCCAGGCGGAGATCGCTCACTTTTCGGCCGCCGACGCCGAGCGGTTTCCGGCCTTTGCCAGCCTGGTCGCCCGCCTGACGGCCGTCTTGGGCCAGGCCCTGACCTTGACGCCACCCGATTTGGCCGATGTGCCTAATATGGAGCAATTACCCTGGGCGCAAGTGGCCCTTCAGCTACGCCGCCTGGGTGGGCCAGACATGATGGAGTTCATGCGCGTCCTCCCTATGCCGGTGGCCGAGTGGCTGGACGAGTGGTTTACCAGCGACATTTTAAAGGGAGCTTTGGGTACGGCCGGCGTCCGGGGCAACCAACTTGGCCCGCGCGCGGCCGGCACCGCCTTCCACTTCCTCTATAACCATCTGGGGCAGAGCAATAGCCTGTGGCGACCCTTGCGGCTGGTTCAGGGGGGGATTGGTGGCCTCGCTGATGCTCTGGCGAACGCCGCCCGCCAGCAGGGAGCGGAGATTCGCACCTCGGCCGCCGTCGCTCGCATCCAGGTAGAGGACGGCCGGGCCACCCGCGTCGTCCTGACCAGTGGTGAGGAGATGAGCGGCCGGGTCATCCTCTCCAACGCCGATCCCCGCCGGACTTTCTTCAATCTGGTAGACCCGGCCATTTTGGAGCCGCGTTCCATGCGCCGGCTGCGGGCGATGCGCTACCGGGGCTGTACGGCGAAGGTCATCCTGGCACTCAGTGGGCTGCCCCAATTTCGGGACGAGGGACGGAGGATGGAAGACCTTATGTGCGGCCGGATGGTGATTTGCCCCAGCCTGGAATACCTGGAACGGGCCAGCGACGAAGCGAAGTACGGCCGCTTCTCCCCTAACCCCTATCTGGACGTGGTGATTCCCTCCTTGCTTGACCCCTCATTAGCCCCACCTGGGCAGCACGTGTTATCTGTGACCATGCAATACGCGCCTTACGGCTTGCGCGACGGCCGGTGGGAAGACCAGCGTGAGCTTCTAGGCGATACGGTGGTCGCTACCCTCTCCCAATATGCGCCGAACCTGCCCGGTCTCATTCTGCACCGCCGGGTCATCACCCCTCTGGATTGGGAGCAGGAGTATGGTCTGACCGAAGGCAGTATCCATCACGGCCAGATGGGGTTGGATCAATTGTTGTTTATGCGGCCGGTGGCCGGGTACGGCCGTTACCGGACACCCTTTGGCAACCTGTATCTCTGTGGGGCTGGCACGCACCCCGGCGGTGGCGTGACCGGCCTGCCCGGCTACAATGCCGCCCGTGAAGTCCTGCGCGGCTGGCGAAGGCGGCCGGGGTGAAAGGGGTTACAACATGGACGAAAGAGCCTTAGAACTGCTGAGATCTCTCCCGCCGCTGGTGGCCTGTTTGGTGTGGGACGTACTCAATGAGAAAGTTACCCCACAGACCATCGAACTGGCTGGTCATGCCACCGACGACGAGTGGAACCGGTTTGATGTTGTGCGTTGCCTGGCGGCCAGCAACCCACACTATCCGCCGGCTTTGGAAGCAAAGGCATTAGTTGAGCAAATACGGCTCTACCGAATCGGGAATAGACAGGATTTACAGGATTTACAGGAGACATCACGCGCCGCAGCGCACCACGACAAACGAAAATCCGCGTTCATCCGCGTCCATCCGCGTCATCAGCGTCCTATTTTCGCCGGAGACTTCATCATGTTAATCCTGTTAATCCTGTCCAAACTCTTAATTCCGATAACCTCTTTTGAAGAGGCGACTTATTTGCCATGATTACTAACCTCGTGGATCTTAGCCATACGATTGAAGACAGCATGATCACTTACAAGGGTTTGCCCGCGCCGATCATCTGCGACTATTGGAGCCGGGACTATTCCAGTCAATTCTACACCGAGGGTACGTCCTTCCAGATTGGCAAAATCGAGATGGTCGCCAATACAGGCACGTACCTGGACAGCCCTTTTCACCGCTTCGCCGAGGGCAAGGACTTGTCTGAACTACCTCTAACTTCGCTGGCCGACCTGGAAGGAATAGTGGTCAGGGCGGCCGGACGCGGCCGGGCCGTTGACCTTCCTGCTTTGGCCGGTCTGGATGCGCGGGGCAAGGCTGTCCTGGTTCATACAGGCTGGGACGCCCACTGGCGCACCGACCGCTATTTCGAGGGCCATCCCTTCCTGACGACCGCCGCTGCCCAATACCTGGCTGAAGCAGGGGCTATTCTAGTGGGGATTGATTCGCTGAACATTGACGACACGGCCGACGGCCGGCGGCCGGTACACACCACCCTGCTGGCGGCCGACATTCCTATCGTGGAACATCTCTGTCGTCTTCATCTGCTGCCCGATAGCGGGTTTCGTGTCTCGGCCGTGCCGGTCAAAGTCAAAGGCTTTGGCTCCTTCCCCGTCCGCGCCTACGCGAGAATCAGACAGGATTTACAGGATTAACAGGATTGGAATCAGATGGAATTTTGTCTGAACCAGAACCGCATCGGGGCTGGTATCGGATTTACAGGATTAACAGGATTGGAATCAGATGGAATCGAATGAGTTGTCGGGGAAGGTAATTGGCTGCGCTCAGAAGGTGCATAATACTCTGGGAACAGGGTTTCTGGAGAAGGTTTACGAGAATGCGCTGCGGCTGGAGTTGGAGGCAGCAGGATTGAGTGTTCAACAGCAAGTGCCAATAACTGTCTATTACAGAGGTCAGGCGGTTGGAGAGTATTATGCAGACTTACTCGTGGAGGGCCGCATGATTGTGGAGATTAAGGCTGTCCAGAATCTCGCAAAAGAACACGAGGTTCAATTGGTTCATTATCTTACGGCCACAGAGATAGATGACGGTTTGCTCCTCAACTTTGGCGCATCGCTGGATACCAAACACAAGTATCGTATCTACCGCCCAGGCAGGCAACGACAAAACGTAAAAGGACAGGATTAACAGGATTTACAAGATTGGGGCCAAGCCTGACGAAGCAAATCCTGTCAATCCTGTCAATCCTGTCTAATTTGAAAAGGACAGGATTTACAAGATCGGATCCAAGTCGGGTAACGCAAATCCTGTCAATCCTGTAAATCCTGTCCAAACAAAAATGTTTCTGGAATTGAGCGAACAGGATGAGGCGATGTTAGACGGCCGTCAGGGGCCGGCCGCGCAGATGGCCATGTCTATCGTCGTGCAGATGGCCGAGGTCTATGGCGCGTCCGCCCTGATGGACATTACGGCCGCCCACATTGACAGCACCATCTACATTGGTGAAGCGGGGTTGGAGTACGCCGAGCGGCTGGCGGAAATGGGGGCGCAGGTGGCTGTGCCATCTACGGCCAACGTCAGTGGGCTGGACGAACACCACTGGCAGGAATGGGCCGTACCGGCCGACTGGGCGCGCCACGCCTACCGCCTTATGGTGGCCTATCAGAAGATGGGCTGCATCCCCACCTGGACTTGTGCGCCCTACCAGACCGAGTACCGGCCGCATTTCGGCCAGCAAATCGCCTGGGGCGAGTCGAACGCCATCGTCTTTGCCAACTCCGTGCTGGGCGCGCGCACTGAACGCTACCCCGATTTACTGGACATCTGCTGCGCGATCACCGGCCGCGTGCCGGCCGTTGGTCTCCACCTGACTGAGAACCGGGCGGGCCAGCTGGTCTTCAACCTGGTGGACGTGCCACTGGCCTGGCAGCAGGATGATACGTTTTATCCCGTTCTGGGCCATTGGCTGGGCAAGGTCGCCCAAGACCGTATTCCGGTGGTCAATGGGCTGGCCGTGATTCCCACCGAAGACCAACTGAAGGCGTTGGGGGCGGCCGCCGCATCTTCTGGCACAGTCGCCCTGTTTCACATCGTCGGCGTGACGCCCGAAGCGCCCACGTTGGAAGCCGCTTGCCAGGGCCGGCCGCCCCAGGTGACGATGACCATCACGCCAGGTGAGTTGCGAACAGCGCGGCGAGAATTGAGTACGGCCGAGGGCGACGACTTGGACATGGTTGTCTTGGGCAGCCCCCATTTTTCCCTGGCCGAATTTCGCCAGTTAGCTCCCCTGCTGGCCGGTAAGAAACGACATCCGCAGGTGCAATTCCTGGTCACGTCCAGCCGGGCGGTGGCGCATCTAGCCCGGCAGGCTGGCTACCTGGCTGTGTTAGAAGCCTTTGGCGGCCGGCTGACGGTGGACACCTGCATCCTGGCGACGCCGATGCTGCCTCCATCTATCAAAACCTTGATGACTAACTCAGCCAAATACGCTTATTACGCACCAGGGCTGTTGAATACCCGTGTTACCTTCGGGAGTTTAGCTGATTGTGTGCGCTCGGCCGTCAGCGGCCGGGTGGTACGAGTTGAAGATTGGGAATAGACAGGATTGACAGGATTCACAGGATTAGACGTGACCCTGTGAATCCTGTCAATCCTGTCCAAACTCTTATGTTCATTCAGGGTAAACCGGTGGTGGGCGGCCGGGCGGAAGGTATGGCGTTGGTCGGCCGTGAGCCGCTCTCCTTTTGGGGCGGCTATGACCACCGGACGGGTGAAATCACGGATCGGCGGCACCCGCTGTCAGGGATGTTGGCCGCCGGCCGTATCCTGGCCTTGCCCTTCTCGCGGGGATCGTCTACGACGACGGCCGTCTTGTTAGAAGCGGTGCGGGCGGGTACGGCCCCAGCCGCGATTATCACGACTGGCGTGGATTCCTTCTTTGCCCTGGCCTCGATTGTGGCAAAGGAGATGGTTGGGCGGCCGATTCCCATTGTAGCGGTGACGGCCGGGGATTTTGCTGCACTCCAGACTGGTGATAGGATCGAGGTAGCTGACGATGGCCTGTTGCAGATCAATCGCGAATGGCGCGAATCAGGCGAATGACACGAATCTTTTTGGGAGGATAAGGAATGATGCAACTGTTTGATATGTCTTTGGTGCAGCGAGGGGCGCGGCTGCGGCGGACGCCTTTCTTCGAGGCGACGCAAAGCTATGGGGCGAAGGGGTACACGGTCTATAACCATACGTTTTTTCCCATCAACTACGACGACCTGGAAGCCGAGTATTGGAAGTTGATCCACGACGTGACGGTGTGGGACGTTTCGGTGGAGCGGCAGGTGGAGATTACCGGGCCGGACGCCTTCACTTTTACCAATTGGCTCACCCCCCGCAACCTGAGCAAGTGTGAGGTGGGGCAGGGGAAGTACGTGGTGATTACGGCCGAAGACGGCGGCATCATCAACGACCCGGTGCTACTGCGCCTGGGCGAGAATCACTTCTGGTTGGCCCTGGCCGACAGCGACGTATTGTTGTGGGCCAAGGGCGCGGCCGTCAACGCCGGGCTGCGGGTCAACATCTGTGAGCCGGACGTATCGCCCGTGCAGATTCAAGGGCCAAAATCTAAAGAAGTCGTGCAAGCTCTCTTTGGCGATAAGGTGCTGGAACTGGGCTATTACTATTTTCTGGAGACCTCACTGGACGGCATTCCGGTCGTCGTGACCCGCACTGGCTGGACGGGTGAGGTGGGCTACGAGGTCTATCTGCGCGACGGCCGCCGGGGGGTGGAGTTATGGGAGCGCATTATGGAGGCCGGCCGTCCCTACCACATTGCCCCTACCGGCCCCTCGGACATCCGGCGGGTGGAAGCCGGCATCCTCAACTATGGGATTGACATGACCCTGGACAACAACCCTTACGAGGTGGGCTTGGGCTGGCTGGTGGATCAGGATAAGGCGGCCGACTACGTGGGCAAAGAAGCCTTGCAGCGCATCAAGGCTGAGGGAGTCAAGCGCAAGCTAGTGGGCGTGGAGATTGCCGGTGATCCCATACCGTTCAATATGACTCGCTGGGCAGTCAGTCACGATGGCCGGCCGATTGGGTTCATTACCTCCGCCCTCTATTCACCCCGCTTGAAGAAGAACATCGGCTACGCCAACGTCCCTGTCGAGTTATCTCGGTTGGGTACAGAACTGGTCGTCTCTGTGCCAGACATAGGCGAGCGGCCGGCCGTCGCCGTCCGCAAACCGTTCGTGGACCCGGATAAGGATATTCCCAAGTCGTAAAACGTGAAACGTGAAACGTGAAACGTGAAGCGTGAAGCGTGAAACGTGAATGGCTCACGTTTCACGCCCTTTAACTCTAGCGGCGTGCGCCAGGATGGACTCTGCACCATCCAGGGCTGAGTCGCCCTGGGTGCCGAGCATGGCCGCTAATTCCTGGAGCCGGCCGCGCCTATCTAATGTTTCGACGAGGGTGGTTGTGCGGCCGTCACTCACCTGCTTGCTGACGTGGAAGTGGCAGTCGCCAAAACCGGCCAACTGGGGCAGGTGGGTGACGACGATGGTCTGGTGGCGGCCGTCCGTCGCCAGTCCCCACAATTTCTGACCGACGACGCCCCCCACCCGGCCGCCGATGCCCTGGTCAATTTCGTCAAAGATGAGCGTGGGCGTAGCGTCCACCTGGGCCAGCGCGGTCTTGAGGGCCAACATGAGGCGGGCTGTTTCGCCGCCGCTGGCGACGCGGGCCATCGGTTTGAGCGGTTCACCCGGATTGGCGGAGATGAGGAACTCTGCCTCGTCAACCCCCGTCTGATCGAAAGCGTAGCGAACTGGCTCTGCTTCCCCTTCGGCCGGCACGAACACGCCGTTTTCATCTGGCTGGTGGCTAAAACGAACTTCGAAGCGCGCGCCGGCCATGTTCAACTCGGTCAACTCCCGTTCGACGGCCGCCGCCAATTGCCAGGCGGCCGCCTGCCGCTTGAGCGAGAGAGCTTGAGCCATCAGCCCAATGCGATGCAGATAACTGTCCTCGGCCGCCACTAACTCCTGAATCCGCTCCTCACTGTGGGTGATGGTTTCCAGTTCGGCCGCCGCCTGGTCGCGGGTGGCGAGAATTTCCCCCACGTCAGCCCCATACTTCCGTTTCAAGCGGGCGAGCAATTCCAGCCGCTCCTCGACGTATTCCAGCCGTTGCGGGTTGAACTCCAACTGCTCCTGGTAGTGACGCAGGTCGGCCGTTACCTCGTTTAACTGAAAGGTCAAGCCCTCTAGCCGTTCCAGGAGAGCCGTTTGGCTCTGATCCAGGCGGGCCAACTGCCCGGCCGCCCGCTCGGCCTGACCTAATAAATCAATCGCTGAACGGGCGTCATCGTCCAGGCCGGACAGGAGAGACAGGGCTTCGTTGGTGTGGACGATCAGATGCTCGACGTTCGCCAGGCGGGTGCGTTCGGCCCGCAATTCCTCTTCTTCGCCCACCCGCAAATTGGCAGCGTCAATCTCGTTAATCTGGAATTGCAGCAAGTCTACCCGCTGGGCCAGCGTTCGTTCATTCCGGCGCAGGTCGGCCAGTTCACGCTGAATGGCTCGCAACTGGCTGACTTCACGGCCGACGGCCGCCCGCTCGCCGTCCAAACCTGCGTAAGAGTCCAGGAGGGGCAGGTGGGCGCGAGGCTTCAGGAGCGACAGGTGTTCACCTTGCCCATGCACGTCTACCAGGTAGTCGCCCAATTCCTTGAGGACGGACAGGCTAACGGCCCGGCCGTTGACGCGGCCGATGTGGCGGCCGTTTTCCCGCACTTCGCGGGCCAGTAATAACGTGTCACCGTCATCTTCCAGCCCCTCTTGCGCCAGTAGAGGGGAGAGCGAGGCTTGCAAGCCAGGGGAGAGAGTGAAGGTGGCTTCCACGTAAGCCTGACTGCAACCGCTCCGGATCACCGTCGTATCGGCCCGGCCGCCCAGCACCAGGGCCACCGCGTCCAAGATAATAGATTTACCCGCGCCGGTCTCGCCAGTCATCACGTTAAAGCCCGGTGCAAAGCGCAGGCGCAACTCGTCAATGATGGCGAAGTCGCGGATGTACAGTTCACTCAACATACCTGCTAGAGTTTATCAGAATTGAGTGTTTAGACAGGATTGGCGCACTGAAGTCTACCCCTGTAAATCCTGTGAATCCTGTCTATTTGACCTGGTAATAGGCTGACCCACTGGCGACGATGATATAGATGATGCGCCAAACTGAACCAAAGGAGGCCAGGGTGATGGCTTCGATGCCGCCGCCAGCGAGGGCGGCGGCGATGGGCAGCACGGTCGGGGCCATCCCCGTGAGAATGAGCATAACTGCTACCAGGTGGGGTAGCCAGCGGCCGTGCCGCCGGCCGACCAGGCGCAAGACGACGCGGCCGATCAGCGTACCGACGAAGGCGGCCACGAAAAAGACCAGGAAGCCAAACTGGGGCAGCAGAAAGCTTGCCAGCCCGCCTAACACGAGCGAGGTGAAAATGGCTACCACGTAATCCACCGCAGTCGCCGTATAGAAAGCCGCTTGCTGCTCCTTGATGCACTCCTTACAACGATAGCCGACGGGCGTTCGCTTGGCGCAGTTCATACAGATCGGCCGCCCACATTTATTGCAGCGCAAAGTCGTCTGGCGGTTGGGGTGGACGTAGCAGAATAACGCCTCCTGCGCCTGACCCGACGGAACGGCCGGAGCCGCCTTCGCCACAGCGGCCGGCGGTGCCGGT
>JBFMFT010000203.1:0-8749 GCA_040751925.1 Chloroflexota bacterium
ATAGGGCCGGTGGCGATAGCCGCCAGCGAGAGATAAAGAGCCGAGATACCTTCCTCCTGGACGGTGCTGACAACAGCCAGAGCCAAGACCAGGGCGGGCAGCAGGCAAACCAGGAATACCCCCAGCCAGCCGCCCGGCACGCGGAACGGCCGCTTCATGTTCGGGGCTTTGACCCGCAGGGCCACCAGAGCGGCAAATTCCAGCATCAGCGAGGCGGCGTAGACCATTACATCCACCACCACCAGGCTGGCGAACGCGCTGAGGGTAAAGACCGAATAGATGGCCGCGCAAACCACAATCGCCACCCAGGGTGTCTCAAAGCGGGGGTGCAATTTCGTAATGGCTTGGGGCAAATAGCCGTCTTCGGCCATGACGAACGGTACGCGAGAGATGGAGAGCATGAGCGCACTGAACAGGCCAATCGCGCTGACCAGGCCGCCAATCGCCAGCCAGCCGCCTAACCATTTGCCGCCAACGGCCGCCGCCACTTCGGGGAAATATCCGGCCGTCCAGCCGGCCCAGTCGGGGGCGGCCGCCAGGCCGCCGACTACCGGCAACAAGTACGCCAACGTCACCAGGGGAATGGTCAAAGCCAGGGCGCGGGGGTAATTCCGCTTGGGGTTCTCGATTTCCTCACTGACCGTCGAAACCCCATCCCAACCCAGGTAGTTCCACATGACCACGAACAAGCCCACACCAAAAGCTCCTAGTATAGAAGTGTCCGGCGGGATGAAAGGCTGCCAGATGGGGGTGGGGTTGCTGATGAGTTTGATAATGCCAATGATGGCCATGACCGCAAAGGGGGCCAGGATGAACAGGCCGAAGAGGTTAGAAGAATCGCCGATGCTCTTGGCCCCGCGGATATTGAGCAGCGAGAAGGCCCAGATGATGACCAGCGTCACCAGCCAGTGAGCCAGCGCACTCTCTTCCAACAGGTGAAAGTCAAGCTGCTGCACCAACAAGGTGGAAAGGTAGTCGGCAAAGAGAACCGGGTAAATCGCCATGTCTACGAAAGAGGTCAGCCAACTCCACCACCCCTCTTGAAAGCCCCAGAATGGCCCCATGGCCTTCTTGACCCAGGCGTAGTAACCGCCCTGGACGGGCATAGCCGAGGACAGTTCCGCCACCATCAGGGCGGTCGGCAGGCTCCAGATGAAGGGGGTTAGCACAATCAGCAAGAGAGCCATCCCAGGGCCGGAATAGCCAATCAGGTCTTCCAGGCCGTAAGCCCCCCCGCTCACGGTGAAGAACATGATCATGACCAACGGCAGCAGTTTGATCTGCCGGCGAATGACTTTGACGGCTAAATCGGAAGGTTGCACAGAAGGCGTGCTTGCTTGAGCGACTGGATTGGTCATCGTACCTCCCTCGGTGGAGGTAATTGGTCATTGGCAATTCGTCATGACCAATGACCAATTACCCATTACTAATTACCCGTAATCTCCGCCCACAACTGCTCGTACAAGGCCGACGTGGCCGGCCCTACGTCTTTGACCAGGCGCGCGCCGGCCAGCGCATCTGGTGATGGGTTGGAAGCATTACTACCAGTGTAAGCAGCATACAGATCGGGGTCGTTTTCTTGCAGGAAGTCCAGGGCGGCCGCATTGGGATTGGAGTAGGGAAAGTCGCGGGTGATCAGCGCGCTGTTCTCGGGGGCCAGGACGTAATTGATGAAAGCCGCCGCCGCGTCGGGGTGGGGGGCGCCGGCCGGAATCGCCAGGTTGTCGAACCAGATACCTGCGCCCTCGGCCGGGAAGACGTAGACGATGTTCGGGTTCTGGCGCGTCGCCAGGGCCGCATTGCCATTGTAAACGACCCCGGCCCAGGCTTCGCCCGACAGGAGGTACGCTTCGGGCGCGTCGGCGTCGTAGGCGATGACACCAGGCGCCAGTTCCTTGAGTTTGGTCTGGGCTTCGGCCAGGCGCGCCGCGTTGGTTTCGTTTCTGTCGTAGCCGAGTACCTGCAAAGCCAGCCCCATCATCTCCCGCGCATCGTCCAGCACGACCAGGTGGCCGGCCAGTTCCGGCCGCCACAGGTCAGCCCAACTCGTCAGAGGTTCACTGACTTGGGTGGCGTCATAGGCTATGCCTGTTGTCCCCCATTGGTAAGGCAGGCTGTACTTGGCGTTGCGGAAGGCCGGCCGCCGCCCGGCCGTCGCCCCACCAGGGTCAAAATAGGGCGTGAGAAAGGCCGGGTCTACGTTGTTGTAGTTGGGGATAAGGGCCAGGTCGAGGGGTTGCAGGGCGTCCTGGTTAATCAGGATTTCTACGGCGTAGTCGCTGGGGATGATCACGTCGTAGCGGCCGGGGTTGGCGGCTAACCCGGCCAGCATCTCCTCATTGGTGGAATAGGTGTCGTAAGTGACTTTGACCCCCGTTTCCGCCTCGAAGCCGGCCAGGAGATCAGCCGGGACGTAATCGGTAAAGCCATAGAGGTTGAGTTCGGTGGAAGTGAGGCGGGCGGCGGCCGGGGCGCAGGCCGCCAGCAGCCCAATCGTCAGCAGCAGGCAAAACAGACGGCGAGCAGACATGGGAACCTCCTTCTATTCAAGCACGAGCCTGAGCAGGAATTATAAACCCAACCTGTCCAACTCGCCAACTTCTTTCTGTGTTTCTACAGAGAGCCTGAGTAGTTACGTCGGAGGGTATACTGCCAACGGTCATAAACTGGCATTTTCTTCACCTTGTCACCTTGTCACCTTGTCAAGTATAGATTGGGGCCGGCTGCAACGGATAGGGTTGCACCAACACGTCGGTGGGGATGCCCAGTCCGGCGTGTAGCCGGCGAATCATCGCCAGGGAAAGTGGGCGACGGCGATTGAGGATTTCAGAGACGCGAGATCGTGTCCCTATGTACGGCTCCAAATCGTGACGAGTTAAGCCCCGTGCATCCAGAATGTGCAGGATCATCTCGATGGGATCTGGCGCAGGGATTGGGTAGTGTTCCGCCTCATAAGCCTCCACCAACAGTACCAGGAGTTCCAGCCGGTCAGCTTCCGGCGTGTCTGGTTTAGCCTCCCATAGCATCTCAATTTCGGTCAGGGCTGCTTCGTATTCTTCTTCGGTGCGAATGGGTCGCGTGGTCATCTTGACACCTTTACACAGTTTCCGGGTCAATCCTTTAGGTATAGGTTCGCAGGCCGAGGGTATGTCTCAAGGCTGTATTGACTTTGCCCATGGGAAGAAAACCTATGACTCGGTCAATTTCGCTCTCAGCGATTGTGGCTAGATTGTCGGTCATAACCACTGAGTTGGTGAGTAACCCAGACTGACGCCCTTCAGGCGTGGACAATAAAATTGTAACGCGACTTGGATGACTGGCGCGAAACATCCTGCTCGTGATCATCGCCACAATAAACTGTGATAAACCTGTCTGAAGGTTGTCAGCTTGAACGACCAATGCCGGGCGAGGTTTGGCGGTTCGTAGATTGGAATCAGGAAAGAGGACCAGAATTACGTCGCCCCGCTTATAGGCTGGCTTTGGCGGCATCATAGTTGTCATAAACACCCATCTCAGGATTATCCCAATCGTCGGCGAACGTGGTTAGACGCGCTCGCAAGTCGGCCGCCTGAGCTTCGTCAATCCCCCGGTCGCCCAGGCTCACCAGACCAGGGGCAAGAAAGGTAACAATCACCAACGTGCCTTCACGTATATTATGTGGCATTTCCGCCAGTTTTACGTTGCCATTGAGGAAAATACCTTCGACACTCTGGAGTATCATTCATCACTCCTTCCAGAAAATCTCGTTCTGGCGTTCAACAGGTCAATCATCGTCTCTTCCACTTGAATAGCGAGTATACCGTAGCAGAGTGGCAAAACAAAGCATTCTCACAACTATTTGACAGGCAAGCGCAATGCCTATATACTCGATATATATAACGAGTATATAGACGATGAAATATGCCCTTTTGGCTCTGCTGGCCCGCGAACCAGCGCACGGTTACGAACTCAAGCAAACGTATGAGCGTTTGTTCGCCGCCGTCTTGCCGGCCGTCAACGCCGGGCAGATTTATACCACCCTGGCCCGCCTGGAGCGAGATGGCCTGGTGGCGGCGCGGCCGGTGGAGCAGGGCGACCGGCCGGATAAGCGGGTCTATCAGTTGACAGCGGCTGGGCAGACCGCCTTGCAGGAGTGGTTAGCCAGCCCAACACCTGGCCCCCGCCTCAAGGACGAGTTTCTTATGAAGTGGGTGCTGGCCCAGGCGGCCGGGCTGGGCCAGGCGGCCGACCTGATTGAACGTCAACGCCGCCACTATTTACAAAACTTGCGCGACCTGAATAACCTGGCCGCGCGGCCGGAAGTGCGGCAAAGCCAGACGGCCGAGCTGCTCATTCAGGGAGCAATTCTCCATCTCAAAGCAGATTTACAATGGCTCGATCTATGTGAAGGGGAACGATAACAGTTCACCGCCGAGGCCCAGAGAACGCCGAGTCTCCACCTGAATTTTCTCGGCGACCTCCGCGCCTCGGCGGTGAAGCAAGGATTGAAATGACTCCATCAGAATTCATTTTGCTGACGAAAAACGTGAGTAAACGCTATCAGAACAACGGCAGTGATTTGCTGGCTTTGCGCGGGGTGAATCTGGCGGTGCGGCCGGGCGAGTTCGTGGCCGTCATGGGGCCGAGCGGCTGCGGCAAGTCCACCTTGCTCCATTTACTGGGTGGGCTGGATAGCCCGACGGCCGGCGAGGTCCACGTGGCCGGGCAACGGGTGGACACGATGAAGGAAAGCCAGCGAGCCGTCCTGCGCCGGCGGCAAGTGGGCTTTGTCTTCCAGGCTTTCAACCTGATTGGCAACCTGAGCGTGGCCGATAACGTGGAACTGCCGGCCCTGATGGCCGGGCTGTCGGCGGCCGAGGCGGCCCGGCGGCGGCAGAGCTTGTTGGAGGAGTTGGGTATTGCGGAGAAGGCCCATAGCATCCCCAGCCAACTTTCCGGCGGGCAGAAGCAACGAGTGGCCCTGGCGCGGGGGTTAGTGAACCGGCCGGCGGCCCTTTTGGCTGACGAGCCGACCGGCAACCTGGATAGCAAGAGCGCAGGTGAAGTGCTGGCCTTGTTGCGGCGGTATCACCATCAAGGGCAAACCATCTTGCTGGTGACGCACGACCCCAACGTAGCCAGTACGGCCGACCGGGTGATTTACATGAAGGATGGCCTCATCCGCGATGAAACGTCGCTGGTGGGTTCGCACAATCCCCAGGCGATCCTGTCTGGTCTGATTCAGTTAGAGGTATAAGGTGGTTCACCGCCGAGACGCCGAGTTGCTAGTGATGAGTAAGGAGTAATGAGCCATGAGTGGCTCATCACTCATCACTCATTACTCATTCCTTGCTCTGCGCTCTCCGCGTCTCTCTGCGGTGAAGCTAGAGGTCTGACGATGTTGATAGCTCTCTATCGAAAGGCGCGGGCAGACATCCGCAGCCACAAACTACAATACGCCCTCATGCTGGCGATGCTGACGATGGCGACGCTGATGCTGACAGTGGCCCTCATTGTGCAGCGCAGCGCGGACACTCCCTGGGAACGCACCTTCGAGACCACCAACGGCCCGCACGCCTGGCTGGTGAGCGGCCGCTCCGACCTCGATTTCGGCCCGGCCGCCGCTCTACCAGAAGTCAGCCAAACCAGCGGCGAGATTCCCACCCTCGCCAACCATCCCCTGGTGATCGGTGATGAGAAGTATGAGGTGTTCCTGTATGGGCTGGTTGAGCGGCCGCCGGTGGCCCAGCCGCAGGTCGTCGCCGGCCGTTGGCTGGCCGCCGAGGGGGTGGATGAGATTGTTCTGGACTTCAGCCTGGCCCGCTACTACGGGTTCGAGGTAGGCGAGACAGTAGACGTATTGACGGCCGAAGGGACGCGCCCTCTGGCGATAGTTGGCCTGGCCGTCAACGCCCACTGGTTCCCGTACACCGACGATACCAAAGACCTGGCCCCTGGGGTGGCCTACATCTTGCCGGCCACCCTGGCCGAAATCGAGCCGGACCCAGCCGAGCGGGCCAAAGTGATGGGCTTCCGGCTGCGCGACCCCCAGGCCAGCCAGGAATTTGTGGAACGGGCCTACGAAGTGTTGGATAACCAACTGGCGACCAGCCTGGAATGGCAAACTGTCCGCGACTGGGTGACGTTTACCAATCGCATCAACGTCCTCTTCCTGAGCTTTTTCAGCTTGTTGGGGCTGGCCGCCGTCGGCCTCATCATTGCCAACAGCATCGGCGGCCAGGTGTTGGCCCAATACCGTGAGATTGGCCTGCTCAAAGCGGCCGGTTTCAAGCCGGGTCAGGTGGTTTGGCTATTCCTGCTGGAACACCTGGCGGTGGGGTGGGTGGCGACAGTGCTGGGCCTGGGGCTAGGCATCGCCGCCGCCCCCACCTTTAGCAGCCCCATAGCCGCCCTGCTAAACACCAGCGCGCCGGCCGTCTACGATCCGGCCCTGCTCTTGTCCATTGGCCTGACCATCGAAGGGGCCGTCGTCTTGTTCACCCTGCTGCCAGCCTGGCAGGGCGGCCGGATTGACACCGTGCAGGCGATTTCGGTGGGTTATGCCCAGACCCCGCAGCGAGCTTCGCGCCTGGCCTGGCTGGCCGGCCGCCTGCGCCTGCCGCCGGTGATCATTCTGGGCCTGAAAGACGTTTTTTCACGTCCCCTGCGAACCACTTTAACCATCGTCGGTCTCCTGGTGACAGTCGTGGTGGCGACTTTTACGGTGGGGGCGCAGGCGACCATTACGACCCTGGGTGAGAACCGCACCTATTTCCAGGGGACGCCGGCCGACTTGCGGCTGACCCGAAACTTTGTGCCAGATTCCCTCGTCCGCCAAAAGCTGGCCGATACCGACCAGGTAACCCGTTATTACACGCAGTTGGGGTTGTTCGGCCGGGCCGAAGGACACTCCGATTCACCCATTTTCATCCGCGCCCTGGCCGACGATTACCAGAACTTTGACTTTGGGGTGGTGGCCGGCCGGATGTTCAATGCCCCTGGCGAGGCGGTGATGGGCGCGGGGCTGCTGAACTTGCTCAACCTGGCAATCGGCGACGAGGTCACCCTGTTGGTGGACGGCCGTCCCCTCACCCTGACCATCGTCGGGCGTTATATGGAACTGTACAACATCGGCCGCGTCGCCTTGACCAGTCTGGAGACGGTTCACCAGCAACTCGCCCTGGAGCTGGAGCCGCAGGTTTATGGCCTGGCTGTGGCCGGTGGGGCCGACGCCCAGACCATCCGCCGGGAACTCATCGCCTTCTCCGAGGGCCAATTTGACGTGCTGGTCACCAGCCCAGAGCCAAGCCCGCCGGCCGTCCAACTACGCTCCATTGCCATCAGCCTGGGGGTGATTATTCTAACCATTGCCGGGGCCAACTTGTTCAGCACGACCCTCTTGGGCATCCGCGAGCGGGTACGCGATTTTGGCGTGCAGAAGACGCTAGGGGTGACGCCCGGCCAAATTGCGGTAAGCGTCATCACCGGCGTCTGCGCGGTGGCCTTGCTGGCTCTGGCCCTGGGTCTTCCCCTGGGGCTGGCGATTTATGACCAGTTTATGGCCTACGTGGGTGGGCAGATTGGGGCCGGCGCGGAGTTCGGCCGGATGGATTGGCAATTGCTGGCCTTGCTGTTGCCAGGGGCGGTGTTATTGGCGGTTGTCAGCAGTATCGGGCCGGCCAGGCGAGCGGCCGGGCTAGAGGTGGCCGAAGCCCTGCGCTATGAGTGATTGGTTTAAGACCTGACAGGTTTCCGAAAACCTGCCAGGTCTCATATAATTGCCTTATGAGCGACGCGACACCGGCCGAGGCTATCCGGGCTGTTTCCGCTGCCTTCCGGCAAACGCTGGCCGGGCGATATGAGGGCCTTTACGTCTATGGCTCGCTGGCCGAAGGGCGATACCGGCCGGCCGTCTCGGACGTGAATCTGCTGGCCGTCGTCGCCCCTGGGACGACTTTGCCCGAAGTTCGCGCTGCTTTTCGCCCGGTCTGGCGGCAATTTGGGCCCCTCTTGCGCCGTGCGCCAATGGTGGCGACGCGGCCGACCCTGGCGCGGCATCTCCGCCTGCACCCGCTCCTGGCCCACCACCTGACCCAGCACGGCAAACGAGTGACGGGGGTAGACCTGGCTTTCTCCCCGCCGATTATTGAGGCTCAGGAGACGGCCGCCTACCAGGCAACCGAGGCTTTGGAACTATCGGCCGCTCTGGCCCCCTCTCTCCTGGAAGCTGGTGAGATGGAGCAACTGGTCGAGCGTCTGCGCCGCCTGGCCCGGCAGTTGGGCGGGGGCGGCCTGGCCGAGAAGAGCAGCGTGCCGCAGGTGGTGGCTTACGTGCAGGCTCAGGTTCAACCGGCCGTGAGCCGGGTTTCAGCCGGGGGCTGGGAGGGTGGTCGTCTGCCCGACGCGCCGGCCCTTTTGCCAGAGTTGCAGGCGATCTATGAAAGCGCGGATCGGGTGGTGCTGGTTCTGCCACACTTTGGCCCGGCCGAGGTAACGGGAGTGGATTGGACGGCGGTTACGCACGCCCTGGGCGGCGAGTATCGGGGCCTGCTGGTGACGACGGCCGCTAGTCTACGGCTGGTGGCCCAATGGGGCCGGCCGCTGGCCTTCTTTCTAAAGCAATATAGCCACGCCTGGGGGCATGATCTTCTAGCCGGTCTGATCGTCCCTAATGGGCAGTTATTCCGCGACGCGGCCAGTTGGCCTTCGACCATCCTGGTCAGTGAGATGCCCAACGCTTATCTGACGGCCGCCGGCGATTCGTTTGAGC
>JBFMFT010000204.1:0-8747 GCA_040751925.1 Chloroflexota bacterium
CGGAGAGGATGCCGCGCAGAGAGACGAATAGCCACCGCGTTGCCTCGCCCCTACAGGTTGCCAAATTTAACATTGTCAAGTTACCAATTACCAATTACCTTCCCAGCCGCCGGCCGCGCCGCACCACGACGGCCGACCCATCAGCCAGAAAAGCCGACGTGGGCTGGTCGCGCAAGGCGTCAGCGAACGGCCGGCCATAGAGGTCATCCAAGTCCGCGTCCAGTACACTATCCCCCACCGACCAGATGCGCCAGGGGGGATGTTCGACGGCGTATTCGACGCAGCCGCCGTCTCGTTGGGTCGCGTAACCCCAATAATGTTCGGTGATGAACTCAACCTCAGAGCCGGGGACGGCCGGCTGTGGCTCGCCACTTGTCTGCACCCACAACCGGTTCCACCGGCCGCGCCATCGCCAGCCATACTCGGCCGTCACTGGCGCGGCCGGGTCAGTGGAGGAGTGAGGCATCCCCAGCTGCCGGCTACGAAGACGATGGCGCATGGGCAGGGCCTGGTAATTCTCGTTATAGACCAGGCGGGCCGTCGTGGCAATGGCCCAGCGAGGCACCAATTCCTTGATAAAGACCACTCCCCGCCGCCAACCCTCGGCCGCCCGCCGGCGCACGTAAAAGCGCAGATTGACTTCCTCAAAGTTGGTGTGCAAAGGAATAGGCAGCCCCAGCACCCGCGTCTGGCGAAAGAGAAAGCCGACCATACTGATCAACGTCTTGCCTTGCCAGGTGTCCAGTTCTGTACCCGGCGGTACTCGCGGCGCGAGAACGGCCGGCTCTATCTCATAGTTGAGCATCGCCAGGTAGCGCCATTCAGCGGTGAGAAAGATAGAAGGGGTAGGTGGCATAGGGGCCTCATGCGTGTTGCCTAAGACGGAATACGCGCTATGCAATACGCACTACGCAATACGTCTTAACAATTGCCTCGTGGCTGCCTTCGTCTCCGGCCCGATTTCGCCAGGCGGCCCCACGCAGGCCGGGCAGCCGTCGGCGCAGGGACATTCGCTCACCCGTTCCAGGGCGGCCGCTAGCAATTCGTAATGCAACTCATACAAGCGCTGGCTGAGACCCACCCCGGCCGCCACCTGCTCGTACACTACCACCGTCGGCGATTGGGTGAGCGGGCTGCGGCTATCCACGCTTACCTGCAAGTCGGCCGGATCGCACATGACAAACAGAGGAGCCAAATTGCCCAACAAATAGCCCAGGCCGGCCAGGGCCGAACGGGTGCGCTGGCCCACCTCGGCCTGGCGGTGGCAGCTTGGGCAGAGGGTGATCAGGTTGTCCAACTCGTTGGCCTGGCGATAAGCCTCATTCTCGCCCGGCGCGTAGCCGAAGTCGCGGAACGGCCGCACGTGGTGAACGTGCAGGCTAAACCCCGCAGGTTTAAGAAAACCTGCGGGGTTTTCGGCCGTCGCCCCACACACCCGGCAGCGATAGCCATCGCGGGCCAACGCCTTTTGCCGCTGCTGTTCCCAATTCGGGCCATAATCGTTCGGCCGCAGGAGCAGACCCGCTTCCACCAATTCCTCCGTCAGTCGCTCGCCGAAGACCAGCCAGTAACCGGCCGTGTCCAATTCCGTCGCCGGTAGCTCAATCTTACCATAACCGAGTGTTTCGTGGCTGTAGCGTTTGATTTTGCGATAGCCGGTAGCCTGGCTCACCACCAGCACCTCGCCGTAGGCCCAGGCCAGGTCGCCCGCCTGGGTTTCAGTGGCCGGGGACAGGCGGCGGACGGCGCTATTGACGGCCGCCCTGGTGTAATAATCCACCTCGACCGGCCGCACCGTCGCCAGGCGGCCGTCCCAATCCAACTTCTCCACCAGGTAGCTGCGGGCCTGGTGCATATAGATAGCCCCCTCGTGAACTAGCAAAGGCGCGCTGTCCAAATCTACCTCCCCAATCACCTCGTAGGGCAAGTTGCCAACTTGCCCTACAGTAACGCAATCCGCCGGATTGCGCTCTGGCAAGCCAGCGGCTTGCCCTACAGATTGAATGATAACCGTCTCCTCGCCGCTGGTGCGGAGGGAGACGTGGTGAGCGGGGAGACCCTCGCCCAGCCAATGGTACTGCTGGCGAGTGCGGTGCAGGTGGCCCTCGGCCGCCAGCGTCTCCAGCAGTTCATCCACCGGCCCCAAACGGCCAAATGGCTCACCCCGGCCGAACGGGAGTTCGTAGGCGGCGCAGAGAAGATGGCGAGCCAGGAGGCGCAGGTTGTCGGGGTTGACGAGGGCCTGTTCCGGCGAGCGGCCGAACAGGTATTCCGGGTGCTGGCACAGGTATTGGTCTAGCGGCCCACTGCCAGCCACCAGCACAGCCACCGATTGGTCAGCCCGGCGGCCGGCCCGCCCAGCCTGCTGCCAGGTAGAAGCGATGGAGCCGGGGTAGCCGGTGAGAACGGCCGCCGACAGTTCACCAATGTCAATGCCCAATTCTAAGGCGTTCGTGGCTACCACCCCCCTGATTGAACCAGCCCGCAAGCCGCTCTCGATGGCCCGCCGTTCCAGGGGCAGGTAGCCGCCGCGATAGCCGGCGACACGCTCCGGCTTTTGACCGCGTAGGGTCATTTCGTCTTGCAGGTAGGCCAGCAAGAGTTCAACGGTCTGGCGGGCGCGAGCAAAGACCACCGTTTGCGCGTCCTGGGCCAGAAAGGCCGCCGCCGCCTCCTTCGCCACCAGGACTGTACTTTGCCGTAGGCCCAATGCCGCGTCTACCAGGGGTGGATTGTAAAGGATGAATTGCTTTTCGCCAGTGGGCGCGCCGTTCTGCGTTTCGTCTACCAGGATGAAGGAGGCTTCCAGCAACCGTTCGGCGTGGGCCTGGGGGTTGGCGATGGTGGCCGAGGTGGCGATGAACTGAGGATCGCTGCCGTAGAAGCGACACAACCGGCGCAGGCGGCGCAGGACGTTGGCGACGTGGCTGCCAAAGACACCGCGATAGCTGTGAATTTCGTCTACTACCACAAAGCGGAGGTTGGCGAAGAAGGCCCGCCAGCCGGTGTGGTAGGGCAGGATGCCGCTGTGCAGCATATCGGGATTGGTCAGCAGGATCCCGGCCGCCTGGCGAGCTTGCCGTCGTTGGCTCTGGGGGGTGTCGCCGTCGTAAGGGTGGATAGCGACGGGCAAGCGGCCGGCGGCAATGAGGGCGGCCGTCTCCGCTAACTGGTCATGGGCCAGGGCTTTCGTCGGAAAGAGGTAAAGGGCGCGAGCCTGGGGCTGGGTCAGGAGGGTGTGCAGGACGGGGACAGTATAGCAGAGGGACTTGCCAGAGGCGGTGGCGGTGGCGACGATGACGTTTTGGCCTTGTAGGGCGGCCGTTATCGCCGCCGCCTGGTGGGTGTAGAACGGCTCGATCCCCCGCTGGCGCAGAGCCGTCAGAACGTGAGGCGAGAGGTCGGCCGGCGGCGGGGTGTAGCGGGGCGGCCGGGCGGGCAACCGCCGCCAGGTGACGACCTGGCTCATGAAGTCGGCATTGCGTTGGAGGGTGGCAAGGACGGCGTCGAGACTCACGAGAATGCGTTAGACGGTGAAAAGATTGCTCCACCTGCCCCAAAACTGTTAATCTTTCAGCCGAACAACTGTCGCAACCAATTCACGAAGCTAATCGCCAGTGGTCGGTTGTGTCGCAATACGCCGGCCGTGATAGCCTGTCCCATCGGCTGGCCGGGCGTTTTTTGCCAGGCTAACCACGTATGGATGAAAGCCTTGGGGTGATCAGTCAGTGAATACTGGTTGAGGTTGGCTTGTTCAATCTCAAGCAAAGTTGCTTCCGCCTTGGCCGCCAAGAAATCGTTTTCGGGAATCAGGTGAGCGACGAAGTTTTCCAATTCGCCAGGTAGTTGGTTATCGGGCATGAGCCAGATACCAATTCTAGGCTTACCTGTGGTCTCGATAACTGTCCCTGTATGGATAGCTTCTCTCGGTAACGAACTGTATCCAGCAGACCGCAGGCGCGAACAAACCGCCTCCCACCGGCCCTGTAGATTCTGATTAGCGTCCAGAACTATCCCAATCGCCCTTAACCGTGAGATTTTTAGTCTGACCGGGATGCTTTCGAGCAGTTGTTCAATTCCACCGTCCGGATCACCTGGCACCTCTACGGTAAAGGTCTCAGGAATTTGGTGCTGCTTGCACAACGCCCAGATGACGTGTTGATCGTGCTTGCCTTCAACCAATAGCTGCGCTGTTTCAGTCAGTCCCGGCATCAACGCACCTCAATCCCTTGCTGGATGGCTATGTCTAGCTCATCGGCCGAATAAGTGACAGTTCTGATTTGCTGGTCAACTTTCTCAAGGCGGATCAGACAACCTAGACCTGGGTCTTTTGACTCACGCAGTGCTTCCTGGAATGCTTTAACACAATCCCAACTGTGCGTCGTAGCAAAGACTTGAGCGTTCTGTTTGGATGCTGTTTCCAGTACGAGCCGCCACACGTCAGTCAGAACGCCATAATATAGTCCGGTGTCAATTTCATCAACGAGCAAGGTGCCGTTGTCCACACTGACAAGGGAAGCAGTGATGGCCAGGACACGCCGCATCCCGTCACCCATACTTCCCAGGGGAACCGGGTCCGTTTCTCCCTTGAGCTTGAGGAGAATGCCGCTATTCGAACTCTGAACACTCGTAAAGCTAATACGCTCGACTCTGGGTTCAAGTATCTGTAATGCCTCGATAACCCTGCTTTCTTTGGGTGTCAGGGTAATGTTGTCCCACAGCATGGCTAACTCGTCGTAACCCAGGTGGTTGGTCGTTACGAGTTTCGACGTTCCTTGCACCGAAATGGCTCTTTTGGCGTAAGCCCGACTATAAGCGTAGGGTAACAGGCCATCGGCCGTCAGTCGCAAGCTGGTTGGTGTGCCACGTCGTCTGGAATGTTCGTACAGCAAGAAAACAGCCTGGTCGTAAGCCTCGATTACTTCTACGTCGGGGAAAAGGGCAAGTTGGGGGCTTTCGCGTGGAACCTTTCCTTCCTGCCGCGATATACGCACCCAGGTCCCGTTTTTCTCTGGCCCAGAATGAATCCATACGGCCGTTTCTGGCTTTAGCGTGCGTCCATAAAAAAGTTGTGAGACGTGATAGCCCTCAGTTCGTTGCCTTTCCAACCGTGGATCGGTGGTTCGCAGGGAAAACTCTCCTCGTTCATTGAGAACGTAAAGCAGGCCACTGCTCACGTCCTCATTGGTAAGCAGGTAAAGGGCTTCCAACAAACTGCTCTTGCCAGAATTATTCGTTCCCACGATGAGATTCACTCTGGCAACCGTTGTAAGCTCAAACTGCTTAAACAGACGATAGTTGTGAATGGTTAGGTCCTTGAGCATCTGGTCACTGTCCTGGTCGCGTTTTTCGCTGGGTGATTGGCCTCTATGAATGTCCATTATCCATCCTGGGGCTGATTATCCGTCACTTAGAGGTTGGTGACAACGGCAGTTACAAAAAGATTCTAACTGAATCGTCAGCATTCCACGCTCCTGCCCAGGATGCTACGGCCGCCGTCAAAGCTGTAGCCCAAGAGGTCTGCGCTCTCCACCTGGAGCGTACACGTCCCGCCGCCGGCCGTCTCCACCGCAAAGCTCGCCCAGCCCTGGCTGTCCGTAACCGCGCTCTGGCTGACTGTACCAGCAGGAAGCGTAAAAGTAACGCTGACCGTGACCCCAGCCACCGGCCGCCGGCTATCCGGGTCGGCCACCCGCACCCGCGCCGATAGCTGGTCAGGTTGGGAGAATTCATAAACCAGTTGGATGCGCCGGACAATCATCACGTTCGGCCGGCAGCTCTGCGCCTGTACGTCGTCAATGGTCCACCCCTCACGGCCGAAGCCATTGTCCGTCGCCAGGCGGAAGCGGAACTGCACCCGCTGACCGGCGTAGGCATCCAGGTCTACCACCGTCTGCTCCCAACCCTGGGAGAGACCACACCAGGCTTCGTAGCCGACCAGGGGGTTATAGGAGCCTGCTTGAATCGCGCCATCGTAGGCATTCGTCAGGAGTTCTTCGTTCAGTTGGCTCCAGGACGCGCCGCCGTCGGCCGAAACCTCTAGCACCGCCCCATCCCAGCAGCCGCCGGCCAGCCGGTGTTCGATGTCGTGGTATTGCCAGAATTGAAGGGTGAGGGGGCCGGCGTCGGCGGGCAGCACGGCCGGGGCCGACTCCAACTGTTGGTCAGTCACGAAAGGCTCATCTACCGCTTGGTAGGCGTAGCTGCCGCTATACGTCCGTTCACTGGTAATGGCCCAGGAATCGCCAGGACCGCCGTGCCGCCAGCCGGCTGCGCCCGTCTCAAAATCCTCGCTAAACAGGGTGACCGGCGTGGAGCCGAATGAACACTGGCCGGCCGCCGCCGCCGAGATAAACCGATAGACCGCCGAGAAATCGCCTTCGCCACAGGCGTTACTCGCCCGCACCCGCCAATAGTAAACCGTATTCAGGCTGAGGTCGGCCGCCAGGCTGTAGGTCGTCTGGGTCAGGCCGCTGCTGGCGGCTACAACGTTGGCGAAACCACTATCTGCGGCCACCTCAATCGAGTAGGTGTTGTTGGGCCCGGCCGCCGCCCAGGTGAAAGTTGGGCGTAGCGACTGGTTAGGCGCGTCGTCGGCCGGGGCCAACAGTAGGAGAGGCAAAGGCGCGGCCGTGTCCAGGTGGAGACTCACGGTGGCTGTGCGGGTAAGGCTGGCCGCCGTGCCGGTAATGGTCAGCCCATACTGGCCGGCCGTCGCCGCCTCCATGTTCCCCACCGCCAGTTCGCTCACCCCAGGTGGCGTGGCCGGGTTGGCCGTGAAAGCGATAGTGGTTCCCTCCGGCTGCCCGCCCGCCTCTAAGGTCACTGGCATACCAAAACCACCCGGTACAGACAGGGTGACGCTGTATTGAGCCGTGGCCGGGGCGCAGGTCGCCAGCACAGAGGGCGACACCGCCAAATCAAACTCTATCTGGGCGGCCGAACCATACTCCACCGCCCCCAGGTCGCAGAGAGCCAGGCTATCGGCCGTGCCATCCACCGGCCGCACGTAACCCCGCTGGTCCGTCGCCAGGTTATTCCCCTGGTCGTCCAGGCAGGCGGCGGGGTCACTCGCGTCAACGGCCGGGCTGCCGGGCAGAGGGGCCAGGCTCCAGGTGGCGCCGCCGTTATCCTGCAATGGGCCCAGCAGGGGGTCGAGGGGAGCGGCGGCTGTGCCTACCAGGTCGCCTGTGGCGGCGTTGAAGGCGCATCCACTATTATCCCCCACCAGGTTATAGCCGTTGGAGGTAATGGTCCCGCTGCAATCTGGGTAGCTCCAGGTAGCGGCGTTAGCCGCCAGAATGGTCCCTTGCAGGGTAATCGTGTTGTTCAGCCAATAGATACCCCCGCCAAATTCGGCCGTGTTGCCAGAGAGGGTACTATGATAGACGGAGAGGGCGGCCGTGCTGTAAATGGCCCCGCCATAGACGGTAGCCACGTTGCCGGCGATGGTGCTGTTGATAAGAACACCCGACCCGTTGAGCAGGTAGAGGCCGCCGCCATAGTTGATGGCCTGGTTGTTGACGATCGCGCTGTCACGAATGGTGAAGCGGCCGCCACTCAGACCATTGTAATGGATACCCCCGCCATACCAGGTTACGTTGTCGGTCACAGTGCTACGAGTAAGAATGAGTTCACCGCCACTGTAGAGACCGCCGCCGGAAAAGACGGCCGTATTGCCCGAAATCGCGCTGCCGTCAATCGTCAGAACGCCGCCCGCGCTGCCCACACCGCTACCCGTGCGGCTCACGTTGCCGGTCAGGGTACTCTGGCTGATGGTAACTGTCCCCCCGCTGTTGAAGCCGCCGCCGCCCTGTGAGCCGCCATTATTGCCGGTGAAGGTGCTGCCCTGCGCCACAACCGTGCCGAGGTAATTGTAAAACCCCCCACCGGAATAGAGAGTGGCGACGTTACCTTGCAGCGTGCTGTTGGTAATCGTCACTGTACCCTGGTCGTTGTAGAGGCCGCCTCCATCCCAGCGGGCGTAGTTACCCGATAGCACGGTGTTGGTCAGGGTTAGCGTCGCCCCGGTGTTGTAGATGCCACCGCCCTTGTAGAGCGAATAAGTGCCGCCGCCACCGCTGATGGTCAGGTCGGCCATCGTGACGACGGCCGGACTCAGGATGGTCACGACACGGTCGTTCGTCACCAGGCCATTGCCCTGCACGGCCGTCGCCTCTGGCCCCTGACCTGTCAAGGTGAGGTCGTCGCTAATTTCCAGGTGGCCGAGCGTTAAGGTATACACGCCGGCCGCCAGGATGACAGTGTCCTCACCGCTCACAGCATTACTCTCCTCGATAGCCGCCCGCAAACTGCACGAACCGGCGGCCGTCGCGCACAGGCCGTCGCCCGGACTGGCGTCGGCCGCATCGAGCGTGCTGTTCACGGCGAAAGGTGTAGAAAGCTGCCCTACCGCGCTCTTTTGGGCCTGAACGGCCGGGGCGAAAATAAGAACCAGAACCACCAGCCATAGCGGCGGCCAGGCCGCCTTGCGTTTACCCGCCCACTGTTGTGCATCCATCTGAACACCCCTTTTTGCTCAATCATCTTCATCCTCGTCATCTAATGTGGTCAACTGTCTTGGTAACCATCATAAGGAACGAGCGTCTCGCCACCGTGGCCGCCAACGTTACCAAACCGTAGCAACGGCGTTTGGCAACGTCTTCACCCTAATATACGGAGGCTTTAGGGGATGGCTGTGGACAGATTGTAGGCAAAATGGGGAGCAGGTGGGGGAGCAGGGGCGA